>JAZQRQ010000021.1:0-18481 GCA_045629665.1 Faecalimonas sp.
ACCTCCTGTAATCGTAGGAGCTCAGAACTGGATTACACCTCCGTTCGAGTATGATGAATTCTTCTTCCCACAAAAAGAGTGGATTATGGATGCAATCAATGAAAAGATTATGCCATTAGAAGGATACAAACCACTTACAAATGTAACACCTGTAGAACAGATGAGAAAGTTGAAAATGGGTGTTTAATTGTAAATAAGAGGTAGTAAATATGAATCAGATTCGTAGAGAAAAAATACGAAAATATATTCAAGAAAAGGGTGCCGTATCAATCAAAGAACTCACCGAACTTTTCCCGGATGTAAGTGTCATGACCATTCATCGTGACCTCGCAAAACTGGAAGAGGAAAGACTGATTATCCGCACCAGAGGTGGTGCTATGGCAATCAATCACCATGGCGTCACCGAAGGTAAACTTGAGACCAGAATGCAGAGTAATGTCGTGGAAAAACGCGAGATTGCGCAGAAAGCATTGGGACTTATTTACACGGACAGTACCGTATTCTTTGATGCAGGAACTTCCTGTATGGCATTGGCGCAGGCGTTGCCTGATATTGAACTGAATATTTTTACTACGGCACCAAATATAGCAGTGGAATTATCCCATTTAGTAAATCCTACAATTCATATGTGTGGCGGCACACTGAACCGTGCAAATCAGGCGGTGTCAGGTGCCAGCACACTGGCGATGCTGGAACCTATTAATATTGCGACAGCATTTATAGGTGTTTCGGGTTATACACTTGATGGTGGATTTACATGTGGAAAAGAAGATGAGATGCAGGTGAAGCGTCTCATAATGAAAAAAGCAGCTCGCAAGGTAATTCTGATGGACAGTTCCAAATGCGGAAAGATTTTCCCGTATATGTTCGGGGAAATGGAAGATGTTGATTACATCATCAGCGATGGGAATCTACCAGAGGAATTTTTAAAACTTGCGGAGGAAGCGAATGTAACTGTACTTTAATCGAAAGGAAATTGTATGAGGAATTATTTTGTAGAAAGTAACGAATATAATCCTTGGAAAAACCTGGCGATAGAAAAACACCTGGCTGACAAAGTTCAGTCAGGTGATTTATTATTCTATCTCTGGCAAAATGACAGGACGGTTGTTATTGGACGCAATCAGAACGCACTCAGAGAGTGCAAGGCAAACCTCTTAGAAGAGGAGGGGGGATATCTGGCACGGCGGACCACAGGGGGTGGAGCGGTATATCATGACCTGGGAAATCTGTGTTTTACATTTATAGCATCTCCGGAACGCTATGATTTGGAAAGACAGATGAAAGTGGTGCAGATGGCTTGTCGGAAATTTGGCATTGAAACAGAGTTTTCGGGAAGAAACGACATTATTACAAAAGATGGATACAAGTTCTCAGGGAATGCATTTTCTGTAAACAAGACATGCAAAATCCAACACGGGACATTAATGATAGATTTAAATAAAGAAATGCTTTCTCGCTATCTGACTCCATCGGAGGAGAAGATGAAAGCGAAAGGTGTGAAGTCTGTGAAGTCCAGGGTGTGTAATCTGAAGGACCTTAATGCGGATGTTACGGTTGAGGCGATGAAAGTGGCACTTTTGGAGGCATTTGCAGAAGAGTATGGAGAGTATGAACGCATTGGACTTGTAGAAGATACGGATGCGTGCACATGCGCAGGCTCCTGTGGATCTGGGAATGTGAGAATATGCTCTTTAGCGACGCAGGAGTTCCAGAAAGACTATGAAATGTTTTCGTCTTGGGATTGGCGCTATGGCAAGTCCCCGGAGTGTGAGGTGGTGCACAGTAAGCGTTTTACATGGGGAGAAGTTCAGGTGCATCTGAAACTCAAGAATCTGTATATAGAAGAGTGTAAAGTATATTCGGATTCACTTGATGTGGAATTGCCTGAAAAATTAGAAAAAGTGTTGAAAAATCAGCGGTTTGATATGCAAAATGTGAAAACTGATGATGAGAAAATAGAAGAGGTAATAAAATGGTTGGCGCAGGAATAATTCCCTGCGCTTTTTTAGACAACAAGATTGTATACAATTATACAAATACACAAAAAAGTATTGAAATTAATGGAAAACCATGATAGAATCTCTCTTAAGATTATTAATAAAGGGAGATATTATTATGAAAAAGAGATTACTTTCACTTTTACTTGTAGTTGCATTTGTATTTGCACTCGTTGCATGTGGTAACACAGATAGTGAAGCAGATGGAGAAAAGGTAAAAGCTACAAAAATGACAATGGGTACAGGCGGTACAGCAGGTACATATTATGGTTACGGCGGAGTTCTTGGCCAATACATTAAGAACAAAGCAGGTATTGAGGTAACAGTTGTTTCTACAGACGGTTCTAAAGCTAACATCCAAGGTATTGATGCAGGTAACTATCAGCTGGGTACAGTTCAATCTGACGTTATGGCATACGCTTGGGAAGGAACTCGTGCATTTGAAGAAGACGGAAAAGTAGATTCTTTCCGTGTAGTTGCAGGTCTCTATGCAGAGGCTGTACAGCTTATCACAATGGACAAAGACATCAAATCAGTTGCTGATTTAAAAGGAAAATCAGTTTCTATCGGTGCTCCTGGTTCAGGTGTTTACTTTAATGCAGTAGATGTGTTGGAAGCAGCAGGCCTTACTGAAAAAGACATCAAACCTCAATATCAGTCATTTGCAGACAGCGCAGATGCTTTGAAAGATGGAAAAATTGATGCTGCATTTATCGTAGCAGGACCTCCGACACCGGCCATCACAGAACTCTGTACAACAAATGATGCATACTTAGTACCGATCGATGGTGATGTTTCTAAGAAACTTATGGAATCTTGTCCATTCTATACAGAGCATGTAATTCCTGCAGGAACATACGAAGGACAGGAAAAAGATGTAACAACAGTTACTGTAAAGGCTACATTGATTGTAAGTGCTTCAGCAACAGAAGATGATGTTTACAAATTAACAGCAGCTATCTTCGATAACATCGATGCTATTACAGCTGAAAATGGAAAAGGTGCAGAGCTTAGCATTGAAAATGCAACAAGCGGTATGACAGTTCCATTCCACGCTGGTGCTGCTAAATATTTCGCAGAAAAAGGCGTTAACGTAGAAACGAAATAATCTAAGTAATGATTTCTTTGGCTGTGACGAAATTCGTCGCAGCCGTTTTCATGTAACAGGAGGTATCTATGATTTTTTTTAAGAAGAAAGTTGCTACAGAACCTGCAGAGCCAATGGATTTAGACGCGGTTATGAAGAAATTCGACCGTGAGTCTAATGTCCGTGTATGGGAAGGTGTTCCTAAGATCTTGGTGAGTATTGTTCTGGCAATATTTGCGTTGTTTTGTATTTATGTGACACTCTTCACCAGTTGGCTTGAGGAGATTCGTCTCACGTCATTTATGGCATTTATTGTGTTGATTGGTTATCTTGTGTATCCGGTAAAAAAGGGACAGCAGAAAGTCAATTCTATGCCTTGGTATGATTGGGTATTAATGATACTTGGAACAGGTTCTTTCTTGTATTTTACGTTTAATGCGATGAGTATTATCCAGCAAGGTAGCAAATTTGAGTTTTATCAGGTAGTTATTGGTATTATCGGTGTGCTTTCTTTGGCGGAAGTTTGCCGTAGAAGTGTAGGTATTCCAATTCTGATTGTGGCAGGAGCACTTTTGGTGTATGCATTGATTGTATTGCCGAATCCAACATTCAGCGGAAAACTTACATATATGATTTCGTATTTGTTCTACAGCAAGGAAGGTATCTTATCGACACCGGTTAATGTTTGTTCAAAATTCATTGTAGTGTTTATTATATTTGGCGCATTTTTGGAGAGAACGGGTATCGCAGATTTCTTCATTAATATTTCAAATGCAGTTGTAGGTGGATTCTCAGGTGGTCCTGCGAAGGTTGCCGTAGTTGCCAGTGCGATGGAAGGTATGGTTTCCGGTTCTTCTGTAGCAAACACAGTTGGTTCGGGTTCCGTAACTATTCCTCTTATGAAGAGAACTGGATATAAGGCAGAGTTTGCAGCGGCAGCAGAGGCATCTGCTTCTACAGGTGGTCAGATTATGCCACCGATTATGGGTGCTGCAGCATTCTTAATGGCAGACTATGTTGGTGTTCCTTACAGTAATATTGTAGTTCGTGCAATTTTGCCGGCAGTACTTTACTTTGCGGGTATCTTTATTGCAGTGCATTTGGAAGCGAAGAAAGAAGGACTTCGCGGTTTGACTAAAGAAGAGCTACCTAAGATTCTTCCGCTTCTTAAGAAGGTCTATTTGTTAATTCCGTTGGTGCTTCTGATTTATTTGGTAGGAACAAGCCAACGTTCAATTCAATATGCAGCAGCGATTGCGATTGTTGCAGCGATTGTAGTGAGTCTTTTCAATAAAGAGAACCGTATTACACCGAAAAAGATTTTTGAGGCGCTTGCAGCTGGTGGTCAGGGTATGATTACTGTGGCGGCAGCTTGTGGTGTAGCAGGTATTATTGCAGGAACCATTACTATGACAGGTCTCGCAAATATGATGATTAACGGTATCGTTCAATTGGCCGGAAATCAGGTTATTATCGCCTTATTCCTTACAATGCTTTGTTGTATCGTGCTTGGTATGGGTGTACCGACAACAGCAAACTACTGTATTATGGCGGCAACGTGCGCTCCAATTTTGATTCGTATGGGTGTTCCGGCATTGGCAGCACATTTCTTCGTATTCTACTTTGGTATCGTGGCTGACTTGACACCACCGGTAGCGTTAGCAGCTTACGCAGGTGCGGCGATTGGTCAGGCAAACCCGATGAAGACAGCATTTACGGCAACGAAACTTGCTATCGGTGCATTTATCGTACCTTATGTATTTGCACTGAATCCGGCAATGCTCTTTATCGATACAACAGCAGGCGAAGTTATCTTGATTTGTATCACTTCATTTGTAGGAATCTTTGCAGTGTCATCTGCCCTGGAAGGCTATTTCTTACATCATATGAAATGGTATGAGAGAATTGTGAGTGTAATTGGTGGATTGTTACTTATTTATCCGGGCGTAGTTACAGACGTGATTGGTCTTGGATTAGTGGCAGTTGTTATGGTTGCACAGATTCTGACAAGAAAGAAAAACGTAAAAGTTACAGCGTAATGGTTTAGAAAGAATGTTTTTGAGGCACAGGATTGAACTCCTGTGCCTTTTTGTTGGGGTTCACTCATTTACCGAAAGGAGGTACATTTGCCTAGTGAAATTTTGGAAAAAGTGTGCTATACTACATACATATCTTGCAATTTCAGGAGGTTATTATGAAATTAAATTACAAGAGAACCGTTTTGATTGGTCTTGCATTCTTGACCATCAGTGCTTTTTGGCAAATGTACGACAACGTCATTCCGTTGATATTGAAGAATACATTCGGTCTCGGCGAGACTGTAACCGGATTCATCATGGCAGCAGATAATGTGCTTGCACTCTTCTTGCTCCCAGTTTTTGGAGCGTTATCTGACAAAGTGAAGACACCGATTGGACGCAGAATGCCGTTTATATTAGGTGGAACTGCATTGGCATTTGTATTCATTATGTTATTGCCATTCGCAGATAATACAGAGAACCTAATTTTATTTGTAGTAGGACTTTTTGTTCTGCTCATTGCTATGGGAACTTACCGTTCACCTGCAGTGGCACTTATGCCGGACCTGACACCGAAGATGCTTCGCAGTAAAGCAAATGCCATCATCAACCTGATGGGTGCAGTCGGCGGTGTATTTACTTTAATCATGATTAAGATATTGGTTGGAAAAGGTGACAGACCGAATTACTATCCACTGTTTACAGCAGTAGGCGTATTGATGGTAGTGGGCGTGATTGTGCTTTTCCTTACTATTAAAGAAAATAAATTGCGCAAGGAAGTTGGCGTGGAAAGTGAGGCATCGAATGAAGATGGGGATGCGGTTTCGGATGAAACAAAGGTAGCTGGACCACTTCCAAAGGATGTAAAGAAGAGTCTTATCTTCATCTTGATGTCAGTTGCGTTCTGGTTTATCGCATACAATGCGGTTACAACTGCATTTTCACGCTATGCAACACATGTGTGGGGATTAGAAGGCGGCGGTTATGCTGACTGCCTCATGATTGCAACGGTTGCGGCGATTATCAGTTACATTCCGATTGGTTCTATCTCAAGTAAAATCGGTCGCAAGAAAACGATTCAAATCGGTATTGTTTTGCTTGGAAGCTGTTTCCTTGTAGCGGCACTTTACCCTACATACCATGTGACGATGGTAATCTTCTTTGCGATTATCGGTTTTGCATGGGCTGCAATTGGGGTAAACTCTTACCCGATGGTTGTGGAGATGAGTAAAGCGGGAGATGTAGGGAAATATACAGGATTATACTATACGTTTTCCATGGCGGCGCAAGTGATTACACCGATTCTCTCGGGTGCACTTTTGGAGCATGTGTCTTATAGAACCTTGTTCCCATATTCGGTGACATTCTGTGTGCTCGCATTTATTACGATGAGCCAGGTGAAACACGGTGACTCCAAACCGATTCCAAAGAAAGACATTTTAGAAAATCTGGATGTAGATGATTAAATATAGAAGGTAAATGTTTATGTTAGCTTTAATTATTGTGCTGGCTGTTCTGGCAGCTATATATGTATTCTTGGTTGCGCCGCGTATGTTTGGGAAACCGGACCGCAGTGCTCTGATGGGTGTACATTATGCTCATCGCGGCTTATTTGACAATGAGACGGATGCGCCGGAGAATTCACTGAATGCAATGCGAAAAGCAGTGGAAGCCGGATACGGTATTGAGTTTGACGTGCAGCTCAGTAAGGACGATGTGCCGGTGGTTTTCCACGATGCAACGCTAAAACGCATGTGTGGTGTAGATGGAAATGTGTGGGACTATACGGTGCAAGAACTACAGAAGATGAAACTGGCGAATTCCAACGAGACCATTCCGACACTTGAACAGGTGCTCCGAGTTGTCGACGGTAAAGTACCGCTTATTGTTGAGTATAAAATGGATCGCGTGGACACTAAGGTATGTGAACTTGGAAATGCAATTTTAGAAAAGTATGATGGTGTGTACTGTATCGAGTCATTTCATCCGTTTGCAGTGAAATGGTATCGAGAACATCGTCCGGATGTGATTCGCGGACAACTTTCACAGGATTTTTCGAAAACAGATTACAAAGGAATCCAGTACTGGGCGATGACACATTTGCTGCTTAATTTCTTGACGAGACCAGATTTTATTGCTTACAACCATAAGGATAAGGATATATTCTCGCGACGTCTGTGTGCGCAGTTGGGTGCCTTATCGGTTGCGTGGACAATCAAAAACAAAAAACAATATGAAGAGGCGAAACAGGATTTCGACTTGGTTATATTTGACAGTTTTATTCTTTAGTGGATATGATATAATGATGATTCTGGAGATATAAAGTAACGTGATATGACAATTCTTGATTTGGGGAGAACAGGAGGACGAGATATGAAAGACGTAATAATTACAGACTCAATTTTATACGTAGGTGTGGATGATAAGACGATAGATTTATTTGAGAGCCAGTATGAGGTTCCAAACGGAATATCCTATAACTCTTATGTGATATTGGATGAGAAGGTTGCCCTGATGGACACCGTTGATGCAAGAGGGACGGAAGAGTGGCTTGATAATTTGGACAAAGCATTGGCTGGAAGAAGCATTGATTACTTAGTGGTTTCTCATATGGAGCCGGACCATGCAGGCAATATTAAGAATTTAATTGACAGATATCCGGAGATGAAGATTGTGGGAAATGCAAAGACATTTGCCATGATTCCGCAATTCTTTGATGTGGATATCACAGATCGCAGTGTTGTGGTAAAAGAGGGCGACACACTCAGCCTTGGAAAACACACGTTGCAGTTCTTCATGGCACCGATGGTACACTGGCCGGAGGTTATGGTGGCTTATGAGCAGTCAGAAAAGATTCTGTTCTCAGCAGATGGATTTGGTAAATTCGGCGCGTTGGATACAGAAGAAGCTTGGACATGCGAGGCAAGACGCTATTACTTTAATATTGTAGGAAAATATGGCACACAAGTGCAAGCATTGCTTAAGAAGGCGGCAACACTTGACATTCAGACGATTTGCCCTCTCCACGGACCGATTTTGAAAGAAGATTTGGGATATTATATTGGAAAATACGATATCTGGAGCAAATATGAACCGGAAGACGAAGGTGTATTTATTGCGTATGCATCGATTCACGGACATACAGCAAAGGCAGCAAAGAAACTGGCAGAGATGCTGGAAGAGAAAGGCGCAAAGCGCGTGGCTATTGCTGACCTTGCAAGAGATGATATGGCAGAGGCAGTGGAAGATGCGTTCCGCCATGATAAGCTTGTTGTGGCATGTTCGACGTATGATGGTGGACTCTTCCCATGCATGGAAGACTTCCTGTCACATTTGAAAGCGAAGAATTTCCAGAAGCGTACGGTTGCACTTATGGAGAACGGTAGTTGGGCACCGATGGCAGCGAAGAAGATGAGAGAATATCTTGAAGGAATGAAGGAGATTACAATCTGCGAACCTGTAGTGACAATTAAGTCAGCCATGAAAGAAGACACATTAAAAGTGATGGAAGAATTGGCTGAGAAGTTGAAATAAGATGTGAAAAGGTCCTGGTTTCAGGACCTTTTCAGGGTTTCGAGGTATATGTTGGGTTCCTTGAAATACTTGATGATGTGTTTTACGGTGTGTATGGCATTATTTTGTTGTTGCACCGTAGAATATTTTAGTTCTTTTAGCAATTTACGGTGTTCGTTGAAAAAATCAATATGTGCACCGTAAGTATTTTATATAATCAAATAAATTTACGTTAAAAGTCATCATTTTTACGGTAGATATTCAGGATTCTCTGCAACACACCGTAAATCAAATAATTAGCTTCAATAAACTACGGTGTAGGATAGAAGAAATAGACACTATGCCGTAAATAAGAACTAAGGAGCTATCCAACTATCATTATCTCAGACCCTTTTTTCTATATAAATTTCAAAAAAGTAGTTGACATTCAAAAAGATGCATGCTAATATAAAACGCGTGCTGAGAAACGGCAACAAAAGGATAATAAGCCCAGATAGCTCAGTTGGTAGAGCAAGGGACTGAAAATCCCTGTGTCGCTGGTTCGATTCCGGCTCTGGGCATTTAGCCTTAATTGAATAGTTTTATGCGGGTGTAGTTCAATGGTAGAACACCAGCCTTCCAAGCTGGATACGTGGGTTCGATTCCCATCACCCGCTTTTTTTATTGCTCTAAACAAAGATGTAAGGAACAAATTAACAAAATTGGTATAAATAGGCATAATAAGTCAACACTTATTATGTCTATTTTTGTGCGCAAACCCACACACTTTTACCAAATATTGTTCGTTGTTATTCTTTTAACAAAATGATACCATTTGGCTACATGACATATAAAGGAGGACTACTTATCCATGAAGAAGATGAAAAAAGCAGGGCTTCTGTTCTGCCTAATCATGATAGGTGCATTTGCCCTGACAGGGTGTAAAAGCACGGAACAAAAGAGAATTGTGCGCATTGGTCACAATCAGTCGACCAATCACCCTACACATATAGGGCTGACCGCATTTAAGGATTATATCAATGAACATCTCGGAGATAAATATGTGGTGGAGGTATATCCGAATGAGCTACTTGGTTCGCAGACAGATATGGTGCAGCTGACGCAGACGGGAGCGATTGATTTCTGTGTGGCAAGTAACGCGATTCTTGAGACCTTCAGCAAGAATTATGAGATCTTCAACCTGCCGTATTTGTTTGCGAGTACGGAAGCGTATCACAATGCGATGGATGATACAGAGATTACGGACGATATCTTTACCACGACGGAGCAGGCAGGATTCCTCGCTGTCACATGGCTGGATGCCGGCACGAGAAACTTCTATACGCTAAACAAACCAATTGAAAGTCCTGTAGACCTCAAGGGCCTGAAGATTCGTGTGCAACAATCACCGACAAATATTGCGATGATGAAACTGCTTGGCGGTTCTGCAACACCGATGGGATTTGGGGAAGTGTATACAGCGCTTCAATCCAACATCATTGACGGGGCAGAAAATAACGAGATGGCACTTACTGACAATGGTCACGGAGACGTATGCAAATACTATTCCTACGATATGCATCAGATGGTGCCGGATATTTTGATTGGCAATCTCGCATTCATCGAGGATCTGAGCGAAGAAGAGAGAGCTGTTTTTGTAGAAGGTTATAGGATACTGAATGAAACACAGCGTAAGGAATGGGTAGAGGCAGTTGCGGCAGCAAAGGAGAAAGCAGTGAATGAGCAGAAGGTACAGTTTATCTATCCCGACCAGGAGCCGTTCAAAGAGGCATGCATGCCACTTCATGAATCGGTGCTTGAGCGCAACGAAGCAATTCGACCAATCTACGATAAGATTCAGAAATACAACGAGATGTATCCGTCTGTTGCAGAATAGGAGGCGCGTATGAAACAGTTAAGAAGATATTTGAATTATGCACTTAAAGCGTTGGCAGGCGGAAGTTTCCTTGCTATGGTTCTTTTGACCTGTTGGCAGGTGTTCACCAGATATATTTTACAGAACCCATCCTCATGGTCGGAGGAAATGGTTTCGTACCTTTTCGCATGGATGTCGCTTTTTGGTGCATCACTTGTTGTGGGAGAAAGAGGTCATATGAACATTCCGATTGTGGTAGAACGCTTTGGTGATAAAGCAAGAAAGTTCTTTGCAATTTTTGGAGAGGTTGTAGCGTGCATTTTTGCGGGAGTTATTCTAGTGTACGGTGGAATCCAGATTGCAAGTCTGGCAATGGGGCAGATGACCTCATCGCTTGGAGTTCCGATTGGTATCTTTTATGTAGTGTTGCCACTCAGTGGTGCACTTAACATCATTTACACTATATTAAATATAGTAGATATTGCCACGGATTCTGAAGTGGCAAGAGAGGAGGCGTAAGATATGGCATTTGAGGCATTGGGAATTATTTTAATCGTGTTACTTTTATTACTTGTAATCGGTGTGCCAATTTCTTATGCGATTGGTATCTCCTCATTGGCCGCAATTTTATCAGTTGTGCCATTGGATGTTGCCGTACTCACTGCGGCTCAGCGAACCTTTGTCGGCATGAGTAAGTTCAGTTTGACGGCGATACCGTTCTTTATCCTTGCTGGAAATTTGATGAATCAAGGTGGCATTGCGAAACGTCTGGTTGATTTTGTGTTGGCTATCTTAGGAAAACTCCCGGGTTCTCTTCTGGTGACTAACGTAGGTGCGAATGCACTTTTTGGCGCCATCTCCGGCTCGGCTTCTGCGGCGGCTGCGGCAGTGGGAAGTATGGTGCGTGATGGTGAGGAGGAACAGGGGTATGACCCGGCGCTATGCGCAGCGACGAATGCGGCGTCTGCTCCGGCAGGTCTTCTGATTCCGCCATCGAACGCGCTTATCACGTACTCGCTTGTTTCAGGCGGGACATCTGTTGCTGCGCTCTTTCTTGCAGGCTATATCCCGGGAATCATTTGGGCACTGTGTTGTATTGTGGTAGCGGTACTCATCGCCAGAAAGAAAGGGTATCGTGGAAGACCGGGGAAATTTGATTGGAAGAATCTCGGTGTGGCAACCCTTCGTGCGCTTCCGTCTCTGTCGCTTATTGTGGTAGTTATTGGTGGAATTGTAGCAGGTGTATTTACGGCAACGGAAGGTTCTGCAATTGCGGTTGTGTATGCGCTGATTTTAGGTATCTGTTATAAGAATATCACACTTGAATCTTTTTGGGATATTGTAGTGAGCAGTGCAAAAATGAGTGGTATGATTGTATTCTTGATTGGTGTATCCAATATTTTAGGTTGGGTTATGGCATTTACGCAGATTCCGCAAGCAATCTCGGGGGCGCTTCTTGGAATTACGAATAATCCGATTATCATCCTTCTTATTATGAATGTGATTCTGCTCATAGCAGGAACATTTATGGATGTGACTCCGGCGATTCTTATCTTCACACCGCTGTTCCTACCGATTGTGAAGACCTTTGGAATGAATCCGATTCAGTTTGGTTTGATTCTGGTGTACAACTTGTGCATCGGAAATATTACCCCGCCGGTTGGGAATACACTTTTTGTGGCGATTAAGGTAGGAAAGACTACTCTTGCCAAAGTTATGCCGTATATGCTTCTATATTACGTGGCAATTTTGATTGGACTTTTGCTTGTGACTTATGTTCCGTTTATATCCATGGGGCTTCCGAGTCTTGCAGGTATGGTTTAAATGCTAGAAAATATTGCCAACCAACCGACCTTGGTGTAAACTATATATTAAGTAGAGTATTAGTAGATTTCATTTGAGAAGCTCTGCGTAGCATAAGAAAGGTAATATAGTAAAGATGGCACTGAGCGGACAGGAACGAAGAGAACAGATATTGAAAATATTAAGAAATAGTGGACAGCCTGTTGCAGGTACGGATTTGGCTCGTAAGCTGGAAGTGAGTCGACAGATTGTTGTGCAGGACATGGCTTTAATTCGCGCAAATGGTATAGATGTTATATCTACACACCGCGGATATGTGATTCAGGAGTCAAATCAAGCAAGTCGTGTGTTCAAGGTAATTCACACAGATGAGCAGGTAGAAGAGGAACTGAATCTGTTTGTGGATTTGGGTGCGAAAGTGGAAAATGTTTTTGTCTACCACAAGGTTTACGGTGTCATTAAAGCAGACATGAATATTAAGTCCCGCCGCGATGTTCGGGCTTATATGGAAGGGATTACAAGTGGAAAATCCACTAACTTAATGAATCTGACATCTAACTACCATTATCATACGATTGTGGCAGAGGATGAGCAGACCCTGGATATGATTCAAGAAGAGTTACAGCAGAAAGGGTTCTTGGCAAAACTGCAGGACTATGAACCGGTTGATTTCTGGGGTGAAAAATGAGAGTAGAATTACATTGTCATTTAGATGGCTCTCTCAATATTGACTCTGTACAGGAGATGTTAAAAGAACAGGGAATTGTTTACGAACACGAGGAACTGAAAAAGAAATTGGAAGTACGTCCGAATTGTGCTAACCTAACGGAATATTTGGAGAAATTTGAGTTGCCACTTCTTTGCTTGCAGACAAAAGAAGGTTTAAAAAGAGCTGCGTATGAGCTGGTCAGGGATGTATCGAAAGAAGATGTTCGATATATTGAGGTGCGTTTTGCACCGATGCTTTCTACAGAAAAGGGTCTTAGTTGCAGAGAAGTGATCGCAAGTGTAGTAGAAGGTTTGAAAGCCGGTGAACAGGAATACAGAGTATTTGCATCAACAATTGTATGCGCCATGCGCCATCACTCTTTAGAGCAGAACATGCAGATGCTTACAGAAGCGCGTGGTTTTGTTGGAAAAGGTGTGTGCGCCTTAGATTTGGCAGGAGAAGAATCTGCATTTCCTACGAGTTTGTTCCGGGAGTTATTTGTACAGGCAAAGGAATGGGGGATTCCGTTCACAATCCACTCCGGAGAATGCGGAAGTGTGGATAACATTCGTGAGGCAATTGAACTTGGGGCAAAACGTCTCGGTCATGGCATTGCTTTGGAGAAAAGTCCTGAACTTCGCAAATTGTGTAAAGAAAAAGGGATTGGGATAGAGATGTGCCCGACCAGCAATTTGCAGACAAAGGCGGTTGATTCCTTTGAGTGTTATCCATTAAAACAGTTTGTGGATGAAGGATTGCTGGTGTCAATTAACACCGATAACCGAATGGTCAGTGGAACAACTCTGTCGGACGAAGAAGTGCTTGTAAGAGAACAACTACAGTTATCGCAGGAAGTGATTAATCAATGTACTGTGAATGCGATTCAGACAGCATTTACAAGTAACGAGATAAAACAACAACTCATGGAGGAATTCAAAATGGAACAAAAATAAGGGTGTGGATAACTTCACGGGTTATCCACACCCTATTCACATATCTCTTCGAGTTATGCACATTTTATTGATTGTATTTCGTAGCATCCACATGCTACAATAATTGCACATCAAACAAAACACAGATTTAATCAAATCATTCTATGTGTGTGGCGTTGAAAAACGCATCTGAACTTCAAGACGTATCGGTCGAGGAAATTCAAGTTGATGAAACTGAATACGGGAGGGCGAGGCCTATGATTGTTTCTTGCCCTTAACAATACGCATTCTATACGCATATAATAAGAGAAAGGAATCTATATGAAAAGAAGAGATATTATCAAAAAATATAATTTGAAATGAAAGGAAAAGCAGATAATATGACAAAAAGAAGTGTATATCCTATTATAATTACAGAAGAACCGGATGGATTCTACGTATCAATTCCTGACTTTGAGACGGCGACACAAGGAGAGAGTATAGCCGATGCCATCATGATGGCACGAGATGCCATTGGTCTTATGGGAATTGATATGCAAGATGAGGGAAAAGAACTTCCAATTCCTTATTCTAAAGAGTATGATAAACAGGAAAAAGATATTGTAACCTTGGTCGATGTAGATTTTGCAGAATACAGAAAAAGAGTTGATAATCGAGCGGTCAAGAAAAATTGCACGATTCCTTATTGGTTGAGTGTGGAAGCGGAGAAAGTAGGAATCAATTATTCTCGTATACTGCAAGATGCTCTTATGAATATATTAGGTTTACAGAGAAAAATATACTAGTAAAATGCTGTAAAGAGTGTGGATGATTCTGCAGGTTATCCGCACTCTTTGTTATCTTATTTCGTCAATACCTCAATACCGGTTTCTGTCACCAACACCATATACTCTATCTGTGCCGATAATCCATCGTCTTCGGTATACACGGTCCAACCATTATCTTCGTCAATGAAAAAATCCGGACTTCCTTCGTTAATCATCGGTTCTATCGTAAACATCATGCCGGGAACCAGTACCATTTCAGTGCCTTTTGGGGCAACATAACTTACGAAAGGTTCCTCGTGAAATTCCAGTCCAATTCCGTGTCCCCCAATATCCTCTACAACGGAGTAACCATGTTTTTGTGCGTGGCTGTTAATAGCATGTGCAATGTCGCCAAGGTGTCCCCAAGGTTTTGCGGCCGCAAGACCGAGTTCAACACATTCTTCCGTGACTTTCAGAAGTTTCTTTGCGCGTTCCGACACTTCGCCAATAGCAAACATGCGGGATGCATCCGAATAATATCCATCTAATATAGTAGAGACATCTACATTGATGATGTCACCATCTTGTAAGATCACATTTTCATCCGGTATCCCGTGACAGATTTCATTATTGAGAGAGGTACACACGCTCTTTGGAAATCCCTCATATCCCAAAGGTGCAGGAATTCCACCGTGCTGCGTTGTGTAATCAAATACTAACTTATCTATATCTGCCGTGCTCATGCCTGCACAAATATGCTTTGCAACATGGTCTAGGATTGCAGTGTTGAGAGCAGCACTCTTTTTGATTGCTTCAATCTGCTCCGGAGTTTTTAATAAGCTTTTGTCAGGTACAATTTCTCCCTTTGCGCCTAATTCTATCAGTTTGTCGTAGAGTTGTTCTTGAGTCATAATCACAATCCTTTTTCATTTGTTCTAGTCTCGGATATTATACCCCACTTTGACTTATAATGCAAATACGGGACGTCTGTGGTTAAGAGATAAAATAACATTGCCACAACGCTCGAAATGGGGTATACTATAAGTTAAGGGTAAAGGAGGAAGGATATGTCATACACAGCCTTATATCGAAAGTTCCGTCCGGGAGAATTTGACGAAGTCAAAGGACAGGACCATATTAGTCAAACATTACAAAATCAAATAAAGGCCAATCGTATCGGACATGCGTATCTTTTCTGTGGAACCAGAGGAACCGGTAAGACGTCGGTTGCAAAGATATTTGCAAAGGCAGTGAACTGTCAGCATCCGATGGATGGAAGTCCTTGTGGCGAATGTGAGATGTGCAAGGCAATCAGTGCAGGTACATCGATGAATGTGATTGAGATTGATGCCGCATCGAATAACGGTGTGGATAACATTCGTGAGATTCGCGAGGAAGTTGCATATCGCCCAACCGAAGGGAAATACAAAGTTTACATTATTGATGAGGTGCATATGCTCTCTATAGGAGCTTTTAATGCACTGCTTAAGACATTGGAAGAACCACCGGAGTATGTCATCTTTATTTTGGCAACAACGGAAGTACACAAGATTCCGATTACGATTCTGTCCAGATGTCAGAGATATGATTTCAAACGTATTACGATAGATACGATTGCAGCACGTCTGTCGGACTTGATGGATAAGGAAGGCATCGAGGTAGAAGACCGAGCAATCCGATATATTGCAAAGGCAGCAGATGGGTCCATGAGAGATGCATTAAGTCTTCTTGACCAGTGTATCGCATTTTATCTGGGACAGAAGTTGACTTATGACCATGTACTTGAGGTGCTTGGAGCGGTGGATACAGAAGTGTTCAGCAAGCTTCTTCGAGAGATTTTGAACAGGAATGTAGTGAATGTGCTTGGTACACTGGAAGAACTG
The DNA here is from genome assembly GCA_045629665.1 of Faecalimonas sp. GTDB lineage: Bacteria > Bacillota > Clostridia > Lachnospirales > Lachnospiraceae > Faecalimonas. The sequence goes on from JAZQRQ010000021.1 coordinate 16,547, forward strand.
ATTATGCAGGGACGTGAACTTGGCCAGCTTGCAACAGATTTCACCTGGTATATGCGTAACCTCCTGCTCACAAAGAGTTCGGAAAACATGGAGGATGTGCTGGATGTTTCCGCAGAGAATCTGGCAAAACTAAAAGAAGAGAGCGAGATGGTGGATTACGATACCCTGATTCGTTATATTCGCATTTTCTCAGAACTTTCTAACCAGTTAAAATATGCAACACAGAAGCGTGTCATGTTGGAAGTGGCTCTGATTAAACTCTGCAAGCCAGAGATGGAAGTGAATCAGGATAGCCTGCTTGACAGAATCCGTGCGGTTGAGGAGAAGGTTGAGAAAGGCGTTTCTTCTCCCAGGACTGAGGTAGTATATGTGAACCGAGGCGAAGAGGGGATAAAAGAACAGCCAAAACCGGAACTTCCAAAGGCACTTCACGAGGACGTGCAGAAGGTAGTGCAGAACTTTCCTATCATTCGGAATCAGGCATCCGGAATGCTCAAGGTATATTTGAAACAGGCACGTCTCAGTGTGGGCAATCAAAATCAATTGCTGTTGGTGTTTGAGGATGAAGTAGCTGCAGGCTTTGCCGGCACAGAAGGTCATAAAGAGGAAATTCGTTCTCTGATTGAAGAGAAGATTGGAAAGACGATTGAAATCGAGGTGCGTCACGTGGAAGAAGGACGCAGATTCGAGGACAGTTTTGTCGATATAGAAAAATTAATTCAGATGGATATCACGATTGAAGACTAGGAGGTAAGAACATGGCAAAACGTGGAGGATTTCCGGGAGGAGCAATGCCGGGAAATATGGCAAATCTTATGAAGCAGGCTCAGAAGATGCAGAGACAGATGGAAGAGCAGGCAAAGGAAATGGAGACAAAGGAATTCACTGCAACAGCAGGTGGCGGTGCAGTTGAGATTACAGTTTCCGGAACAAGAGAAGTACTCAAGGTAAAATTAGATGAGGAAGTCGTTGATCCGGACGATATTGAAATGTTAGAAGACTTGATTGTAGCTGCAACCAATGAGGCACTTCGTAAAGTGGAAGAGGCTTCTGCATCTGCAATGTCTAAACTTACAGGTGGACTCGGAGCAGGAATGCCGGGAATGCCTTTCTAAAACGTGCCCCGCGCACGAGTTTGCAAGCAAACTCTTCATTTTTAGGAGAATACGATGGATTATTACAGTAGTCAGATTAGCAAATTAATAGAGGAATTGTCTCGGTTGCCGGGAATCGGTGCAAAGACTGCTCAGCGTTTGGCGTTTCATATTATTAATATGCCAAAAGAACAGGTGGAGCAACTTGCCGGCACGATGACTAAGGCACGGGAAAACGTGCGCTATTGCAAGCAGTGTTTTACACTGACGGATCAGGAACTCTGTCCGATTTGCAGCAATGCGAAGAGAGACGTGAGGACTATCATGGTGGTTGAGACGACGAGGGATTTGGCGGCTTATGAGAAGACGGGCAAATACGAGGGCGTCTACCATGTGCTTCACGGAGCGATTTCGCCGATGCTGGGAATTGGACCTGGAGATATCAAACTCAAAGAACTCATGGAACGACTTCACGGAGATGTGGATGAAGTCATTGTTGCGACCAACTCCAGTCTGGAAGGGGAGACGACAGCGATGTACATCAGCAAGTTAATCAAACCGACCGGAATCAAGGTGAGCAGAATTGCGAGCGGAGTGCCGGTTGGCGGTGACTTGGAATACATCGATGAGGTTACGTTACTCAGGGCTCTTGAGGGAAGAACAGAAATATAATAAACATTAGGAGGACATCATGAACAAGTTAGAACTTCAAAAAATTGCAAATGAAGTCCGCAAGGGTATCATCACCTCTGTACATAGTGCAAAGGCCGGACATCCGGGCGGTTCTTTATCGGCAGCAGACATCTTTACTTATTTATATTTTGAGGAAATGAACATCGAC
>JAZQRQ010000022.1:0-5904 GCA_045629665.1 Faecalimonas sp.
TTTCATGAAATCACGGAATAGATTATACTACATTTTTTTTCAGATGTAAAATATTTTTTTGAATTACATCTATTTTCCAACCTTACATTAAAGGAGCAATTAAACGCAGCACTCTTCCCGCTATTTTATCCAGCACATTGCGCTTTTTCAAATCTTCCTTTGTGACCCTCTGACACTTCTTAAGTGTGTCTTGAAAGTCTTTTTCCACATCCCATACTACCGGATTATTATAAATAAATGCACCACATTCAAAATGGTGGTAAAGACTTCTGTAATCCAAATTAATGGTTCCTACGGTTGCAGTATCATTATCAGACACAAAGACCTTTGCATGTACGAATCCCGGAGTATACTCATATATCTGTACACCCGACTGCATAAGTGTCTCATAATAGGTCTTGGCGACTGTAAACGCATACCATTTGTCCGGTATGTGTGGCATAATAATAATAACCTCTATTCCACATTCTGCGACATATTTTAGTGTTGTAAGCATATCATCATCTATAATGAGGTATGGCGTCATGATATGCACGTATTTTTTTGCATGATTTAAAATATGAAGATACACCTGTTCTCCCGGATTCTTTTGGTCAAACGGACTGTCCGCGTAAGGAAGCACATATCCCAATTCCCGTTTAAACACATCCGTCTTCGGTGTCAGATATCTTGAAAAATCATCCGGGCGTCGTTCTAGTACATTCCACATCTGCAGAAACATCATGGTAAAACTCTGGACAGCCTCTCCCTCCAGCATAATTGCCGTATCCTTCCAGTGACCAAATCGTTCTTTCTCATTAATGTACTCATCTGCGAGATTAATCCCTCCGGTGAATGCTACCCTTCCATCAATCACACAAATTTTGCGATGGTCTCGGTTGTTTTGGTGCGAAGATAAAACAGGACGAATTTTGCTGAATTGTTTACATTTGATTCCTGCACGTCTAAGTTCTTTGTCATAATGATATGGGAGTTGAAACATGCTGCACATGCCGTCATACATCACTCGGACATCGACACCCTGCCATACTTTTTCTTTTAGTATGTCAAGAATTTCTCCCCACATACGTCCTTTATCAATAATAAAATATTCAAGAAAAATATAGGACTCCGCTAGGCGAAGCTGTTCTTTTAATTCTTCGAACTTCTCTTCCCCACAGGAGAAATATTTGACAGTCGTATTTCGATGTGTTGGAAAGGAAATTCGGTTGGTCATATAAGTTGCAAGATTTGCATTTGCCGGCTTCGATGTGCGAAAACCCTCTAATACTTCCTTATCCTGTAACATATGCGGTTTCGTGGCTTTGCTAAGGTCAGAAAGTCTTTTCTGCAGGGCTGCTGTTCCCGGCTGCGTCTTTACAAACAGATAAAAAACACTTCCGATAATCGGTGTTATCATAATGAGCAGCATCCAAGTGATTTTAAAATCTGGATTACTGCTGTTGTTAATCATATAGATAACTGTGATAACACCCAGCACTAAAAATCCGGCATAGATATATGTGGCATAAGCTTGAAGAAACGTGACTGTGGCAGCCAAAACATAAAGTTGTACGAGAACGAGAGCAGCAAGAATAAACACCCTACTGAAGATGATGTTTAAAATTCCTTTTTTCGCTTTCTTTACTGTCACTCTTTTTCCACTTGACATTCTATTATCACTTCCTTATGCATAAATTCAAAATGGACTATCCCTTAAGACAGTCCATTTTATTGCAAATTCTTTCCTATTATGATAATTTGAATGAACTTTTCAGCGAAACGATACGATTGAATACCAGCGCATCCGGTTTTGAATCCTTCGCATCTACACAGAAATAGCCATTTCTTACAAATTGGAAACTGTCGTAAGCTTTTACCCCATCAAAGCTTGGCTCCAAATAACAATCCTTTAATACAGTCAAAGAATTTGGATTCAGATTCAGTGAACCATCTTCTTTATTATATACTCCCTTTTCTTCGTCCACAATATTCTCATAGAGACGAACTTCTGCTTTTGTTGCATAAGGCGCCGGTACCCAGTGAATAGTTCCTTTTACCTTACGTCCTGTAAAGCCTGTACCGCATTTTGTCTCCGGATCATAGGTACAGTGAATCTCCGTCACCTTACCGTTCTCATCTTTTACAAAGCTTTCACATTTCACAAAATAAGCATGCATCAGACGAACTTCGTTTCCAGGGAACAAACGGAAATATTTCTTTGGTGGCTCTTCCATAAAGTCTTCTCTGTCGATATATAACTCTCTGCAGAACGGAACCTTTCTAAAGCCTAATTCCTCGTTCTCGAGGTTGTTGGCAACATCCAGATACTCTACTTGTCCTTCCGGATAGTTGTCGATAATCAACTTAATTGGGTCAAGCACTGCCATCATACGAGGTTTCTTCATCTTAAGGTCTTCGCGGATACAGTACTCAAGCATTGCATAGTCAACAGAACTGTTGCTCTTAGATACACCGCACATCTCCACAAACATTTTGAGTGACTCCGGTGTGAATCCACGTCTTCTGAGCGCTGCAATCGATACCAGTCTTGGGTCATCCCAACCGTCAACGATACCTTCTTCTACTAATTTTTTAATATATCTCTTACCTGTAACCACGTTTGTCAGATATAATTTTGCAAACTCAATCTGTCTCGGTGCAGGGTCGAATTCACATTCTCTGACTACCCAGTCATAGAGTGGTCTGTGATCTTCAAATTCCAGTGTACAGATAGAATGTGTAATCTTCTCTACTGCATCCTCGATTGGATGAGCAAAGTCATACATTGGATAAATGCACCATTTGTCACCTGTATTGTGATGTGTCATATGTGCCACACGGTAGATAACCGGGTCACGCATGTTGATGTTCGGAGACGCCATATCAATCTTTGCACGGAGAACTTTCTCTCCATCCTCGTATTTACCATCTCTCATCTCTTCAAAGAGTTGTAAATTCTCTTCCACAGAACGCTCACGGTATGGGCTGTTCTTACCAGGCTCAGTGAGTGTTCCTCTGTATTCACGAATCTCTTCCGCCGTGAGGTCACATACATAAGCTTTGCCCTTTTTAATCAATTTAATCGCGCATTCATACATGACTTCGAAATAGTCAGATGCAAAGAAGAGGTTGTCCTTCCAGTCAGCGCCAAGCCATTGAATGTCTTCCTTGATTGATTCCACGAACTCGATCTTTTCTTTTGTAGGGTTCGTATCATCAAAACGCATGTGGAATTTACCATTGTATTTCTGCGCCAATCCGTAATTTAATAAAATAGACTTAGCATGTCCGATGTGAAGATACCCGTTCGGTTCCGGTGGGAATCTTGTGCACACGGTATCATACACACCTTCTTTTAAATCTTTGTCAATCTCTTGCTCTATAAAATTTTTTGAAACTACTTCTTTTTCCATGGTAGTCCTCCTAAAATCATTTCCATTATCTAGTTATTTTAGCACAAAAATATAGGGTCTGTAAATAACTTAATTTGCATTCTTATCTGTTTCAAAAAATGTTGACTTTTATTATGACATATAGTAATATACAGAGGTACTGTCAATGACAGAATGCTGCTGTGGCGCAGTCGGTAGCGCGTCGCCTTGGTAAGGCGGAGGTCACGGGTTCAAGTCCCGCCAGCAGCTTTTTGATATTACACATTTCGTATTATCATTTATTATCTTATGCATGTTTCATGCAAATATTTCAGTATGAACAATTGAATAGTGTGTTTAATAAGGCGGCCGACAGGCGGCTCGTTTATCCGTTCTATGTTTTAGAAAGGATGATGTCTTATGAGTACATATGAAGAATTTATGGTAATTTTAACTATAGCAATGTTAGTTGTCGCGATTCTAAGTTTGAACAATAAGAAATAGCCGTTCCTGCCTCTGCAAAAAGTTGGAACAGCTATTCTTGTAGCTCAACAATTATTTTGACAGAACGGGTAGCGTGCACCTACTCGTCGGCTGTCTTGTTAAGTTCATTATAACAGACATATTGATTTTGTCAATTTTGAATTCAACAAAGATAAAATTATTTATTCTAAAATCGTACTGATTTTTTGCTTGATTCTTTGCAATGCATTATCAATTGATTTCGGACTTTTATCCAACAATTTTGCAATGGAACGATAGTCCTCCCCCATCAAATGCAAATATAACACTCGATTCTCCAAATCGCTGAGGCGCTCTTTCAATTTCTGTTCAAGCGTCGCAAAATATTCTTTGTCCAAAAACAGTTCTTCGGGATTATTTTCCTTCGCCGACTGCAATTGGTCAATAAGCGGTGCCTGTCTTCCCTCCTCAACTTCATTCGCTTGTTCGTATAGGGAAACATATGAATTCAGAGGAATATGTTTCTGTCTCTGTGATAATTTAATTGCTGTATACATTTGCCTCGAAATACACAGCTCAGCAAAACTGTAGAATGATGTATCTTGCTCTATGTTATAATCGCGCACTGCCTTAAAGAGCCCAATCATGCCTTCTTGGATGAGGTCTTCGTTTTCACCGCCAAGCAAATACATTGCTCTCGCTTTTTTCCTTACCACAGTTTTGTACTTGTCCATAATATAATCCGTGATGGCAGCCTCTCCTCCGCGTAACTTACGAATCAACTGCTCATCCGAAATGTTTTCATATTTCTTCATACTAACTCAAACGTTGTCTCACAATCTCATACGCCAACACACCTGTTGCCACAGACGCATTGAGTGAATCGATATCACCTTTCATAGGAATGGATGCGATAAAATCACATTTTTCTTTTACAAGACGGCTAACGCCCTCTCCTTCATTGCCAATTACAAGCCCGATAGGTCCCTTAAGATTCAGGCGATACATGGTCTCTCCGCCCATATCTGCACAGACAAACCAAAGACCTCTTCCCTGTAACTCTTCCATCGTCTTTGCAAGATTTGTAACCTTTACAACCGGCGTATAATTGAGTGCGCCTGCTGATGTCTTTGCAACTGTCGCAGTCAGCCCAACTGCCCGGTGCTTTGGAATAATCACACCATGCGCACCCGCCAAATTCGCAGTACGGATAATCGCACCCAGATTATGAGGGTCCTCAATGTTATCAAGCAGAATCACAAACGGGTCTTCCCCCTTTTTCTCTGCCAGTGCAAATATATCCTCTAATTCTGAGTATTCGTAAGCCGCCGCATAAGCAATTACGCCTTGATGTTTCTTTGTCTCAGAAAGCTGATCCAATCTGTCTTTTGTCACAAACTTGAGAATCGTGTCATGCTTTTTCGCTTCACGCACAATCGTACGAATCGGCCCATCCTGGCAACCATCCAAGACAAACAGCTTGTCTATCGGTTTTCCGGAACGAAACGCCTCAATTACGGCATTACGGCCTTCTATGATTAAACTTTTTACTTTGTTATCTTCGCTCATAATCCCCTCCATAAAACGTCTACTCACAATCCGCTTTGTTACTCTCTAAACTATCCAATCCTACCTTAATCAAGTCGAGTAATCTCTTATAGTCCTTCTTTAAATACAAATATCCAAGAAGCGCCTCAAAACCAGTCGCCCTTCTGTAGTCTGTAATCGACTGGTTCTTCGCCGGAGACACCGACTTCGCATTGCGACCACGTTTATACACCGCATGCTCTTCCTCGGTCAAATGCTCCTGCATCGTTCGCATCATCAGTGACTGTGCGGATGCCTGTACCAGTTTACTGGTTTCCTGATGTAGTTTATTCACCTGCTTATTGCCCGCGTTAATCACCAGACTCTTAATCACCAAATCGTAAACGCAATCACCTATATACGCTAATGTAAGAGGTGAATATTCTCTGATATCCACCTCTTCCATCTGAAACAACTCATTCATATAGGAAACAAATTCAAATCCTACGCTTTTCTCCATTTTACTCCTTCGCGAGTATCTTCTAAGATAATACCCTTTTCT
>JAZQRQ010000023.1:0-29274 GCA_045629665.1 Faecalimonas sp.
TATACTAGAATTGCCAAATAAATACAACGAAAAAAATCTTATCCTCTCTGCACATGCTTTATCATTCTCAGAATATCCGGGCACGCATTTAGCGGAATAATCTCTAATTCAGGATATCGTGTTTTAAACACACGGAACACTTCGTCTGCAAATCCTTGGCCCATAAAATCAACTCCTGTGAAATCTAATTCCACTGATTTGAATTGTTCCAATCTGTATAAAAGTTTTCTCGCCTGAGATCGAGCAATCGGCTCTCCTTCCCGACACACCTCTTTTATCGGAATTCTTGTCTTAACAAATCCTTCATCTATCGTAGAATACATATTAAACACCTCTTTCAGTACTCTTTTTGTTCGATTCTCCAATTTCATCATTACTGCTGTCCCAATATGCTTTAGTCTTGTATAATATGCCATCAGATGTTCTTGCACAAACTTTGTTTTTGCTGATACCCCCTGGACATATACTGCATTATCAGACCATATAGCAAACTCATCCAATGCCTTTGAACTAAAAAATATACCTTCGCCGGAATGATTCTGTTCTGCCGTTGTCAACTTACCTTTATATAATTCAGTCAATGCATCCTGGTATGTTACGTTCTTTCCTAACTGTTTCGTCATATAATTCTGCACTTTTTTAAAGATACCAATCCCATCATCTATAATAGTAATCTCTGTATAGAGTGCATCCTTTACCACGCGGCAATAGATTGTATCACATTCAGAATGCTCAATCGCATTATTCATCATTTCCATAAAAGCATATCTCCAAATACGCTTTGACTCGTCTCCAATTTCTTGCAACAATGTGGTAATATCATCATAATAAATATCATCTTCATCCAAACCATCTTTTACAGAATATTCAAAGAAATACTCCTGTTTTTGTAATCGATATCCACATTCAGTCCGTATATCCGCCAGAAGAATGTTCTTCTCCAAGCATTCCCTTATATAACGCTTCACAGTTGTCACAGAGATTTGAAAATTATAGGTTGTTTTCTGAATAAATTCCACATCATCCAATCGGATTTTCTCCAACATATAACGCTTGATGCTTTCTCTTTTTGCTTCTTGGAATGACATAATTACACTCCTTTTTTAAAACTTTAAAATCTTATTTTTAAACTTTAAATATTTATATCTAAACTATAACACATTTGTTTGTAACTTTCAAGCGTCGTACTCTTTTTTGACTTTTTTTATAAATTATCATAAAAACGGGGTTCCGAAGAACCCCGCCTCACTTCATATTGCCCGACAATTCCGCCTCACAATATCTTAAATTTCATTTCTTCTCTTCTTTTCGATTACGAGAAGTGCTCCACATACCACAAGGGATGCAAATGCAAGTGTTGACCACATTGCCGTCGAAGTAGTGTCACCTGTCTTTGGTGCACTTACTGTACTCTGTACATTGTTTTCCTCTTCTTTCACTACCTTTTCTTCAAAAACAACTTCGTTGGACTCTTCCTCTTTCGGTGTGTCATCCGGTTCATAGTATTTTACAGTTCCGATGTTCTTCCACTGTGTAGATTCCTTTACTTCCGGAACTTTCACACTGAAGTTCACTACTAAATCTGTACCTGCTGCCAACTCGCCAAAGTTCCATGTGATCACGCCGTCTTTTTCTGTTCCGTTTCCGGAAATGCTACCTTCCACTAATGTTAAGCCTTCCGGAATCTTATCTGTAATTGTTAAATCCTTCGCGTAACCGTCACCTTTATTTGCTACCGTTATATAATACGTTACAATGTCGCCAGCTTTTACTGCAAGTGTCTCTTTTGTTGCATCTGCAAGTGTTTTTCCTTCGCCTACTACCTGCATCTTCTCGATTAAGATATCCGGCGTATTGTAAATATTATTAAATATCATAGAACTTACAGGAGTTTCTACAACAGAATTTTGACCACTTGTGCTATCTACTTTCAACATGGTAATTGCAGTTTGCGATGCAAGTCTTCCCATTCCATCATCTGTCACTGTAATTTGAACATGATACTTTGTATCATCGTAAGATACGCCGGAAACATTTCCGAGAATCTCTTCAACCACAAAATAGTAAGCATTTGCTGCTTTCAGTTCTATTTCACCGAAACGAATTACTCCATTGATATTGTTGGTAACTGTTTCAGAAACACCACCACTAATAGGTGTTGTAAAATCACTCTCTGTCTCTTTAATACTAAATGAGAATTCATCTGCTCTTAAATCTCTGCCATCTAGAACTTTAAGTGCCCCTAAGTTTACCTTTATGCTCTGCGGAATGTACTCATTGTTATACACAATTTCATTCACACTAGCATTCGCTACTGCTCTCAATGTTCCATCGCCATTGTCTGAAACTTCAACAGCAACTACATATTTTTGATCATCATGTATCACACCATTGATGGTTATACCGGCATTTACTTCTTCAATAAGATAGTAGAATGTTTTTCCGGCATCATTAAGCGTATATCTGATACTAGGGAACTTGAATTCAGCTGTTCTGCCATTGTCAATGGTTGGACCATTTTCTGCTCTCAGAGAAACTCCGTTTTGTACGATTGCTGCACCAGTCGCATCTGTCACTTCTGTGAGTGTAAAGTGGAATTCGCCGTTCACTATCGGTCTTCCGCTTAAAGTCTTTGTTCCTGCTATAACGACTTCACCCGAAGCATCATATGTGTTATGGAATGTAACCTCCCTGCTAACTGAGTCTTCAAAATATGCACGAGCCTCTAACGCACCATTGTTGTCAGTTACTTCAACAACGAGGTCATATGTGGTTCTATCGTAAGTCACGCCACCTAATTTGTTTGCATCATCCATCACTTCCGTAATATCAAATTTGTACGTTCCTACTTCGTCAAACACAAGTTTTTCAACAAAATTTACTTTTCCGTCAGCTGCATTTGTACCTGTCAAACGTCTGTTGGCTGCAGACTCGTTATAGTTCTTTCCGTTTTCTGTTACATGGAAAGTGAATTCGCCTACATTGAGTTGTCTGCCTTTGAGTTCCTTTGACACAAATCCGTTAAGATCAAGTTCTGCGTCTGCCGGATCATAAATATTTTCAAATTCGATTAACGCTTCATCAGTGCCTCCACTCAAGTTGTTAGGATCGGTTGCTGTTTGCACGGTTGCAACAAGGTTTCCGTCCGTTCCCTGCTGTTCAACACTAACTTTTACATAATATTTTGTAGTATCATAAATCCATCCATCAAGCATTTTCTTTCCCGCGTGTGTGCCTTGAGTGATTTCCACTGCACCTGCAGGTATGACTTCTTCCACGATGTAATAATAATCTCCTGCCACATCATAAGTCTCCGCAAATCGTGCTTCACCCACACCATCCGTTGTCTCTGTAAGAGCTTCAACTTGTGCCTTAGGATTCCACAGATCATCTGTTTCAACTGCCTTAAATGTAAATCCTGCTGCACTAATCTCTGATTCTCCGGATAAATTTTCTACTGTTTTCTTTATATCAATACTTACCGGTGCGGTGTGATAAGTGTTTTCAAACCTAACCGCATATGAATCTGTGATTTCAGTATTAGTATGATCTCTAACAACAGCCTGTAACTGTCCATCATTATCGGTTACATTAACAGTGAATGTATATAATGTACGGTCGTAGGTAACACCAGCTGCTTTTACCTCAGGAATAACCTCTATTACCTGATATGCGTAAGCACCAACTTTATCATAGACTTCGCCACTTAAAACATCCTCTATTTCAAATGTCTGAGTATCACCTGTGCTTGTTCCTTGCGACGTAACACTTGCTGATTTGTTGCTTATATCCACCCATTTATTTGCTGTTTCGTCGTACTTTTGTACCACAAAGTCGAAAGTAAGCGCATCCGCAAGCGGGCTTTCAACTTTAAACACCTTTGTTCCTGCTATATCCAGATCTACATCAACAGATACCGGAGTATAAGTATTTGTAATAACAGCTGTAGAATTTGCATCTCCTGTGATAGTCACAATGCCATCATTATCTTGTTCTGCACCTGTGTAATCACGAGTTTTGATAGCCGCTTTGAAATAACTCTGTTCGCTGGATAGAATTTCTCTAACTTCAACTCTGGCACCATGCGGAAGATCCATAATTCCATACGCTCTTTCTGCAGTGATTTTAAGATTCTGATTATCAACTTTCAAGTAACCACTTGAGTCTACCTTTGCTTTCAAGGTTTGAATGGTATCGCCTTCAAGGTAACGAATATCGTATTCACCTTCTACATCCACTTTAATCTCTATCTCGAATTCCTCTGCGAGAACATTTTGCGGAATGTTATGGTCGCTCACAATTTCCTTGATGATATAAAGATTACCATCTCGCTTCGGTCCGTTTACAAATTCTGCCGTCTGAATTGTCTGGTCAGCCACTGTCATCACTGCAACGTCTCCGGTTGTCGCTGTTCCATTCACAGCTACAGATACAAGACTGTACTGTTCATGTACAGATTCACTGATTGTATACTGAGCACCGCCCTCGAGTCCGATAATATATACCGTCTCACCGGCCGCAAGATTAAATGTTGCCTCACCATTTGCAAAAGTAAATGTTGTTCTGGAAACTTCGTTTCCATTCCCGTCAACACGAACAAGAATTGCATTACCTGAACCACCTGTAATCTTGAATTCAAAATTATTTGTTGCACCTTCAACTGCTTCTTCAAGTGTCTTTGTAACCTTGATACCTGTTGCAGGTGTCACAGTTAATTTACCATTGTTACCCAGCGTAGAGTATGAATGATAGTCATGTCTATCACTCTGCTCCTGTACAGAAGGGAAATTATAATACAGGCTTGTATTTGTCGTATTTGAGGTTTTGGTACCAACATAGTCATCCAAATATCTGTGTATTACGCCCTTGCGAATTACCCAATTACCATTTACAAAATTATGTTGAGCAGTTAATTCTGATAGCGCTGCTTGAGAAATTCTCTCGTAATGGGTATGCATACGGAATGTGCCATTGTTCATCTTTTCATAAACGTTGAATGAACGATAATAGATTCCGTTTTCATTCGGTGGTGTGTTTTGATTTCCATTGTACTCTGTACCATTTGTATCCGTATATATAATTGAGTTTTCTGTATAGTAATAACGTTCATTCTCAATTGACGGTTCAAAATGACTGTAAGTATTTCTGGTTGTAGCTGTTCTATAAGAAGTATCATTAGAATCTACCGGTTTGTTCCACTGGTTTGTATAGAACACATAACCGGCATCCTTATTTGCCGTACTATTTTTGTATCCATCATTTACTTTTTCTGCCACATTCCAGTCATAGATATCGCTTCTCAAAGCCACTTCATACAGAAGACGAATCGGTTTTACATTCTCATTTTCTAATGCAACATTTCGAACACCTGTAATATTGCCATCAGAGTCAATCGTTACATCCACATTATAGGTAATGGTAGGAATTAACGAAGCCGGAAGTTGCCATGTGAGCATCGTCTCTCCTGCAATACCATCATTATCATAATCCTCAAGTTCCGTAGAAAGTCTAACAGAAGCATAGAGCATATCCGTATCAGAAATACCATGAACGTCATCTGTCTCTCCCAAGAAACCATATGATTTAATGATATGTGTTGCACCACTAGGCGCATTGCTGATATCCAATCCTTCGTGCCAGAAATCAAGATAATTTCCGTTTTCATCTGAGTACCAACCAATATAGTTGCTGAACTCAGTTGTACTTGTATAACTGAGTTGTTTATTATCAAAAGCATTTTGTATCAACTGACGCGCAATACCCGTATCAGCAATTCCCAAACGCTCCTTCACAGACCAAACTAAGTTGTCACCTAACGCATTCGGATTATCAATTGTTCCGAAGATACTATTGTCTTCGACAAATCCCTTTGAAAGTGTTGCTCCTGAGAAGTAATGATCACCAATAACAAAGCCTTTGATTTCTTTTACTTCCATGTATCCACCAATTTTATCAGTAAAGGTAATGTAACCATCGTGATCATGATCCGTTTCCACATAGGTCGGATAGTACTTAGATTGAATCTTAATTTGCTCCACAATCGCCTCAAACGCTGTTGCCAGCTGTGCATCAGTGTTAGCCGGGAAGAATTCATCCACATAAAGTTTGTCTTCTGCAGTAAGTCTCTTGTTGCTATCATTAGAATTTTGTGTATATAATCTGGTATTGCCCGAGCGGTAAACTTCTACACTCTGTCCATTTAAAAATGGTGTCCAAAATCTGTTCAATGCAGCAGATGTCTGCTCCGGATTCATTACACTGATTGCTTCATCAAGTGTATTTACTTGTTCGCCATAAGCCAGTGTATAGAACAATGCATCCGTATTATAATGATTTTCTATCTGTTTTTTTGCAAACGCTGTGGTTAACATTGTCATGAAAGCAATGGAATCACGATGGTTATAACTATTATTAGAACCACTGTAATCATTCATTACACTATTGCCCAGATTGGTAAGTGCATCATTACCGTCATAATCATTGTTTGCTAAGGTCGGTTCTCCATCCGTCATGATTAACATAATCGGCTTTCTTTCAACGCCGGCCTGAACACCACTGGCAACAGTAGTCTCTGCACCAAGAAGCACTCTCATAGCTTCATATACACCATCTTGCATATATGTTCCGGTACCGGTGTTTTTAGTGCCTGAAATCGTACCACCTTGGGAATTTCTTACACCATTTCGAATTCTGATTGCCCAATCACGATTTCCGCTATAACTAGTAGATTCCAAATACTGTCCCACTCCATTCGAGGTAGTCGCCGGAGTATAAGAATCTAAAGGCATAAGAACAACGGTTGTTCCATCAGCCGAACTAAAGCTACCATTTACATTTCCTGCATACATAACAACAGCAATACGGTTATTTTTATTTAATGCTAACAAATCAGTAATTGCCTTGTTGGTTGCATCAACCAAATCGTCAATTGCACTTGTTCTGTTATCGCCGCTGGTACGCATTGAACTTGATAAATCAAGAACAAAAACGGTATCTGTCGGAATAGTCGAATATCCAACGATTTCTTTGTTGGAAGCAATTGCAGAAAGTGCTACCAAAAAGTTGTCATCGGTATCTGTAATTCTTAGATGCGTATTTTCCAAAGATGTTGCATTCGTTAATTCAGCCGGAACTTCGTCTGGCAGGAATACAGATTTATCTGTCCAAACACCACCGGCATTCTCTGTTGTAAAATCAACATCGCTTGTATTAGAATCCATAAACAAACTTTCCCATGTGTTCATTGTAGATGGGTCTGTTTGACGATTGTAATTGTTGGTGTCTTCTGCCGCAAATACGGTGATATTGAGACTACACATCAGCACACAAACACTTATAACTCCCGCTAATAATCTGCGCATAAATCCTTTTCTCTTTCTATTCATAAACCATTTCCTCCCTCCGCTGACATCTCTTCACTGCCAGGCTGACTGCTTTTTCGTCGATTGGTTTTACTGCGAAGTACGCAACTCCCAATCGGTAAGATTGCGCCACAAAGTTTTTATCATTCGAGAACCAGACAATCGGTGTGTCGGGATGTACATTCTGTACTGCGATAACCCCTTCCATACCTGCCGCATTGTCTGCCATTACAAATACGATGTCGTACTCATGACTCCTTAATTTCTTTAGATATGTGTCATAATCCTCTGCGTGTGAATATCGGACCATCCGAAATGCCATACACGCTTCTGATTTTAAATGTTGTATGAGAAGTTCCTTCTCTCTTGCGTTTCCATAGATCAAAACATCCATATCCACACCTCCTCGTTTTCTGATTCTATTATTACACTACAAATTTCTGCTTTACAATAGTTATGACTCGAACGGCAAATTTACGACTCAAGCGGTCAAAAACTTGCTATTATTTTTGGCGAGGAGTATAATGGAGGAAATTATATTTCATTTGGAGATGATGAAAATGAGAGTCGCTCTTGTTGACGACACACCGGAAGAACTTCAGATTCTTACCGCGATTGTAAATGATGAATTACCGCAGGCAAATGTCTTCACTTTTCCTAACGGCGAAAGTTTTTTAAGTGACTGGGAAAATAATTCCTATGACTTGATTTTGCTTGATATATATATGGAAGAACTTCACGGCATAGATGTGGCAAGAAAAATACGGGAAACCGATGACGATGTGCGCATCGTTTTCTGTACTACAAGTAATGAGTTTGCCAGTGAAAGTTACGAGGTTGGCGCTAATTACTATTTGCAAAAGCCTGTTTCCACTTCCAGTTTTCAAAGAATGCTGAAAGTAATTCGCCTTGCAGATTATGAATTGAATCAGTTTATTACTTTGCCGGATGGTCAAAGAATTGTTCTTCGGAATATTACATACACGGAATACTATAATCATACGATTATTATTCATTCTAAGAAACGCGCGGATTTGCAGACGCGTATGTCGCAGACGGAATGGGAGGCATTGCTTTCCGAATACAACTTCCTCTACGGCTGTTCAAAGGGAATCGTTGTGAATTTCCACGAGGTTTTGAAAACGGAGGATGGTATGTTTTTATTGCATGACGGAAGTTATGTTCCTATCAGCCGTCGAAAGACGAAAGATACCTTAGAGGCGTTTGCACAATTTCGTTTTAACAAGATGCGAAAGGAGGGCAAATAATGTTTTCTTTTTGGCGCACAATGGAGATTCTACTGTTTGCACTTTGTAATTTTGCACCTTATGTAGTCCTCTCCTACTATGCATTCCGAAAATTTCACCGCTTTGAAAAGTGGATTACCCTCGCCGGGTGCTTCCTTCTATTTTGCGTGCAGTTTGCAACCAGATATTGGTCTGCAATGCATGGTGTTAACACCAGTATTTTCATGAGTTTAATACGACTTATCATATTTATAGGCGGATATGCAATCCTATTCGACCAGCGTTTCGGGAAAATTCTTTTCTTAGAATTGATTTTTGCGAACCTTGGAAACTTTATTCTGATTGCAGGCGTTTGCATTGAACAAAATCTGTTCCCTAACATTACACATCACCTGTATTGTTGGCATTCTTCGGTAGTAATGATATTGCTTCATCTGGTGATTACGCTTCCTTGGGCTCTGGAGGCAAGAAAATATTTTATTCCTATGCTGGAGAATCACAGAGTCAAGAAAGAATGGAACTACTACTGGCTTGTTCCGCTTGTCTTTTATATTATTTGGCAATACCAGGTTAACGGCGGTACAGAGACCGGTTTGGAAAATATTCAAAACCCATATAATGTTGTGTTTCTTTTCATTATTAATTTTGGCTCACTCCTGATTTATTACCTCATGCTGATACTCGACGGTCAATTGCTGAAGAATATGGAATTAGAAGAACAGCAGCACTATCGCGAATTGGAGCAGATTGAATATCAGGCACTTCAAGAGCGTATAGAAGAGACAAGACGTATGCGACACGATTTGCGGCATCATATCCATATGGTTTCTCACTATTTGGAGGAAAAAGAATACGACAAACTACAGGAATATGTGAACACATATCGAGACAGCATTCCGGACGGGGATAAGATTCGTTTTTGCGAGCATCGCTTAATTAACAATATTATCTTCTATTTTGCCTCACAGGCAAGAGAACATGAGATTGATTTTGATGTGAAACTTTCTATCACTGAAGATATGGCGATGAACGACCACGAAATTGCCGTACTGCTCGGTAATCTCTTAGAAAATGCGATAGATGCGTGCATGGAACAGAAAAGTTCTGAGCGACGCATTATTGTGAAAGGAAAAGGTGATGCACATTCTCTCATTTTCACAATTGATAACACCTGTGAAAATGAAGTGAAGAAAAATAAAAAAGGCGAGTTCCTCACTACGAAACCAAACGGAAATGGTATCGGCGTGAACTCAGCCCAAAAGATTGTAGAACGTTATAATGGATTCTTCTCTGCTGATGCAAAAGGAGATATGTTCTGCGTATCGTTTATGTTAAATTTATAATTGCATTACTTAATTTTGCAAACTCCTCAAGCGTCAAGGCCTCGCCTCTGACGCTTGCTCCTTTTCCAAGGCTCTCAATCGCACTGATAATCACTTCTTTCGGAAGATGAATCTCCGGCGAGTTGTTGAGTCCGTTTGCCAGTGTCTTTCTTCTCTGGTTAAATGACGCTCTGATAATTTTAAACATCAATTTTTCATCCTCCACCTGAACCGGTGGCTCTTTGTGACTAGTAAGTCTGATTACTGCCGAGCCAACATTTGGTCTTGGCATAAAGCAGTTCGGCGGTACATTTGCGACAATATACGGCTCTGCATAATACTGTACTGCAAGTGATAATGCACCGTAGTCTTTACTTCCCGGTCCGGTCTGCATGCGGTCTGCCACTTCCTTCTGTACCATAACCGTAATACTTTCAATCGGAACATGGCTTTCATACAATCCCATAATAATCGGCGTCGTAATATAATATGGAAGATTTGCTACCACTTTAATTGGCTTGCCGTCATTATACTCTTCGGCCAATTTGTTGATGTCAACCTTCAGCACATCCTCGTTGATTACTGTTACATTGTCGTAAGCACTGAGTGTATCCTCCAAAATCGGAATGAGTGCTTTATCGATTTCCACAGCAACCACTTTTCCTGCTGCACATGCCAGATACTGTGTCATCGTTCCGATTCCCGGTCCGATTTCAAGCACCATATCGTCTTTCGTGATATTGGCCGACGCAATAATCTTATCTAACACATGCGTATCAATCAGAAAGTTTTGCCCGAATTTCTTTTGAAACGAAAAACCATATTTTTGCAATATTTCAATTGTATTTTGTGGATTGCCAAGTGTAGGCTTTTGCATATCTCTATTACCTTTCGTTTGCATTATTGAATGCCAAACAGTGCTTTTCCATTGAGCTCTGTCTGCGCCACTACTTCCTCATATGTGATTCCTTTGATATCCGCTATCGCCTGTGCAATGTGCGGGATATACAGTGAAGAATTGCGTTTCCCGCGATGTGGCTCCGGCGCAAGATACGGACAATCTGTTTCCAGAAGAATTCTCTCTAACGGAACTGCTTCTGCCACTTCCTTGAGTTTCTTGCCGTTTTTAAATGTTACCACTCCGCCGATTCCGATGTGGAATCCCATCTTCACATACTCTTCCGCTAATTCTTTGGAAGATGAGAAGCAGTGAATCACGCCGCGAAGTCCCTGTGCATGCTCTTTCATAATCTTAAAGGTATCTTCCGCTGCATCCCTGCTGTGAATAATCACCGGTAAATCAAGTTCTCTTGCAAGCTCCAGTTGTCTTACAAACCATTTTTTCTGAATATCATGGGACTCGTTATCCCAATAATAGTCAAGACCGATTTCTCCGACAGCTACAACTTTTTCCTTTTGGCACTGCGTCTTTAAGAATTCGAATCTCTCATCATCCAGGTCACCGACTTCATCCGGATGCAGACCTACTGCTGCATACATGAATGGATAATTCTGTACCATCTCTACAACCTCTGTAACAGAATCCCAATCTGCACATACGTTGACAATCGTTCCGACTCCATTCTTCTGCATGGAACTTAAGAGTACTTCCCTGTCTTCATCAAACTGATGAGAGTCATAGTGTGCATGACTCTCAAAAATCATAGGTGTCATATCAGATTTCCTCTTACAAAATCTCTTGGCGAAGTTGCTCTGGCGTTTTCTGAGACAACAATACAGGTGGTATATCAAATACTGTTCTCGCACCTGAGTCACCTTTTTGTGCAAGTCTGTATGCTGCTCTTGCGTAAGCAACAAGTACACTTGAAGTAAATTCCGGATTTGAATCCAATTTAAGTGAGTATTCAATCACATGCTTGTTGCCATCTCTCCCGGTTTCACCTGTACGGATTACGAAACCGCCATGTGGCATCTTGCTGTGGTTTGCCTTAAGTTCTTCTTCTGTGATAAAAGTTACGGTTGTATCGTAATCAGCAAAGTAGTTTGGCATTGTCTTGATTGTCTCTTCGATTGCTGCCAAATCTGCTCCTTCCTCAGCCACCACATAGCATTCTCTCAAATGTTTTTGTCTAGTTGTAAGTTGTGGCTCGCTTCCACTTCTCACTTCATCCACTGCTGCTTCAAGCGGAACAGTATACTGAATCGCATTCTTCACTCCCGGAACGCGGCGAATTGCATCAGAGTGTCCCTGACTTACGCCTTTGCCCCAGAATGTATAAGTGCTTCCCTGTACTAAGATAGATTCCGCATAAATTCTGTTAAGCGAGAACATTCCCGGATCCCAGCCCACAGAGATAATACCGATTTTTCCTGCTTCTTTTGCAGCCGCATCAACATTGGCAAAATATTCCGGAATCTTTGCATGGGTATCAAAGCTGTCGATTGTGTTGAAGTTCGCTACAACCTTCGGTCCCATCACCGGAAGGTCTGTTGCAGAACCTCCGCAGAGAATCATAACGTCAACTTCATCTTTTAAGGTCAAAATATCATCAAAATGTACTTTTTTTACACCTTCTGTAAGAACCTTTACATCCTCCGGATTACGGCGTGTTACAACTGCAACAAGCTTCATGTCTTCGTTGCGCTCTACTGCTAACTCCACACCGCGTCCAATGTTGCCATATCCTACGATACCTATTCTAATTGTGCTCATATAATTTGTCTCCTTTCATCTCACCGCGCCACTCGAATCCGCTACGCGATCTCGGCACCAGCCGGCATATCCTTTTCCGGTGTCATCAATGCAAGGTTTCCGTCTGCATCTTCAGCACAAAGAAGCATACCTTCTGACAAAACCCCTGCCAATTTTGCCGGTTTCAAGTTCACAAGTACCATTACCTTCTTACCAACCATTTCTTCCGCTGTGTAGTGCCCCTTGATACCTGATACAATCTGTTTTACCTGACTTCCGATTTTCACTTGTGAGCAAAGTAATTTCTTTGATTTCGGAACTTCCTCACAGGCAATAATCTCACCTACCTGGAATTGCATTTTCATCCAGTCATCAAATGTAATCTCTTCTTTTGGTTCAATGTCGATTACATCTTCGGATGCAACCGGTTCTTCTGCTACCGGTGGATGAAGTTCTTCTACCTTCTTAAGCACTTCTTCAAGGTCAAGACGTGCAAATAAGATTTCCGGTTTGTCTGTTACATGTCCGCCGTTTGTCTGCTTCAAAATCTTCTCTGCTGTCTCCGGCAAGAAAGAAGCAAGTAATTTGGCGCCTGTTTCGATACCATAGATTAAGTTCGCAAGAACTGTTTCCAGTCTGTCTTTCTGTGCCTCGTCTTTTGCGAGTACCCATGGCATCGTCTCGTCGATATATTTGTTACAACGTTTGAATACGTTGAAGATCTCTGTAATCGCATCAGCCACACGAAGTGTCTCCATCTTCGCATCCACTGCTGCAGTTGCTCCGTCTACTACTGCCTTAAAGTCAGCGTCCACATCTCCTACGATGCCCTTATCTTCAACTGTGCCGCCAAAGTATTTGTTTGTCATAGAAACCGTTCTGTTTACAAGGTTACCTAATGTGTTTGCGAGGTCAGAGTTGATACGCTCTACCATAAGTTCCCATGTGATGACACCATCATTGTCAAATGGCATCTCGTGAAGCAGGAAGTAACGCACTGCATCTACGCCGAACATGTCAACAAGTTCATCTGCATAGATTACATTTCCTTTTGACTTACTCATCTTGCCGTCACCTTGAAGTAACCAAGGGTGTCCGAAGATTTGCTTTGGCAATGGCAAATCTAATGACATTAAGAAGATTGGCCAGTAAATTGTGTGGAAACGAATGATATCTTTTCCGATTAAGTGTAAGTCTGCAGGCCAGTTTTTATTAAATTGCTCTGTGCTTTCGCCATCACAGTCATATCCGATACCTGTGATGTAGTTTGTGAGCGCATCCAGCCACACATATACAACATGTCTGTCATCAAAATCCACCGGGATTCCCCATTTAAATGAAGTTCTTGATACACAGAGATCCTGAAGACCCGGCAACAAGAAGTTATTCATCATCTCATTCTTACGAGACACCGGTTGGATGAATTCCGGATGTGTGTTGATATGCTCGATTAAACGGTCAGCATATTTGCTCATTTTGAAGAAGTAAGCTTCTTCTTTTGCAGGCTGTACTTCGCGTCCACAGTCCGGACATTTTCCGTCTACCAATTGAGATTCCGTGAAGAAAGACTCACATGGTGTACAGTACATACCTTCGTAATGTCCTTTATAAATGTCGCCTTTTTCATACATCTTTTTGAACATTTTTTGCACTTGTTTCTCATGATAATCATCTGTTGTGCGGATAAAATAATCATAAGATGTGTTCATCATGTCGGCAATCTCTTTTACCTGTGCAGCCACATCGTCTACGAATTCCTTTGGTGACTTGCCGGCTTCCTGTGCTTTCATCTCGATTTTCTGTCCATGCTCGTCAGTTCCTGTCTGGAACCATACGTCATACCCTTGGCTTCTCTTATATCTTGCAATTGCATCCGCAAGAACGAATTCATAGGTGTTACCTATGTGTGGCTTGCCTGATGTATAGGCAATCGCTGTTGTCATATAGAATTTCTTGTTTTCCATTTTTCTTTCCTCCATGTTCTACATTGAATTGAAGACGGGCTGATGAAATAAAGAAAGCCCGCTCTTCCTATTTAAATAAGAAGACGGGCTAAATTCCGTGTTACCACTTCTCTTCATCAGCACTTCACAATGCTAACCTCAACGAGTTCTCTCAAACTCTTTCGCTATAAAGGGCGAACCCATTGTGCCTAACGATTCTTTCGCTCAACACACCGCTCAGAAGCCATCTTCCATTCTCTTTCACTTACCCCTCTCAGCCACCGGGGATTCTCTGTAAAGTTTCCAAAAATGTACTCTTTTCGTCACTGCGTTTTCTTTTATTTAGTACTTGAAAATCGTAACATAAGATAGTTTATGTGTCAAGATTGCATTTTCTTTCCAAATATTGCATTTGACTTTGCTAATCTTCACATAATAAGATGGTGTAGACCATTTGCACGCATTGTGCATGACATAAATGAACCAAAAGGAGAATTCCAATGAAAAAAACAACTATATATAACCGTTGGTTAAGTGGGATAGAGTCCATCGGAAATCGTTTGCCCCATCCGATTGCATTATTTGCAGGTTTTTCAATTGCAATTGTAATAATCTCTGCCTTATGCTCCGCCCTTGGCATATCGGCCACAGGTGAACTGATCATAAACGGCAAATTGCAGGAAACGACCGTCTCTGCAGTCAGTCTGCTAACCAAGGAAGGTTTGACTTATATGCTGACAAATGCAGTTCAAAATTTCATAACTTATGCGCCACTTGGCATGGTGCTCGTTGCAATGCTCGGTGTAGGGGTTGCGGAACAGTCCGGGCTCATTCATACATTACTGAAATATGCGGTAAAGATAACCCCTGCAAAGTTAATTACGCCTGCAATTGTGTTTCTGGGAGTAATCTCCAATGTCGCTACTGATGCAGGTTATGTTATCTTAATTCCACTCGGAGCTATGATTTTCCGCGCTTATGGCCGTCACCCGATGGCCGGATTTGCTGCGGCATTTGCAGGTGTGTCAGGCGGATACTCTGCGAATCTTCTTGTTGGCTCGCTGGACCCAATGCTTGCCGGCATTTCACAGGCAGCCGCTTCTGAGATTAACCCTAATTACGAAGTTTCGGTAATGGGAAATTATTTCTTCTTATTTGCTTCTACGTTCCTAATTACAATTTTAGGAACCTTTGTTACGAATAAGATTGTGGAACCGCGTCTTGGAAAATATGAAGACAATCTCGATGTATCCGAAGACACCTCTTTAACCACAATCTCTTCGTTGGAGAGAAAAGGAATTCGAAATGCAGGGATTGTTGCTCTTGCCTTTGTAGCAGTAATTGCCATCGCCGCCCTTCCTTCTGACTCATTTTTGAAAAATGAGAACGGCTCTTTATTCGGAACACCGACCTCACCCTTCTTGAACGGCATCGTAATATTGATTACCTTACTGTTCCTGCTTCCCGGAATTGCGTATGGAAAGACAGTCGGTGTATTTACAAAAGAAAACGGTGTGTGCAACGCAATGTCAAAGTCAATGGCTTCCATGGGGTCTTTTATTGCATTGGCATTTGTTGCATCACAATTTATTAACTACTTTAATTACACAAAGCTTGGAACCATTATTGCCATGACCGGTGCAAACTTCCTCAATACCGTCAAAATCGGGCTTATACCATTGATGATTATCTTCGTGTTCTTCTCTGCGTTTATGAACCTCTTTATGGGTTCTGCCTCAGCAAAATGGAACATTCTTGCACCGGTATTTGTACCAATGTTCATGCAACTTGGATACAGCCCGGAGTTGTGCCAATTAGCATACAGAATTGGAGATTCCTCAACCAATATTATAACTCCTCTCATGACCTACTTTGCCGTGATTCTGACATTTGCACAACGCTATGACAAGAAGGCAAGTATCGGCACAATTACTGCCACCATGATTCCTTATTCACTTGTTTTCTTGGTAGGGTGGACAGTGATGCTAATTGTATGGTTGACATTAGGATTACCAATTGGATTATAAAAGAGATTAGGGACTTTAAGTCCCTTTTTTCATACTTATCCCTAAGATTTCATACAATACATAAAAAGACTTTCGGAGTTATTATGAAAATCCATAAAAAATTTCTTGTCCTAATAATAACTTTCACAATTCTTATAACCGGCTGTGGCAAAATATCCATTCCGACTAATGCCAACACAGCATTTTGTAACTTTACCCTCTGCTTCTTTCAACAGGAAGTAGCCTCCAACACCATTAACCTGCACTACTCCCTGCAAGAACCAACCAGATATGGAATCGTGGAATACCCTATTACTCTAGGCTCCTACGACACGAGCGAGGCTACCACACTTGCATCCATCGAGAACTGGGAGGCCGCGCTTCATAAGTTCTCTCCGAACTCACTCTCTGCGAAAAATAAACTCACTTATGATATTCTTTCTAACTACTTTGAAACCCTCAAACAAAATGTATCTTATTACCTCTACGAAGAACCTTTAAGCCCCGTCACCGGCATTCATGCACAGCTGCCGGTGCTGCTTGCCGAATATCAATTAAACAATAAAAAAGATGCCGAAACCTACCTTTCGCTTTTGAAGACCTTACCAAACTACTTTTCTTCTCTGACCCGATTTGAACAGCAAAAATCAAGTGCCGGACTCTTTATGTCAGACGCTGTTGCCGATCAAGTCATTGCACAGTGCAATGCATTTGTTGCAATGGGTGATGAAAATTATCTCCTGTCTACCTTTGAAGAACGCGTGGGTGATATAGAAAAGCTGACTGACGAAGAACAGAAGAAACTGATTCAGGAAAACAGAGACATCATCAAATCCTTTGTATTGCCTGCTTATGAATCACTTGCCTTATCCATTGCCTCTCTGAAAGGAACCGGAACAAATACGCAGGGATTATGTAACTTCCCGCAAGGCAAAGATTACTATTCTCTTATGGTCACGTTAGAAACAGGCTCAAATCATAGCATCTCCGAACTAAAAGAACTTATGAAAGCTCAGATATTAACAGACCTTCAGGATAGTCAGCAAGTTCTAAATGAGAATCCCAATATATTAGAAGAAACGGACTCTATTACCGAATCACCGGAGACCATCCTGCAGACATTACAATCAAAGATAAGCAAGGCATTTCCTTCTTCGGCCGAAGTAAATGTCAGAGTCAAATACGTACCGACTGCCTTGGAAGAATACCTTAGCCCAGCATTCTACCTGATTCCTGCAATAGATAACTTTAATGAGAACACCATTTATATCAACCAGGGGCATTCCCTTACCGACATCAACCTGTTTACAACCCTTGCTCATGAAGGTTACCCGGGTCACCTTTACCAGACTACCTATTTTGCAAATACTGACCCCGACCCCGTGCGAAATCTAATAAGTTGTTCCGGTTATGTAGAAGGTTGGGCAACTTATGCTGAAATGTGCTCCTACTATCTTTCCCCACTTTCCAAAGCACACGCAACTCTGCTGCAGAAGAACAATTCCATTATTTTGGGACTATATGCAACTGCTGATATTGGCATTCATTACGACGGATGGTCTTTGGAAGATACCATAAAACATTTCGCTTCGTACGGAATTGATGATGAGGCCACCATTGCAGAGATCTATAACTACATCCTCGGGGACCCGGCGAATTATCTGAAATATTATGTTGGTTATCTGGAAATCTTGGAACTGAAAAAAGAATATATGAATCAACATGGTAATGATTTTTCTCAAAAAGAGTTTCATAAGGAATTGCTGGAGATTGGACCAGCACCGTTTGAAGTAGTGCGAAAATATATGCTGGATTAAAGTACAAAATCAGTAAGAACTCAAACAGGATATGCGATTTCTTGCATATCCTGTTCTTAAGATTATTAAGTCCTTTACACCACTCTAGCCAGCCACACACTTGCCACAATTCCTGCAGCTGTTGCAAGCAGCGCACCCGTTAGGGTGTATCTTGTCTTCTTTACCTTTGCCGCCATAAAATACAAACTCATAGTATAGAATACCGTTTCCGTACAGCACATCATGATTGACGAAATAAGTCCGATTCTGGAATCTGTTCCGAATTCTTTGAAAATATCGAGAACCAATCCCGTAGCCGCCGATGCGGAGAATAGTCGCACAATCGACAATGGTACAAGCTGCGAGGGAAATCCGATATAATCGGTCACTTTTCCAATCTGCTCAGATAAAAATTCCAGGAAACCGGAAGCACGAAGTATTCCAACTGCCACCATAAGTCCAACCAGCGTCGGCATAATCTTAATCACGGTAGAAAGCCCTTTTTTTGCGCCTTTTATAAACTCATCATACACCTTTACCTTTTCCATTACACCATACGCTACAATTAAGATAATAATGGAAGGCACAATGAAGTCACTGATGTACACAAATAAATCCATTTTCACTACCCTCGCACCCTTCTATTTTTCATCTTACAATATAAGCCTCCCACAATCGTACTGACAATGGTTGCCACAATTCCCGCTCCGACAATTCGAGTAGGGCTCACGCTTCCATACTGGCTTCGGTACGCAATAATATTAATGTTAATAAGCTGAAGGGAGGAAATATTGACAATCAAAAAGGTGCACATCTCGTCACTTGCAATGCTTCTGTCCTTTCCTCTCTCGTCTTCCAGTTCTCCAAGCGCCTCCATTGCCTGAAGCCCGGCAGGTGTCGCCGCCCACCCGAGTCCAAGAATATTCGCAATGATATTTGTCGTAATATGTTCATTCGCCTTATGGCCTTTTGGTATATTAGGAAACATAAACCGAATGGCAGGGCGCAAAAATCTAGATAGCGCCCCAATAATCCCCGCCTTTGTTGCAATCTCCATAAGTCCCATCCAAAAGGACATCACTCCAAGCATCGTCAAACACAGAGTGATTGCCTCCTTAGAAGAATCCAATGCCGCATTTGTCACGTCTGCAATGTTTCCTGTAAATGCAGCATACAGAACACCCACGACAATCATTCCTGCCCATAAAAAATTCAGCATACACTGCTCCAAATTTCTTTTTTACAATGTATGCTGAAATATTTTATAAATGCTTTTATTCTTTTAATCCTAGTCTTCGATTTACAATTCCACGAAGCATCGTATACACCACCGCGGTAATCGGAATGAAAATCAACATTCCCGCAAGTCCCATAAGACTGCCTCCGACACTGACTGCAACAAGCACCCAGATAGACGGAAGTCCGACGGAATTGCCAACCACATGAGGATAGATGAAGTTGCCTTCAATCTGTTGAAGCACAAGAAATACAATAATAAAAATCAATGCTTTCGTTGGGCTAATCATAAAAATAAGTAATGCTCCAACTCCGCAGCCAATAAATGCTCCAAAAATTGGAATAAGGGCTGTAAATGCAATAAGCACACTGATGAGAAGTGCATACGGAAGTCGTAAAATAACCATAGCAAGTAAAAACATCAGTCCTAAAATTACCGCCTCCAAACACTGTCCCGTAAAGAAGTTTGTAAAACTTTTATTGACAACACTTCCAAGTGCCAACAAAATGTTATTCCAATCTTCCGGCATAAAGGCGCGCATCAGTTTCTTAACCTGTTCCCCTAATCTCTCTTTTTGCACAAGAACATAGCATGCAAACACAACCGCGATAAAGAATGTTGCTACACCGCTGATAATGTTCATGGCTGCTTCAAATGTAGAACCAAGTACACTGCTTGCCCCATTTCTCAAAAAGTCAAGTCCCTGAGAAAGAATTTCATCCCATTTGAAATCAATGTCGGCAATCCACTTTGCTATCTCCTGATTGTCCTCAAACATCTGTATCGCCCACTCTTGTGCTTTAGGAATAAAATCCTGCACGGTCTTTCCCAGATTCAGAATCGTATTGCCAAGCTCAGGAATGACAATCAGTACAACCGTTGCGATAATACCGATGATAACGAGAAGTGCAAGAATAAGGCTAAGTGGACGGGCAAGCTTATCCGCCCACTTTTTCCTACGTGCCTTTGCTTTATCAAACAACTTTTCTTCGAAGAATCGCATCGGAATATTTACGATAAATGCGATAACTCCACCTAATACAAATGGAGAAATCACGCCCCATACAAACTGAATACCGTCAATCACCAATTCATAATTCCATAGTGCTACCAAGACAAAGATGGTAAAGAGAATCAATCCCCTGATTTTTTTAATTGTTTTTTTATCTAAATCCATTATTTCACCAATTTTCTCTGTATAAGTTTTACAAGTTCCACAATCGGAATAATACATACACCAAGTATAATCGCGATGAAGTATTCTGTCAATCCAACACTCGCAAACTTAAATGCGGATGCAAGAAACGGCACTTCACACACAATGCTTGTCGCAGCAAACGACCCAACACCTGCAAGCAACAAGAAATTGTTCTTGGTTCCAAGTGTGAAAATGCTCTGTCTCTGTGAACGCATGTTAAAGCTATGGAAAATTTCCGCCAATGACATAGTAAGGAACGCCATCGTTGTTCCATGTGTGGCACCGCCCATACTATTACCAATAAAGTATGAAATCAGAACAAGAATCGTTACAAGGAAACCTTGATATCCAATGTCAAATCCCATGCCATCTGCAAAGATGCCTGCTTTCGCATCTCGCGGTTTACGGCGCATGATGTTTGGCTCAGCCTTTTCCATACCGAGTGCAAGTGCAGGGAAACAGTCTGTTACCAAGTTAATCCAGAGCAAATGTACCGGCTCGAATATCTTAATACCAATCAAGGTTGCAATGAAGATGGTCAACACCTCACTCATGTTAGATCCAAGTAAGAACTGAATGGCTTTACGAATATTGTCGTAGATTCTACGTCCTTCTTCTACTGCTCCAACAATGGTTGCAAAGTTGTCATCTGTAAGAACCATATCTGCAACGTTCTTCGTAACGTCTGTTCCTGTGATACCCATACCAACACCGATATCTGCCGACTTGATTGAAGGTGCATCATTCACACCGTCTCCTGTCATAGCTGTTACATAGCCTGCTTTTCTCCAAGCATTTACGATACGTGTCTTATGCTCCGGTTGCACACGCGCATATACGCTAATGTTCATAAATTCTTTTTCAAACTGTTCATCATCCATCTCGTTGAGCTGTGAACCTGTGATTGCATAAGTTCCTTCTGTAATAATTCCAAGCTCTTTTGCAATTGCAACCGCTGTATCTACGTGGTCACCCGTAATCATGATTGGACGGATACCTGCGCCTCTACATTCTACAATCGCATCCTTTACTTCCGGGCGTACCGGGTCAATCATTCCACAAAGTCCTGTGAAGCAAAGCTTCTGCTCTAAAACGTCTGCATCGTATTCTGAAGGAAGCGCATCCCATACTCGCTCCGCACAAGCGAGCACACGAAGTGCTTTGTCAGCCATTGCTTTGTTCGCTTCCAAGATTTTATCAATATATTCCTGTGTCATCGGAACGGCTTTTCCATTTTCTAAGTAATAGTCGCATTTTCCGATAATCACATCAGGAGCACCCTTTGTATATTGTATAAGACCGCTTGTCGTATGATGTACGGTTGACATCATTTTTCTTCCCGAATCAAAAGGTGCCTCGCCTGCACGAGTGAACTGTACCTTCAGATTGTTCTTATTAAGCCCTAATTTATTTGCCCATACTACAAGTGCCGCCTCTGTAGGCTCACCTGTAACATTTCCTTCATTGTCAATCTCAGCATCATTACAAAGGGCCATCGCCGTTGCCAAATGCGCCTCGTCTTCTCCGAAGAAATCTACAACTGTCATTTTATTCTGTGTCAAAGTTCCTGTCTTATCTGAACAGATAATCTGCGCACAGCCAAGTGTCTCTACTGCTGTCAACTTACGAATAATTGCATTTCTCTTAGACATGTTTGTAACACCGATTGATAATACAACGGTAACAACTGCTGCAAGACCTTCCGGAATCGCCGCTACCGCAAGTGACACTGCGACCATAAACGAGTCAAGCGCTACTTCAAAGTTGAAGCTTCCTGCTCTCAATATCTGTACAGCAAATACAACCACACAGATTCCAAGCACGAGCCATGTAAGAATCTTTGAAAGTCCTGCCAACTTTCTCTGAAGTGGAGTCTGTCCATCTTCTGCCTGTGTAAGAGCATCTGCAATCTTACCCATCTCAGTATCCATGCCGGTCGCTGTAATAACCGCTTTCCCTCTACCATATACAACCGTACTTCCCATGTACATCATGTTCTTACGGTCACCAAGAGGAACGTCCTTTTGTCCCTCACTTAAGTTAATAATATCGATAAATTTCGTAACAGGAACAGATTCTCCGGTAAGAGCAGCCTCTTCAATCTTTAGGCTGGCGCTTTCTAGGATTCTCGCATCTGCCGGAACAGCATCTCCTGCTTCTAAGAGAATCACATCTCCCACAACCAAATCCTCACTGTGAACAATCTGCACTTTTCCATCACGGATTACCTTTGAAGTCGCCGCTGACATCTCCTGCAATGCTTCAATGGCTTTCTCGGCCTTGCTTTCCTGATATACTCCTAGAACCGCATTGATAATTACAACCGCAAGAATAATAATAACATCTACAAACTCCCCTTCCGGTTCCATTGCCGCAAGCACACCACTTACTGCCGCAGCTGCCAACAAGATAATAATCATTGGATCTGCCAATTGTTCCATAAATCTTCGCAAAATTGATTTTCCTTTTGCTGCTTCCAAACGGTTCTTCCCGTTTTCTTCAAGTCTCTTCTGAGCCTCTGCTTCCGTCAGACCATTTCCTGACGAACCTACTTGATTAAGTACTTCTTCTGCGTTTTTACAATAAAATTTCATGTTACCCTCCTAATTGTTTCCGCGACTCCTGTCTCTAGTTTAACCAAAAAAAGAGACTTCTATCGCATAATTTATGTGATAAAAGTCTCACTTTTTCATTACAACGCGGATGAATGCTCATCGTATTGACGACGTTGCAAGCGCTTTCACGCAAGTTACTCCCTTTTATGTATATTCACTAGTTCGTGATTGCCATTTCTGTTTCTTTATCAAATACATGAATCTTGCTTGGCTCAAGAGCAATCTTAATCTCATCACCTGTTCTAGCTGTTGTGCTAGGTTTTACACGTGCTGTGAAGTTAGAACCAGCATAATCAAAGTATAAGTAAACTTCTGCACCCAACAATTCATATACACGTACTGTAGATTGAATAACTGTCTCCGGATGAGCAGCAACAGCTTCTTCGTCATCATAAACGTCTTCTGGACGAATACCCATAACAACTGTTTTTCCGTCATATCCGCCATCAATGATCTTCTTTGCCTTCTCGCCTGAAAGTGTAATCGCAGATTCTCCTAAGTCAAGTTCAACCTTGTCTCCCTTAACTATACATTTCGCATCAAGGAAGTTCATCTGTGGTGATCCTATAAATCCTGCAACAAATAAATTGTTTGGTTCATCGTATAATTTTTGAGGTGTATCTACCTGTTGTACAATACCTGCGCTCATAACTACGATTCTTGTACCAAGCGTCATAGCTTCTACTTGATCATGAGTAACGTAGATGATTGTTGTGCCTAATCTTTGATGCAATTTAGACAACTCAATACGCATCTGTCCACGAAGTTTAGCATCCAGGTTTGATAAAGGTTCGTCCATAAGAAATACTTTTGGATTACGAACGATAGCGCGTCCCATAGCAACACGCTGTCTTTGTCCGCCTGAAAGAGCCTTTGGTTTACGGTCCAACAATGGTTCAAGGTCAAGAATCTTAGCTGCCTCATGTACTAATTTGTCAATCTCTGCTTTTGGTACTTTTCTTAACTTCAAACCGAAAGCCATGTTATCATATACTGTCATGTGCGGATACAAAGCGTAGTTCTGAAATACCATTGCGATATCTCTGTCCTTCGGTTCTACATCGTTAACAAGACGTCCGTCAATTGATAATTCACCACTACTGATTTCCTCAAGTCCGGCAATCATACGAAGTGTAGTTGTTTTACCACATCCTGATGGTCCTACAAAGATGATAAATTCCTTATCTTCTACTTCGAGATTGAAATCTTTAACGGCATGAAATCCGTTAGAATATACTTTGTTAATGTTTTTAAATGATAATGTTCCCATTCTAATTGTTCCTCCTAAAATTGGATATTAATGTTCCTTCTAGTAAGTATACAGAAAATCTATATTCTCGTCTACACACATTTTGAACAATTATAATATTTTTTTATGTGCAAATTGACTAACTTCTACAAAAGTTGCTGATACACATCACGTTTGCTGATTCCTCTGTCCTTTGCAACTAGTTTCATGGCATCTTTCTTGTCAATTCCCTGATTTATATAGTATTCTGTATGCTCTTCAATGCTCATTGCCTCCCATTTCGATACCTCTTCCTTTCGGATTTCTTCTCTACTCTTACCTTCCATTACCAGTACACATTCCCCCTTCGGCTCGTTAACCTGGTAATAAGAGATTGCCTCCTCCAGTGTCGTGACAAATGCTGTCTCATGTTTTTTTGTCAACTCACGACACACCGTAATCCTTCGATTGCCGAGGCAATTTAACAGTTCCGGCAATGTTTTTAATAATCGATGTGGAGCCTCGTACATGACAATGGTTCTAGTCTCATCCTCAAGTTCCTTAAGAATCGCCTGCTTTTCTTTTTTATCTGTAGGAAGAAATGCCTCAAATGCGAATCTCCTTGTAGACAGACCGGAAAGTGTCAGTGCCGTAATACACGCAGCCGCCCCGGGAAGTGATGTCACTTCTATTCCTGCCTCGTAGCACATCTTGACAAGCTCTTCCCCCGGGTCTGAAATTCCCGGTGTTCCGGCATCAGTAATCAGAGCAACATTCATGCCACTCTCAAGTTTTTCTACCAACTTCCGGCCTTTTTCAATCTTATTATATTCATGATAACTGGTCATCGGGGTCTTGATTTCGAAATGATTAAGCAGTTTAATACTGTTTCTTGTATCTTCTGCCGCAATCAAATCAACCTCCTGTAATGTACGAACCACACGGTAAGTCATATCTTCCAGATTACCAATCGGTGTTGCACACAGGTATAATTTGCCCGCCATACACATCCCTCTTCTTTCTACTTTAATCCATATTCGCCAAGCAGTTCCTCGCTGTACACTCCCTGCTCCCGATAAACAATAAGTGGTCTTTCTACGGTCATGCGCGAATTGCCTCCGCGTTTACCCTCTATCAGAACCATATTGGGCTCCTTGTCTATGAATGGATGTACCATCCTCATACGCTTCGGTTCAATACCCACCTGCACCATTTTCGACAGAATCTCTGCTAGTCGAAATGGTCTGTGTACCATATAAAATCTGCCGCCCGGACGAAGTATCTTTGCACTCTCTCGTAAAATATCATCCAATGTACATAGCACTTCATGCCTTGCTATTGCTTTAGTATCCGTTGCATTTGCAATCCCGTGTTGCCCTATCATATACGGAGGGTTCGTTGTTATAACGTCAAAAGAGGCAGCGCCAAATATGCTCGATGCCTCTTTGATATCTCCATTTACAATCTCTACCCGTTTTTCCAAATGGTTGTGTATGACACTTCTTCGTGCCATATCTGCACTTTCATCCTGAATCTCAAGCCCAACGAATCGTTCTCCTTCTGTCTTCGCAGTCAGAAGAATCGGTATAATTCCTGTTCCTGTCCCAAGGTCCAATGCATTTTCACCTTTTTTCACCCGTGCAAAATTAGATAGTAGCACTGCATCCATCCCAAAACAGAACTTTCCGGGATGTTGAATAATCTCATATCCTTTCACTTGCAAATCATCCAGACGCTCTTCTTCCTTCAGATTTATTGTCATCTAATTCTCCTCCAACTTCGCAAGCTGCTTCATCTCTTCTTTTGAAAGTTTTACATCTTTTTTTCTTCTAGGTTTGAATCTCAGTTCAGTTGCCTTGTATTCACGAATCTCTTTCTCGTCATCATCCAGGTTCACAACTACCTTCACTAATTGACGCAATACGCTGACACTCTGCACCTCTCCTTTGAGACCTTCTATCGTTGTAACGGTATCCCCGATTGCAGGAAGATGACTGTTCAACTCTTCGTAAGTCTCTTCTTCGTTTGTAAGACAACACATAAGTCTGCCGCAAACTCCTGAAATCTTAGTTGGATTCAGAGAGAGATTCTGTTCCTTTGCCATCTTAATCGACACCGGTGCGAAATCTGACAGATAGGTGTGACAGCAAAGTGGACGCCCACAGATACCGATTCCACCACGAATCTTTGTCTCGTCGCGAACTCCAATCTGACGAAGTTCAATTCTTGTACGGAACACTGCTGCCAAATCCTTTACAAGTTCACGGAAGTCAATCCTTCCATCTGCTGTAAAGTAGAATAACACCTTGTTCCCATCAAATGTATACTCAGCATTGATTAATTTCATGTCCAATTCGTGCTTGCGAATCTTTTCCAGACATATATCATACGCTTCTTTTTCTTTTTCACGATTCTTCTCTTCGTTGCGCTTATCTTCTTCTGTTGCAACACGAATTACTGATTTGAGAGGTTGTGTAATCTCTTCATCGTTTACGTCCTTCGGACCCATCACAACACTACCAAACTCCACTCCTCGTGCAGTTTCCACAATTACCTTATCACCTTGTTTTACATGAAGCTTTCCCGGCGAAAAAAAGTAAACCTTTCCTGCCTGACGGAATCTTACTCCAATTACTTTTGTCATGTTTTAATTCTCCTTTATTGTAAGCAACAAAAGTTCCATCACCAAATCAAAATTCACATTTGCTTTTAGGCGCATTTTCGCCTTCTCGATGCTCTGCAGGATAATTTCAATACCCTCATAAGAACTCTTTGTTGCCTTCTCCTTAATTGACTTTAACTGGTCACTGAACACCAGACCTTCTATATCTTTCGTTGCTTTATACAGCAAAATATCTCGATACCAAATAGTGATGATGTCCAGATAATCTGTTACTTCCAATTTGTATTTATTAATCTGTTTGATTGCACTTACAATCTCATGTAATTCCATCTCATCCAAATATTTGAGCAGTTGAAGTGCCTCATCCTTAATCTCATTAAAATACTCTGATTTCGCAAGCATAATTGCCCGACCGATATTACCCTGTGCAAAAGCTGCACAAATATCAGCCTGATAATCCGGCAGTTGCAGTTCTTCCATGAGATACTTCTTCACCAGTTTATCCTTAATGTTGCGAAGCTTGAGCATCACACAACGTGAGCGGATCGTTGCCAAAAGACTATCTGCATTCTCCGTCAGAAGAAAAATCACCGCGTATTCCGGTGGTTCCTCCAAAGTCTTAAGAAGTGCATTCTGTGCCTGTACCGTCATCAAATCCGCCTCCGGAATAATGTATATCTTATAAGGACTGCTGTATGGCTTAATCATAATATCGCCATTCAGCTGCTCTCTGATGTCATCTACACTGATGGATGCCGGTTTCTCATGCTTAATCGTAATAATATCCGGCTGGTTGCCGCCCTTTGCCTGCATACAAGAACGACATTCCATACAAGGCTCTGACTGTTCGGATTCACACTGCAGTGTCATAGCAAACAGACGCGCCAGCATCTTCTTCCCCGAACCACGCTGTCCGTTTAAAATATAAGCATGGGACAATTTGTTCTGGTTCACTGCATTCTGAATATATTTGATAATGTCCTTATGCCCAACTACATCTTTAAATCCACTCACGTCATCACCTTCCCTTCACATATTATCAAGTGCCTTTTAAGTATAGCATATTTTTTCCCGAATACCTAGCACAATTTCATTGATACATTTATCCATATCAATATTGAAATATTTTTGAGTTATCCCCGCTTCGTTTAACTTATCCACAGAGAAGTCTGCTGCATCTGCAAGAAATCTTCTGCAAAGTTCCTCATACTTCGGTTCACTCTGCTTTCTCTCTCTCGAAAGCGCTCGCTCCAACCGCAAACCATCTTCTACTTCTATATAGATAGGCACCAGCTTTTCATCCCCAAAATATTTTTTGAGTTGCACATAAGACTCTAACGTACCGATTGCAATCAGATGGTTATCTCTATCAAACTGACCATCATCCGCCGTAAAATACTTCCAGATTCCATGTACCGTATTGTACTCACGCAATTCAATAACCTTTCCTTCCTGCTGCAATTTGTCCAAACGCTTGTCATCCACAAAGAAATATTCTACGCCATCCTGCTCGCCCTCGCGTATTGGACGTGTGGTGTAGATGACAATTGTTTTTAATTCCGGCATCTGTTCCTTCACTTTTTTATAAATTGTGTCTTTCCCCGATGCACTTTTACCCATCAAATAAAATATCTTACCCATGATAAAGTTCTTCTCCTCGTACAAACCTGATTTCAAAACGATTTGGTTTGTTCCCTAATCATATCACATCTTCTGCTTTTTAAGAAGAAAAATCTTTATTCTTTATTGTGCCTGTTTTTCCATCCAAACACTTGCGAACATCTTAAGAATTGGTGTGCCAAGTGCATTTCCGGCTTCGTCAACATAACATGTCCAGAGACTTTCTGTCTGACCAGTGCGAATAGGAAGTTTTGCAAGCAATGTGCTTTCTGTCGCGAACTTGAAGTCAGCCGCTTTTACAACACCTTGATTGCTAATTGCTATTTTCCCCGTGTCATAGAATGCTCTTGGGTATACTGAACTTTCTACGGCGTAACAATGTGAAATTGTACCGCCCTTAGCGCTCTGAAGTGCTGCTCCGATAC
>JAZQRQ010000024.1:0-3056 GCA_045629665.1 Faecalimonas sp.
TGTTGCCATTTTTTCACTCCTCTATCCGATAGCTTCCGCTCCGGCTATAATTTCTGTTAATTCCTGTGTAATAGCACCCTGACGGGCTCTATTGTATTTTAATTCTAAATCACTGATGATTTCTTCTGCATTGTTCGTCGCTGAGTCCATCGCCTGCATACGTGCGCCATTCTCACTCGCAACTGCCTCCACAAAGGCACCGTACAAAATGCTGGTCATATACTTCGGAATCAAAAGTGCAATTGCCTCTTCCTCCTCCGGCTCAAAATTCATCGGCGTGAGTTTATCAAGTTCACTCATCTCCTCTGCGTCTTCCTGCATACCTTCGGCATCCACCGGAAGTAGCTTCATCAGCTTCGGCACCTGACTGACGGTATTCTTAAACTCTGTATATGCCACATAGATTTCTCCGATTTCACCATTTGCAAAATCCCCAAGAAGTCTCTCACCAATCTCCTTCGCATCCGCAAAGGTCGGCTCTTCGATGATATCCGAGTAATCGGCTACTATCTCATAACCCTTTCGCTCGAGACCCTCGGCACCTTTTCTTCCCACGGTGTAAAGTCGGACATTCTCTTTGTCGAATCCGCTTCCCATAACCATTCTCACAATGTTGGCGTTATAACCGCCTGCGAGACCTCGGTTCGAAGTAACTGTCACGATTGCGACATTTTTCGAATCACTGCCCTTCACATAAGGATGGTCCACATTGCCTGCCTTCGCAAGCATGGAGATGATGGTCTTATACATATATGTGAAATATGCCTTTGAATTCTCAGCACGCTGTCTTGCCCTCTGCAGTTTTACTGTAGAGACAAGCTTCATGGCCTTTGTAATCTGCTGCGTACTTTGGATACTTGTGCGGCGTCTTTTAATTTCTCTCATTGATGCCATGATACTTCACCTAATCTTCTTTATTGAATTCTTCTTTAAACTCCGCAATCGCTTTTACGAGTTTCTCTTCCATTTCCTCATTCAGAACCTTCTCTGCCTTAATAGATTCCGGAATCTCCGGATACTTAGTCTGAATAAATTCAAAGAGACCTTTTTCAAATGCGAGAACATCCTCTACCTTAATGTCAAGCAAATGCTTTCTTGTAGCAGTATAGATGATAATAACCTGGTATTCTACCGGCATCGGCTGATACTGAGGTTGTTTTAACATTTCTTTGATTCGAGTTCCCTGAGCCAAACGCTCTGCAGTATCTGCATCAAGTTCTGAACCGAACTGAGCAAATGAGGCAAGCTCACGGTACTGAGCAAGCTCGATACGGATTGGTCCGGAAATCTTCTTCATCGCTTTAATCTGCGCAGACCCACCTACACGCGATACCGAGATACCTGGGTTAACCGCCGGTCTAAAACCAGCGTTAAACATTTCTGTCTCAAGATAAATCTGACCGTCTGTGATGGATATAACGTTCGTCGGAATGTATGCCGATACGTCACCTGCCTGTGTCTCAATAATCGGAAGTGCTGTTAAGGAACCTCCGCCGAGTGCATCGGAAAGTCTTGCTGCACGCTCTAATAATCTTGAGTGCAGATAGAATACGTCACCAGGGTACGCCTCACGTCCCGGTGGTCTTCTAAGAAGCAATGAGAGTGTACGATAAGCTGTTGCATGTTTAGAAAGGTCATCGTATACAACAAGTACATCCTCTCCGTTTTCCATCCACTCTTCTCCGATTGCACAGCCTGAATATGGTGCAATATATTGCAGTGGTGCAAGTTCACTTGCAGTGGAAGCTACGACTGTCGTGTAATCCATTGCACCAAACTCTTCCAATGTCTTTACGATATTCGCAACGGTAGATGCCTTCTGACCGATTGCAACGTAAATACATTTTACACCCTGTCCTTTTTGGTTGATAATCGTATCGATTGCAATTGCTGTCTTACCGGTCTGTCTGTCACCGATAATAAGCTCTCTCTGTCCGCGTCCAATCGGAATCATCGAGTCAATCGCCTTGATACCTGTCTGAAGCGGAGTATCTACGGATTTACGCGAGATAACTCCGGAAGCAACTCTTTCAATCTCTCTGAATTTTGTTGCCTGAATTGGTCCTTTTCCATCAATTGGCTGTCCCAATGCGTTTACAACACGGCCAAGCATACAGTCGCCTACCGGCACCTCAACTACTCTTCCGGTTGTCTTTACGGTATCGCCTTCGTTGATACTTCTCTGTTCTCCGAGAAGAACTGCACCTACGTTGTCTTCCTCTAAGTTGAGGACCATACCGTACACTTCGCCAGGAAACTCAAGGAGTTCACCCTGCATCGCATTTTGAAGGCCATGGATACGAGCAATTCCATCGGCTACCTGGATAACCGTACCGACATCAGATACTTCGAGTTCTGATGCATATCGTTTAATCTGTTCTTTAATCACAGAGCTGATTTCTTCTGGTCTTAAATTCATGGAACGAATCCACCTTCCTTAAAATTTTTAAACTTGAATACTGCGTAATTCTCTGGACAGATTGTTCAGTTTCGTCTGAATACTGCTGTCAATTACGCGATCTCCGATGCGCACAATCATTCCGCCAATCAGCGACGCATCGACCTCATAATTCATCTCAAAGGATTCATACTTTGTGGTTGCAAGCAGCTTCTCTTCAATCGCCGCTTTCTGCTTATCACTGAGCGGAATGGCCGTCTTTACATCGGCTTTTCCGATTTTCTTTTCTTCTTTTACAAGCTCCACAAAGTAATCGAATACTGCAAGGAAATCTTCCTCGCGACTCTTTGTGACCATAAGTGTCATTAGACCTACCATTTCCTTTGGAAGTCGTCCGTCGAATGCCTCCTCAATAATCTTTACTTTGTCTTCCTGCATAATCTTCGGATGACTCATCAGTTTCCCGAAATCTTCGTTCGTGCGAAGAACTTCCGTAAGGCCCACAGCTGCTTCAAAAAATTCATCCATACGGCCTTCTTCCGAAGCGACGGCAAACAATGCGTCTCCATATGTTTTTGAAACTAGCTTTGCCATGTGTGTTCACCCATTTCTTTCAGCGTCTCTTCAATGAGACCTTCCTGCACTTTTGTGTCAATTG
>JAZQRQ010000025.1:0-34491 GCA_045629665.1 Faecalimonas sp.
TCGCCAAGCGGTAAGGCACAGGACTTTGACTCCTGCAGTCGCTGGTTCGAATCCAGCTAGCCCAGTATGGAGCATTAGCTCAGTCGGTAGAGCACTTGACTTTTAATCAAGTTGTCCGGGGTTCGAATCCCCGATGCTTCATTTGAGAATTACGGAAGAACGCTGAATTTACAACGTTCTTCCATTTTTTTATGTAATTAAATTTGGGATGAGCAAGGTTGAGTTAATATACTCTGATTCATCCCCACTGCTTTATTCAGTTTTTTATGTTTGTCTTCCTCTAATTCCAAAGAAAACAAATAGTGTTCAATCGTGGTTGACTTTACTCTGTGT
The DNA here is from genome assembly GCA_045629665.1 of Faecalimonas sp. Lineage (GTDB taxonomy): Bacteria > Bacillota > Clostridia > Lachnospirales > Lachnospiraceae > Faecalimonas. The sequence goes on from JAZQRQ010000025.1 coordinate 334, forward strand.
CCTGCTATCAGCATAACTTCATCAAGGTCAAAGCCATTCCTAAACAGATTAGAAAGAAATGTCTTTCTTATTTTGTGTGAAGATTTTGCGTCCATAGAAAGTTTATCGCAGTAATATTTCAAGCAATCATTGATTCGTTGTCTAATGATGTTGTTTCCGTTTGAATCAACAAACAGAAAGTCTGTATCTAGTGACATTGTTTGATGTAGCTGTAAAACAATCTTAATAATCTCAATAGCAAAGTCTGTTAATTGAATAATACGATTTGAATCGGCTTTTGTTCGGTCTTCCGTAACAGCGTGTACTGTTCTTCCCTTGATAAGTTGCCCATTTTCTAATAAAATCGGTCTATAACTGATTTCTGTACGGTCTACATTGATTGTCCGTTCTTCAAAATCAATATCTTTCTTCTTTATCGCACATAATTCGCCTGCACGAAGTCCTAATTGAAAGTTCAATAGGATTGCAAGTGATACAAGTGGATTGTGTTCCATATAGTGTTGTGCAATATAGTTTGTTAAAATAGGCAATTCTTCTTTGTTAAAAACCTGCGTTTTAGGTTTCTTCTTAGGGTTAGGACGAATGTTGGTGTTTTCAATCTTGCCGACCTTGTCCATTGGATTTTCTGTAATATCGTTTTTGTCCAGTGCAAACATAAACACACCCGAAAAAAGTGATTTCAGATTGCCAAGTGCCTTGCGTGTCAAATGATGTTCATTGATTGCAGAGTGAAGCAGGTCTTTAATGTCGTATGGCTTGATAGTTGCCATATTCATTTTGTCTATCTTCGTTCCCTTGATAAATTTATTGTAATCATCAAGGTTGCGTTGAAGTGTAGAGGCTTGTACGTGCTTTGACTTTTCTTTCGTCAACCATTCAGCAAAGTAATTGGCAAAAATCAATCTTTCATCAAATCGATTTTTGTAATCTTTCAATATTTTGTTTTCAAGGACCTCTTTTGTTTTACCCTCAATGACTTTACGACCACGCTCTTTGGTGGAATCAGGAATATGGGCTCTCCACACGCCAGTATTGGCTTGCCATATTCGGATAGGGTAGGTTTCTAATATTTTCTTTTCTTTTGCATTCATAAGTGCTTCCTTATGCTTTGCAACATCCGTAGCAGATAATATAATACTATCAGTTAAAAAAGTCAAGTTGTTTAACTCCGTGTTAATCTGTTCAATTGTTAAATCTGTATACTTGTTCATATTCATTTCCTTTCTGAATATGAACTTGCGCAAGTTCAATTTATATAAATTTTTGTCAGACAAAATTATTGTAGTGGATTATTTTGCGACTTCCCCAAAATAGAATGTAGAAAATATCGCTCTTTTTTGCCTGTTTTTTCTACATGTTTTGCCATTCACTACGAGTTGAATTTGACTATAATATCTCTTTTGGGACAAAATAAAAAAGGGGACTAACCCCTTTCAAATCTTTGTTCTTCGTGTTCGATTTCTTCCCTAACAAGTTCTTTTGTTTCGTGTTCGATATAATACTCGAAATCCTTTATTAGTTTTCGCTCATGTATCCATGTCTTAATGGTGTGAAACCATTGTTCAAGCCTTTGAATGTAATCAGATAGACGATTTATCTCATTCTGTTTGTCTTTGACCGACTGTTCCAGTTGTTTACATTGTGAATTTGATTGTTTGAGTTTGTGTTCCAGTTTTAGCACCCTTTCATCTGTCGCAGCAAGTTCGACAGTCTGTTTTGCTAATTTGTTCAATTCATTCAATCCATTCTGTAAAGACTTTGCCGTTTGTACTTGCGATAGTAGATGTTCAAGGTCAGCCGTCTTTACTGTGCTTGTGGCAGGCTTGTTTTTGAGTATGTTTTCAGCCGTTGAGGAAATAATCTCAATTGGTTCAATAGGTTCAGAACACGCTTCTAAAACACGTTCTCTGATATTTAACTCTGCTTTTGCCTTTTGAGATTTAATCTGCATTTCTTGGACTTCATACTCCATTTTATTAAGGTGCTTTCGGGTTTCGTCATAATCTTTAACTTCCCCACGTTCCAAGCCCCATAGGCTTGATACTTGGGAATAAAAATCATCTTGTTTCTTTCTGTATTCGGAGCGACCACCCATTATATCTCTTGCACACAAAGAGAAAACCCCGTTCTTTTCTAGTAGGGGGATTGTAGCAATGTGTAAATGGTAATTTGCACCCTTGAATGTGCCGTCATCATTTTTGCATGAGCCACCAGCATTAGAGCCTACTTCGTCGAAATGGATTACGGCATTGATTGTGTGTTTGCCGTATGTCTTTTCGTGAAATTCAAGGCAGGATTGAAAGTAATCAATTATCTCTGCTTGTGTCATACCCTCGAAGAAGTCAGCAGAAGCCGTATAGATACTATCAAGCAGAACAACAGAGTTCTTTCTCGGCTTGATGTTGTACTGTTCTAGGGTATCTGTTATGGTCTTGTTCCAGTTGTCATTTTTCGGGAGAAGATAAACATTCCGTTTGGTTAAACTCCAATCAATGTCAGAGCCGTTAAATTCTCGACCACGCAAATGGTCTTCTTGTGTTCGGTTGGCTTCGATTTGAATGCCGTACACATCACTACGGCTACGTTTCTCTGTTCTCATAATTCCGTACATCATAATGCTCCTTTGTCTTTGTTTTCACAAGTAGTATAGAAGACCTATTTTGTAGGTCTAACACACTAGACAATGCGAGCATTATCGTGTGCATTTTGCTCAACCGTTTATTACGAACGTGCAAAATGGATATGGCTATTCAACTTTCAAGATTTTGTATATAGTAGGACGAGACAAATTCATTTCCTTACTAATCGCAACAATCGTAAGACCTTCTTCGCGTAGTTCTTTCACTTTGCGATTTCGTTCTTCCTTTGCTTTGTGTCTCGCCTTTTTACGCTCTTCTTTCACGGACAATTTATGATACCAACCACGTTCTTCATCTGTGGCATTGATTAGGTTTAAAAACTTTGTAACCGTGAATTTGTATCGCTTTCTATCTACATCTCTAAAAATTTCCCACAGCTTAGAATCTTTTAGAGGTTGTTCAAATGTACTATTCCATTCTTCACAGTACGCTTGTGCATCCTCTTTATCGAATAGCCATATTACTGTTGCATATAATGCAAACATCAGCAAATCTCTTGACCCCTTTTTCCCGCCTCTTGCTTGGATTACTTGTTCTAAAAACATTTTTCTATGGATTAAGCAGGGCGTGTAATCATTTAAATTTATTTTATTTACAAAGTGATACTTACCTGAGATTACTTTCTTCTTGCCAATTTTCTTTTTACCAGTAGGTTCAACAAAATAGTCACTCTTATATCCATTTGCGAGCAGTTTCTTTCTTAACTCATTTACATTTGGAAATTCCTCGTGTACCAGTCTGCATTCCGACCAACGCTTTGCTTTGGTGTTATATGAATAGGGCAATCGGAATAAGCCATTTAACTTTAATGAAGAAGCCCTGTCTACTGACAATTCCGTTTCGTCTAGTTCTACTAATATTTCTGTGATGTGATTGCAGAGCATATCTATCACGCTTAAACAGATTTTGCTAAGCGAGACATGACAAGGCTCTACTCCAAACCACAATTGAACACCTCGCCCTGTTCGGTTAATGAGATTTGGCTTTAATACAAGCCTATCCAATAATTTTTCTTCGAACTTCAAAATATGCTTGTTCAATTCCTCGATTGATAAGTTGGAAGAGTGTGAGTCTATATCTATTACCAAATTTTGTATGTTGATTAGATTATCTAAGGTTCTCTTGTATCCATTTTTCATGCCATTAGCACATATATAAATATCCACATCAATTGGAAATGGTTCATCAAAAGAAGTATCTTCCATATCTTTGTTACACATAGCACCAGCATAGCCGATAAATCTTTCGCTTACAGTCTTATCATTGTAGGCAAATGGAAAGTAGAATTTATATTCTGTGTCATCACGAAAAAACAGATTGTACAGATTATCTTCTTCCGACCATGTTAAATATCTCATCTCTTCAAACTCATCTAACACTCTGTCTGTTTTTAATTTTAAACTCATCTTATTACCTCGCTTTCTTGTTTGCTAGTAATATAGATGATGTAAATGTAAACTTTTTTGCCCAAGTATGTTATTTATTATCCAGTTTCGGAAAAATACATTGGCACTGTAACCACTCCACAATGGTGGAACTAAACACTAATATTTTCACTTTCAAAAGTCGTTTGGTTGAGTTATAATAGAAACTAACAAATTTGAATTTGGAGGTGTGAATATGAATGAACAAACATATGTTATTTGGTTAGAATTTGATGATGAATTTACAACTTTTTTAGATGAAAAGTGTCTGGATTTAAAAGCTAATAATATTGCACAAGGGATAAGACCACCTCATATGACATTGACTTTTGTAAAAACAGATAATCGTGAAAGGTTGATTGAATTCATAAAAAATTATTTGCGAAAAAATATTGTAGATATTGTAATAGATTCAATTGGCCAATTTTCAGGTGGAATTTTGTATTATGCACCATGCGTTAATAGTAAATTGCTGAATTTGCATACTGGTTTGTGCGATGGTCTCAGTGAATTTAGTGAATTGGTGTGGGATTTATATTGTCCTAATAATTGGACGCCCCACATAGCTTTGACAGCAGAACTAAACGATCAGGATGTCCTCAAAGCCTTCTCCATTATGAGAAGAGATTTCTCAAGACGAATAGTTTCTGTTAAGCGAATCTTGATTTGGGCATATAATGGAGATGGTGAGAAAGTATACATAGATGTATAAAGGTAAGTCGGTTTGTGGAGGAGTTGCAATGGTTAGAGAAGTTTATGAAAACGAATTAAGGGAGATATTGGAATTGTATTTGCATTTACACGAGGAAACCATACCAGAAATGACAAAACACTTGGAAAATACTTGGAGCACGATTATCCAAGATAAAAATCATCATATTATTATCAATGAAATTGATGACAAAATAGTGTCTTCTTGTGTTTGCGTAATTATTCCAAATTTATCAAGAAATGTAAGACCATATGCTTTTATTGAAAATGTTGTTACGCATTCAGATTATCGTGGAAAAGGGTATGCAACAGAATGCTTAAATTATGCAAAGAAAATTGCAAAGAATGAAAACTGTTATAAAATGATGTTACTCACAGGTTCAAAAAAAGAAAAGACATTAAACTTTTATGGAAATGCAGGATATAACAGCAAGGATAAAACTGCTTTTGTTCAATGGCTTGAATGATACAAATTCCAATTTGTATCATTGACTAAATGAGTAAAAACAATATTTTGTTCTTGCAATAGAAACGTTTTTATAATATAATGAATCTCGGTTGGAAAATCAAATCCAACCATAACAAGTAATGCTTGTTGGTTGAGAAATCGGGTTTTGGGATGAGTTACGGGATGAGTTTCCAATTTGGATGTTGCAAAGCCCTTTCTTTTCAGTGTATTTTTGAAGTCGTGGGAGTTCGAATCCCCGATGCTTCATTTCGTAAATTAGTGGAAGTACTGAAAAATCAGCACTTCCGCTTTTTTTGTACTTCAATCAACTGATTGCCCCATGATTGCCTATAAACAAGCACACATTTCTTTGAAAAAGTCCTCATCACTTGAAATGTCTTTGTAGTATGCGTTGAATGTTGTTTGTATATTTTCGTGTCCTGCAAATGCTCGAACGCTATCTTTATTTGTGACATTATCAAGTAGAGTGGAAACTACGCAACGTCTGATTTTGTGAGTGGACTTCTTGATAATATCTGCCATTTCACAGTACTTATATAAACGGTCATTTACTCGTTGCCTTTTGAAATTCTTTCCGTTCTTGTCAGCGAAAATAAATTCACTTGTAATGTGGTGTTCCTTATTCCATTTCTTTACATCATCCAAAATAGATACGGCTTCGTGACTTAAAGGAAGTATTCTATCGCCTGCCTTTGTCTTGGTGTATTCCACAATTTCGTGAATAGTACGTTTTTTGCCGTTCTCGTGCATTGTATAGCAGATTTCTTGCCGTTGCACATAAATGGTGTTGTCTTGAATATCAGACCATTTTAACGCAATTAATTCACTTACACGCAGACCAAGTTGGAAAGCGAGTAATAGAGCAAACGGAATGCTAATATCGTAGTTGTTTCTATCCTTTGCAATTACTTCCTTAACGAGTTCAGCCTCTTTTGTAGTAAAGACTACTTCCTCTTTACGTTTCTTCTTTGGTGGTACGAGATGAGCCGTAGAGATTTCTGCCAAGTCCACAGGGTTTTCCGTAATGTATTTCTTTTTACGAGCATACTTGAACACACCATTTAACAGACTTTTGAGATTTTTATATCCTTGAAGTTTCAACTTGTGTTGGATAATTGCATTATGTAGGAAATTTTCTACATCAAAAGTATCAATGTGGGAAAGTGGCTTCTTTGCAAAGTCCGTATTTTCCACAAAGCGAATAAAGTCTGTTCCCATACGAGCATAAGCCGTTGCCTTTACTTTTGCCTTGTAAGCTGTATCGTACCATTCGTGGTAGATATTTTCAAAAGTTCTAGCCTGCTTGTCTAGGTAATTCTTATATATCTTGTTTTCAAGGTCCGTTTTTGATTTTGCCGTTATCTGTCTACGCTTGTTGTTCTTCGTTTCATCGTAGACGTAGGTTAAATAATAAGTTTCCCCATGTTTTATCATTTCCGTAATCTTGTATGGGTGCTTCTCAATAACATTTTTCTTATTCATTTGTTCTAACCAATCAGCAACATCAATTCCATTGTTGAGGTTAATATTAGTGTTTTCTTGAATAAATTGCAAGAGGTTTGTTTGGACTTTAATATAATCGTTCATATTCTTTTTCCCTTTCTCGAATATGAACTTGCGCAAGTTCAATTTATTTAATTTTTTTGTCGACATAGTTATTATAGAAATCTATGACGAGAAAGCCCAAAACCAGAGTGTAGAAAATAACGCCATTTTTAGCCCGATTTTTCTACATTGATTAAGATACCCAAAGACAAAAAATGGACTATAATAATCTTTTTAGGGCAAAATAAAAAAGGGGACTAGCCCCTTTCAAAACCTTGTTCTTCTTCGTATTCGATTTCTTCACGAGCCAGTTCCCTTGTTTCCTGTTCAATATATTGCTCAAAGTCTTTAATCAGTTTCCGTTCATGTATCCAAGTCTTAATGGTATGAAACCATTGTTCTAGGCGTTGGATATAATCAGACAGACGATTTATTTCGTTCTGTTTGTCTATGACCGATTGTTCCAGTTGTTTACATTGTGAATTTGATTGTTTGAGTTTATGTTCCAGTTTCAACACACGTTCATCGGTTGAAGAAAATGCAATGGTTTCCTTTGCCAATGTATTCAATGCATTAAGCCCATTCTTTAATGCCTCTGCCGTCTGTACTTGCGATTGCAGGCGTTCTAGGTCTGATGTTTTTACTGTGCTTGTTGCAGGTTTGTTTTTCAACTTGTTTTCAGCGGTAGAGGAAATAACCTCAATAGGTTCAAGAGGCTGGCTGCATGCTTCCAGTACACGTTCCCTTATATTAAGTTCGCATTTTGCCTTTTGGGACTTAATCTGCATTTCTTGGATTTCGGACTCCATTTTGTCGAGGTGCTTTCGAGTTTCGTTATAATCTTTAACTTCCCCACGTTCCAAACCCCACAAACTAGATACTTGCGAATAGAAATCATCTTGCTTTTTTCGGTAATCTGACCGACCACCCATTAAATCTTTTGCCGATAATGAATAAGTACCATTCTTTTTTACAATCGGGATAGTAGCAATATGCAAATGGTAATTTGCACCTTTGAATGTGCCGTCATCGTTCTTATAAGAGTTGCCAGCATTTTTAGTGCCGAGTTCGTCAAAGTGAATAACGGCATTGATTGTATGAATGCCGTATGTCTTTTCGTGGAACTCCAAACAGGCTTGAAAGTAGTCAATTATCTCTGCTTGCGACATACCCTCAAAGAAATCAGCCGAAGCCGTGTAAATGCTATCCAGTAATACAATCGAGTTTTTACGTGGTTTAATGTTGTACTGTTCTAGGGTATCTGTTATGGTCTTGTTCCAGTTATCATTCCTTGGCAGAAGATGAATGTTTTGTTCAGTTAAACTCCAATCAATGTTAGAGCCGTTGAACTCTCGACCACGCAAATGGTCTTCCTGCGTGCGATTGGCTTCGATTTGAATGCCGTATACATCAGCACGGCTACGTTTCTCTGTTCTCATAATTCCGTACATAAATAATGTTCTCCTTTTGTTTAAGTTTTCATAAGTAGCATAGAAGACCTAATTTTTAGGTCTAACACACTAGACAATGCAAGCATTATCGTGTGCATTTGCTTTCTAATTTACAAGTAAACAAATCAATCAAATGTGTACCGCCTAGAGGAGGGTTTGTCTTTTGCAACGGCTAGCAACGGCTTGGCGTCTAGATTTAGGCAGACTTCTCCTGCAAAATTCAAAGAGAAGCCCACTCAAATCCCAAATGTATACGCCTCTTCGGATGGGAATTACTAGTAGTATCCGTGTAGATTCCGTATTGTATGCTGAGTTTGAGGCAACAATCGACTTGTGCTATCAATATAAATCAATAACACCACACTTTCTACACGCGCCAAGCCACCCAAGTCGTCTCCACGTGCGTAACCTTTCGGTATTGTCTGTGCGCCCCTGCTCCCCTTTTGCATAAGAGGAGTGGCGTCTGCCCTACATGGGATAGTTTTAACCATATCAGTTGTAGACCGACTTAGGCTTCCCTTACTATCGGGAGAGATAATCCCTATCTCTACGAGGTCATTGCTTCCATCTTCAACCCCTGTCGTCATCATTTCACGGATTGTTGTACGCTACTTTGAACCGAGTATATTTTCTAATTAAGCCATACCAAACTTTCGTTATTATACTTGTATCGTCATCAAGTGGCATATAGTGATTTAATGCAACATACACTATATACTTTCCTTTTTTACTTAAAGGCAAGTGTAACTAATTAGCCTAGTTACCCACTGTAATTGTTTGGTGCAATTACTCACGAAACGAGTTCAGTAAAAAGATAGAAGACGTAAAAAGGGCATTTTTGGAAAAACTATTTCAAAACCAAAAGGAGTTTGATATAATCAAAGAAACTAGGAATAAGGGAGATTATATGATGAAAGAACAACTTATCAAAGAATTTAACAAATTGGGTATTAATGATATGGAAGAAGTTAAAGACCTTAATGAGGGCAAAGGAGATTTTGTGAATTTGGATTTTCCATTACCATGTGGGCAGTTTGTGAAATTATGGGACAATGACAAGACTTATTACATAAAGCAACTTGAAAAGAAAGGTAGTACAAGATGTTATGGGTTGACTGCTGATGAGAAATATTTGCTGGTTTGTGAATATGGAGATGGTGGAGCAGACGCGGAGATTGTAGTTTTCAAGCGTTGGAAATAGGTAAATTTGAATTTGATAAGGAAATATATATATGTACAAAAATTCAAAATGGGCTAATCAAATAATTGAATTGCAAGACAGCGAAGGAAAATGGGGATATTTTCATACCTTGTTCAATGATAGCCAATTTCCATACACAACAGAAAAGGCATTGAAACGACTTGAAATATTAGGTTATACAATAGAGGATGCTTGCATTCAAAAAGCAGTTTTATATATGAATGATTGTTTGTTAGGAGTTAAACAAATTCCAGATAAGCAAGAGAAACTTGCAGATTGGAATATTTTTACTTCACTAATGTTAGCGACTTGGATTAGAAGATTTACTAAGGATAACCCCACCGCTAACAGTGTTGCAAAAAAGTGGGCAGATATTGTAACAATTGCTTTTGAAGATGAAGAATATAATCATCAAAAATACATAACGGCATATTTTGATGTATGGGGAGTGAAACCCAAAGGTGGCAGACTTATTGATTTTGTCCAGTTTTATATTGTTTCAATTGTAAATGGTCATTTAGATAAAGAAATCGAAAAGCGAATGTTAAAATACATTATAAATAAACCAGATGGAATTTATTATACTTATGAGAAATGTATCAATGTGTTGCCTTGTGCCTTTGCCAGCAAAAATGCAAGTTGGTATCTTGGGTGCATTGAGTTAATTGCTGAATATGAAACTGCTAAATATCAGTTGCAATTTGTAGTTGAATGGATTGAAAATAACAAAGGTCAAAACGGGAAATGGGATATGGGAAAAAGTGTTAAAGATGGTTTGTATTTTCCGTTGTCAAACGATTGGCGAAAATCAGAAGCAAGAGAATTTGATTGCACAAACAGAATTTGTAAGCTACTTGCAAAACTAAATATATAAATTTCCGTTTATATAATTGACTAAATGAATAAAAACGATATTTTGTTCTTGCAATAGAAACCATTTTATAGTACAATAGCACTCGGTTGGTACAGTTAGACAAATCGCAACTAACTGTTCACATTAAGTGAAGTTTAGTGAACTTGGGGCAATGATTGACTGAATTATTGACAATGAAAATGATGTTGCCGAACTCCTTTCTTTATGCGGGGTTTGAAAAACATATCATTTCGAATCCCCGATGCTTCACTCAGAACACTAACCATAACAAACTGGCTAGTGTTTTTATTTTCCAATATGAACGCAGGTGTGGCGGAACTGGCAGACGCGCTAGACTTAGGATCTAGTGGGAGACCGTGCAGGTTCGATTCCTGTCACCTGCATCAAAAGAACTCTCTGGCGAGAGTTCTTTTTGTTAGGGAAGTTCTTTTTGTTTGGGAAGATGATTGCACTTTTCTGTAATTGCATGTTATAATGGCAAAAGGGATTATATCTAACGGAGTATGAGATGAAAATCAAGGTAGTAAATAAGAAGTACGAGGAAGTGCTTGCACTTCCAAAGACGAAACATCGTAAACCGATGAAGCAAAGTATGCTTTTCCGAATCATACTGCGCATAGCATCAGGTTTCGATTTAAGAGCAACACATTTTAGATGTAACAAAATAGGAATGGAGAAGTTAGGGAAGAAAGAACATGGAAAAGTTGAATTTAATTTATGCAAAAACTTATAATTTTGTTTATTTGCGTGCGAAGACCATTCTGAAAAAAGAAGAAGATATTCAACAACTGATGAAAGATGTATATTTGAATGCAGTGGCACAAGACATACCGGAGACGGGGCTCTTCGAATGGCTTGGGAAACAGGTTTATACTCTTGGGTGCGGCAAATTTCGCAAAAAGAAAGTACGTGAGGCAGATCTGATTGAGTTGGACAAGCAGGTGTATGCCGCGCAGGAATCCGTTGATAGAGATACCACAAAGGAAGTGATTTGTGAAGCTTTGGAGGAATTGCCGGATATGTATCAGGCAACACTCTACGCATGTTACTATGATTGCATGAAAATCAAAGAAGTCTCTGCAGTTATGGGATATAGTGCAGGGGCAATCATCAACCGATTGAATTATGTACATAAATATATACAGAGAGCACTGGAGAATTATAAGGAAGAGAATGGAATTGATGTGCAGTTTTCAGTGGAAATGCTTTCGGAAGCTCTTCGCGATTGGTCAGCGAACAATCAACTCAGTGAGAAGGTGGCCCACAATGTCTATGCGGCCATAAGCAGAGAATTGGGTATAACAGCAGAAAGCGGAACGATAGAAGCAGGTGTTGCAGGTGCGAATTGCAGAATCAACAACACAGAGGCAGACGAAGTGAGTACTGTCTGTGAGGAACTGGAAGTATACAGTGTGAAAAAGAAGATGGATAAGAAGCTTATTACGCTTTTTGGCGGAGTAGGAGTTCTTGTGTTACTTGCAGTCTCTGGTATTTTGGTGCTTGGCAATTTAAATAAAAAAGAAGATGATAAGGATAAAAAGCCTCAGATAGAGCAGAATGTGAGTGGCGATTCTGATGTGAAGGATGAAGCGGGAGTAGAAGATGACGTGCAGAACGAGGCGGATGCCACAGAAGATACAGTCCCATTGGATGGAGGGTACATTTTGCCAAAGAGCGACAAGGAAAAACTCACCAGAGCAGATTTGGAAGGTCTTACGAAGGAGCAACTTCGTCTGGCCAGAAATGAGATTTATGCAAGACATGGGATGATTTTCGGTGTGGAGGATTTGGATACATATTTTGCCACAAAATCATGGTATAAACCGACAATCTCATTTTCAGATTTTTATGAGAGTGTTGAAATGTCAATTATAGAGGAACAAAACGTAATACTGATTCAACAGGTAGAAAAAGGGAAGTAAAAAGCACTTCTCTTTTTTTGTGTTCTGTGCTATAATCTGCACGTTGTACATTGGTAACTGAATATAGTTGCATTTTAATTGCAGGCATTTAATTTCTCTTCTAGCGCCAGAACCTGCGTGAGATAGGCAGGTTGACGAGGAAAAGGGTTATCGAAAAATTCGGCGGATGCCCTTTCGTGCTTCTCAGTGCGAATATATCGACAAATATGCAGGAGACCGCAAAACAAAATCGATATAATGGGAAACTATTGGGTAAAATAACAATAGAATGATAATAAATGAAAGTTGAGGAATTAATATGTGTGGAATTGTAGGTTATACAGGAGCAAAAGCAGCGAGTGAGCTTTTGCTCAGTTCATTGGAATTATTGGAACATAGAGGATACGACAGCGTTGGTATCGCTTGCAGAGAAAGCGAGACGGACGAGGTCTGTATCCAAAAATGTGTAGGAAGAGTGCGTGATTTGAGAACGGAGTGTGAGGCAAATCCGGTTCTTTCTACTTGTGGTATCGGACATACCAGATGGGCGACGCATGGTGGCGTATACAAGAAAAATGCCCATCCGCATCAGTGTGGGGAAGTGACACTTGTTCACAATGGTATCGTGGAAAACTACCGTGAATTAATTGAGGATTACAATTTGCAGGACGTGCTTCAATCAGAGACGGACACAGAAGTAGTGGCTGCACTTTTAGACGTATATTACAAAGGTGATGCGGAGGCAACGATCAAGCAGGTAGTTCGCAAATTGAAGGGTACCTTTGCGCTTGTTATGATGTTTGAAGATAGGCCGGGAGTGATTTATGCGATTCGCAACGTCAGCCCAATCGTAGTTGCTAAATGTGAAGATGGTATGATGCTGGCATCTGATTTGACGGCGCTTGGTAATTTTACAAAAGAATACTTTGTAATGCCTGAGTACTCTATCTTGAAATTAGAGCCAAACGCAATGAGCGTGACAAACTTAGAAGGCGAAGCAGTAGAACCGGAGATTTTGAAGTTGGATTGGAAAGTCAGCGGACTCGGAAAGAACGGATATCCATTCTATATGGAAAAAGAGATTATGGAGCAGCCAAACGCATTCTGCGAGACAATCAAAAACAGAATCGACAACGGACTTCCAAACCTTTTAGGCGATGGTGTTCCGGATGAACTTTTGACAAATTGTAAAAGAATCTGTATTGTTGCCTGTGGAACAGCAATGCATGTAGGACTTGTTACGCAGGCATTGGTAAAATCTGTTCTTCAGATGCACATCGATGTAGAACTGGCATCAGAGTATATGTATTCTAATCCGGTTATTGACGAAGATACCTTAGTAATTGCCGTGTCGCAATCAGGCGAGACAGTAGATACCTTAGAAGCTGTCAAATACGCAAAATCACGCGGCGCGAAATGTATGGCTGTATTAAATGTGCGCGGCTCATCCATCTCGAGAGTGTGTGATTATGTACTTTATACAGAGGCAGGTCCGGAGATTGCAGTTGCAAGTACAAAAGCATACACAACACAGCTTGCTGTTATGTTTATGCTGGTTTCAAAGATGGCACTGCTTCGCGGAGTTATGACAGAGGAGGAAGTAAAGGCATACATTGCAGAACTTCAAAAAGTTCCGGAAAAAATGAAAGAGATTCTTGACAGAAGAAATGAAATTCATGTGATTGCCAAAGAAGTATTAGAGTCAAAAGACCTATTTATGATTGGTAGAGGAATGGACTATTCGATTCTGTTGGAAGGTTCCTTGAAACTCAAAGAAGTTTCATACATTCACTCCGAAGCTTATGCTTCTGGTGAGTTGAAACATGGACCGATTGCGCTTATTACAGAGGGTATTCCTGTAGTTGCGCTTGTAACGCAGAGCAAAATTATGTCAAAAGAATTGTCAAATATCAAAGAAGTAAAAGCACGTGGTGCAAACGTAGTACTCTTCATCAAAGAAGAACTGGCTGCGCAACTCAAAGAAGACTACAACGTAGTAACACTTCCGGATTTGGAAGATAAATTCATGGTATTCCCGGCAGTTGTTGCATTACAATTGTTAGCATACTATGTGTCTTCGGACAAAGGATTTGATGTAGATAAGCCGAGAAATCTAGCAAAGGTAGTAACGGTAGAATAAAAACGCTCAAATAAAAGTGGAGAAATTACGTGTCTGCAGTACAATGTACAAAATGTCAGAAAATTTAAAAATAATTTTCAAAAATGTATTGACAAATAAAAATGATGTGTTATAATGACAGTAAGAAAAGAACAAAAGAGAAAAGAAAACAGAAAAATAAAGAACAAGGAGGACGGACCACCAAAAGCGTAAATTAAAACTAGGAAATATGGTTTAAAAGGAGATACGAAAAATGATAGAACCAACAAATTAAAAAGGAGTATCAATTGTAAAGAAAATTGATACTCCTTTTTAATGCGGATAACAGGACTTGAACCTGCACCGAGAAACCCCGACTAGAACCTGAATCTAGCGCGTCTGCCTATTCCGCCATATCCGCTGACAAAACGTATTCTATCACAAAAAAGAGTGTATCGCAAGTAGAAAATATGTTAATATAATAAGAAGAATAAATTTTTAGGGAGCATTATAATATAGAAGATTTATGAATGAGAAATTGAAATTTAAATTGGGAAAAATAGTATTGTTATCAGCCAAAATAGGAATTGGGGCGAGTGCTGCAATCTACATCGCAGAGCTTCTGAAGCTTCAATATGCCACATCTGCGGGAATCATTACACTGCTTACAGTGATTACCACGAGATGGGGAACGTTCCAGTTATCCCTTCAGCGCCTTTTAACCTACGCAGTCAGTGTGGGCGTTTGTTGGCTGGTATTCAGTATTATCCCAAGTACGTGGATAGAGTACGGCGCATTTCTGTTTTTGGTTGTATTGATGACAGAGTGGCTAGGTTGGCGAAGCACGCTTTCTGTAAATGCCGTTATCGGAACCCATTTCTTGACGACGCAGGACTTTTCTTTGGGATTTGCAATTAACGAATTACTACTTGTGGTAATTGGTATTTCTATAGCAATTATCTTGAATCTATTCCATATCAACAGTACACATGAAAATGGAATTATCCGGAGCATGCGACATGTAGAGCATGAGATGAAAAAGATTCTTATAGAAGTGGCCGGATATCTGATGCAACAATCTACCGGGAAGCACGCGTGGGATGATGTGATTCGACTGGAAAAGGAACTGGAAGAATATTTGGAACTGGCGTCCGAGTATCACCACAATACATTTCAGACACACCAGGATTACTATATGGCATATTTTGAGATGCGAATGAAACAGTGCGGAGCACTCCACAACCTACATTCAGAGATGAGACGCATGCGTCAGATGCCAAAGCAGGCGCATATCGTAGCAGACTTTATTATGGATATTTCGCAGTATGTGACAGAGATGAATGATCCGAAGAAGCAGATAGAAGAGTTGGAAAATATTTTGAATAAGCTTCGAAACGAACCATTGCCGGAAACGCACGAAGAGTTCGAGAATCGAGCAGAACTTTATCACGTGCTTATGGATTTGGAAGAGTTTCTTCTATATAAAAAGAGATTCGTGGAAGAGATTGATGAGACACAGTTTCGGGTGTATTGGAAACAAGAGATTGAGGGGAAATAAAATGGCGGATATTACTTGGTGTTCGAGTAATATCCGCAATTGATGTTTTCGCATAATTTATTTACATATTCCACATCCCAAACTACACCCCGTCGGTGTTCCGGCGCATCCGCCCATAGCGGTTTCACGGAGTTCAAACGGCAGGCTCCTTCCAACGCGAAGCATGGCATCTGCCATCTCGTCAAACGGAATATGATGTCTGATACCGCTTAATACCAACTCAGCAGATGTAATGGCATTTGCTACGCCAATTGCATTTCTGCTTTGGCAAGGTGATTCTACTAGTCCGGCAATCGGGTCACATACAAGGCCAAGCAAGTTAGAGAGTGCGAAAGTTGCAGCATCCAGACACATTTCCGGACTTCCACCCATAATCTCGACAATCGCACTTGCCGCCATCGCGCTTGCCGCGCCAACCTCTGCCTGACATCCGGCTTCTGCACCGGAAACAGATGCATTTCTCATAAGCAGATATCCAATCGCACTTGCGTTTACAAGACCTTTGCACAGGGTCTCGTCATCAATGTTGTGCTCGTCTGCAAGGGCGAGAAGTACACCCGGAACAACACCGGATGAACCTGCAGTCGGAGCAGCTACGATAAGTCCCATGGAGGCGTTTACTTCTAATACAGCCATGCTGTAGGCAATCGCTTTGGAAAGCATAGAACCTGTCACACATTCTGAGGTTTGGCCGTGGTCAGAAACCTGCTTTGCTTCACCGCCAATCAGTCCGCCAATTGATTTGCCAGGGGCTACGAGCGGTTTTGTCGCAGATTGTTTCATAATCGAAAGTGCTTTCTTTGATTTTGCATCTATTTCTTCTATAGAAAGAGAACCGGTTGTAGTCTCTCGTAGTTTCATAATGTCAGAGATAGGAGCATTCATTTCCTGACATTTCTTTAATAAATCTTTTCCACTATAAAAATCCATATCAGCAGCCTCCTACAATTGAATTAACATCAGATTATCGACGTTCGGGTTCGTGCGAATCTTATCCAGCACTTCCACCGGAATGTTGTGATCGGATTCCACTACGGTATACGCATTGGCACCCTTTTTCTCGCGGAAGAGGCGCATAAATGCGATGTTCACTTCCTGCTCGCTGAGTGCCTGTGTAATGTGAGCAACAACGCCCGGCTTGTCCTGCTGATGTACAATCAGCGTGCTGTACTCGCCGGTGAACTCTACGTCAATGTTGTCGATGCGAACGATCTTCATCTTGCCACCGCCGATGGATTCGCCGCGAACGGAAAGCGTGTGTCCGTTTATTCCGACAATGTCAATGTCTGCAGTGTTCGGATGATTAGTAATTGTCGTCTCATCTATCATATAGTCATATTCCACGCCAATCGCTTCGGCATGGGCAAAGGCATCGCGAATGCGCTCGTCATCCGTCGCAAAGCCCAGAATACCGCCAAGCAGTGCACGGTCAGTTCCGTGTCCACGATATGTTTTTGCAAAAGAACCGTACAGCGTGAAGGTTACTTTCTGTATTGGTTCCGGAAACATCTTTCTTGCCATCAGCGCGATGGAGACTGCTCCGGCCGTATGGGAACTGGACGGGCCGATCATATTTGGACCAATTACGTCGAAAATGCTTAAAAAGTTCATAGAGTTGTCCTCCTTGAAAGTTTTCTACACATAGTATAACAGAAAAATATTCATTTCAAAATGATTTTTCTTGAAAACGAGAGGGGATAAGGTTATATTTTTATTATACAGGAGAGAATCATTATGAGAATACAAGGTTTACAAAAACTAACACTTTTGGACTTCCCGGAGCGAACCGCATGTACGGTGTTCACGGCAGTCTGCAACTTTCGTTGCCCATTCTGCCATAATGCATCGTTGGTGGTAAATATTCCAAAAGAGGCGGAGATTAGTGAAGAGGAATTTTTTGTTTTTTTAAGAAAGCGTCAAGGAATTCTAGACGGTGTCTGCATCAGCGGTGGAGAACCACTATTGCAACCGGACATTGAGCAGTTTATCCGAAAAATAAAGGATATGGGATTTGCCGTGAAGTTAGATACCAACGGAAGTTTTCCGGACAAGTTGATTCATATGGTGGAGAGCGGACTTGTAGATTATGTTGCGATGGACATCAAAAACAGTCCTGAGACGTATGCCTTTACTTCCGGAACAGAGACACTAGATATTGAGGTTATTAAAAAAAGTGTTTCATATCTAAAAGAAGGACATGTGCCGTATGAATTCCGGACGACAGTGGTGAAACATTATCACTCCAAGGAAAGTTTTGAAGAGATTGGCAAGTGGCTTGCGGGGACAGAAAAATATTTTCTGCAGAACTTTGTGGATTCCGGGGACTTGATTGGGAAGCATACCAGGGGATGCAGGGGAGAAGAAATGAAGGAGTTTCTTGCAACAGTACAGAAGTATATACCAAGTGCGAAATTACGTGGGATGTAAGGAATTATAACAAGATATTGTGTTTTTTAAATACATAAAAAACACAATATCTTGTTGTTTTTTGTATTGACGAACACTATTTATAGTGCTACAATGGACGAACAGGGGATTGTAGTACGGAGGAAGAAAGAGATGTACCAAGTAAAGAAAAGAGATGGAAAGATTGCAGAATTCAACCTGCAAAAGATAGCTACAGCTATCACAAAAGCATTTGAAGCAAAAGAAATCGAGACACATTCGGACATTATTGACATGCTGGCACTCAAAGTAACAGCAGATTTTTCGACTAAGATTAAGGACGGATTTGTTCGAGTGGAAGACATTCAGGACAGCGTGGAGTCTGTGCTGATTCAGGCAGGATATGGAGAAGTTGCGAAGGGCTATATCTTGTATCGTAAACAGAGAGAAAGAATTCGTAACATGAAGTCTACAGTGCTCGACTACAAAGAGATTGTGGACAATTATGTAAATGTCAACGACTGGCGTGTAAAAGAGAACTCTACAGTTACATATTCTGTAGGTGGTCTCATCTTAAGCAACTCAGGAGCGATTACAGCAAACTACTGGCTGTCTGAGATTTATGATGAGGAGATTAGCAACGCACATAGAAATGCAGACATTCACATTCACGACTTGTCAATGCTGACAGGTTACTGTGCAGGATGGTCACTCAAACAACTGATCCAGGAAGGATTAGGGGGAGTTGTTGGAAAGATTACATCAGCACCAGCCAAACATTTATCTACACTTTGTAACCAGATGGTGAACTTCTTAGGTATCATGCAGAATGAATGGGCAGGAGCACAGGCATTTTCATCATTTGATACTTATCTTGCACCATTTGTAAAAGTGGACAACTTAAACTATGACCAAGTGAAGAAATGCGTTGAATCATTTGTATATGGTGTAAATACACCAAGCCGTTGGGGAACACAGTCTCCATTTACAAACATTACATTAGACTGGACAGTTCCGAACGACCTTGCAGAACTTCCTGCAATCGTTGGCGGTAAGGAGATGGATTTCAAATACAAAGATTGTAAGAAAGAAATGGATATGGTCAACAAGGCATTCCTTGAAATCATGATTGAAGGTGATGCGAACGGACGTGGATTCCAGTATCCGATTCCTACATATTCTATTACAAGAGACTTTGACTGGTCAGATACGGAGAACAACCGTCTGTTGTTTGAAATGACAGCAAAATACGGAACACCATATTTCTCAAACTATATCAATAGTGATATGGAACCAAGTGATGTAAGAAGTATGTGCTGCCGTCTGAGATTAGACCTTCGTGAACTCCGCAAGAAATCAGGTGGTTTCTTCGGTAGCGGTGAAAGCACAGGTTCTGTTGGTGTTGTTACAATTAACATGCCGAGAATCGCTTATCTTTCAAATGATGAGAGCGAATTCTACAGAAGATTAGACCGCTTGATGGACATTTCTGCACGTTCACTTAGCATCAAGCGTACAATTATTACGAAACTTTTGGATGAGGGGTTGTATCCATATACAAAGAAATATTTAGGAACATTCAACAATCACTTCTCAACAATCGGTCTTGTTGGTATGAACGAAGCAGGACTTAACGCGAAGTGGTTACAGGCAGACATGACTCATGAAAAGACTCAGGAGTTCTCAAAACAGGTACTGAACCACATGAGAGAGAGACTTTCTGATTATCAGGAAATGTACGGCGACCTTTACAACTTGGAAGCTACACCTGCAGAGTCAACAACCTATCGTCTTGCGAAACATGACGTTGCAAGATATCCGGATATTATCACGGCAGCGGAAGAAGGCGGAGCACCATATTACACAAACAGTTCACACCTTCCGGTTAGTTATACATCCGATATCTTTGAAGCGCTTGACATTCAAGATGAACTTCAGACATTGTACACATCAGGAACAGTATTCCATGCATTCCTTGGAGAAAAGCTTCCTGATTGGAAAGCAGCAGCTGATTTGGTTCGCAAGATTGCAAACAACTACAAGCTGCCATACTACACAATGTCTCCTACATATTCTATCTGTAAAGACCATGGTTACCTTACAGGTGAGCAGTACACATGCCCACACTGTGGCGCAGTGACCGAAGTTTACAGCCGTATCACAGGTTACTATCGTCCGGTTCAGAACTGGAATGACGGTAAATCTCAGGAATACAAAGAGCGTAAGGTTTACGACATTACAAACTCTAAATTAGTAGAGAAAGAAGCAGTGGCTACAGAGGAAGCACCGGTAGTTGCAGATGCAGAAGACAGAACGATGTTATTTACAACAAAGACTTGTCCAAACTGCAGAATCGTATGTGGTATGCTCGAAGATGCTAACATCGCATATGAGAAAATTGATGCAGAAGAAGCTCCGGAATTGGTAGAAAAATTCGGAATCAGACAAGCACCTACATTGGTAGTTGTGAAGAACGGTGAAGCAACCATCTATGCAAATGCATCCAATATCATCGGATATATTAGTGAAAATTAAAAATGAAATATGAAATAGAGAAGGCAACAGGTTCAAAAACTTGTTGCCTTTTTCTATGTTTTTACTTGCGAAAGTTACTCTTATATGATACAATAAAGAAAAGTCGCGACGATAATAATTCAATTCAACAGCGGATCGCTATATTTTTGAAGAAACAATTGAGGTTAGAAGTATTTTATGAGAATTTATTTTTCATAGGTGTTATTTTTGTACTCATTTTTACGCAGGAGGATAAGTATTATGAAGAAAAATGAAATTGTGATTTTTGAAACTGAAGATAAAAAAGTATCTATGCCAGTAATGGTAGAAAATGAAAGTGTTTGGTTAAACCGAAACCAAATGGCAGAGTTGTTTGACCGAGATGTCAAAACAATTGGTAAGCACATTAACAATGCTTTAAAGGAAGAATTAAATAGAGATTCGGCAACTGTCGCAAATTTTGCGACAGTTCAAATGGAAGGAGAAAGAGAAGTTGTAAGAGAAATAGAACACTATAATCTTGACGTCATCATTTCCGTTGGATACCGTGTGAAATCCCAACGTGGTGTGGAATTTCGCAAATGGGCCAATTCTGTTCTGAAGGAATATATTATGCAGGGTTACGCTGTCAACAGCAATCGTATCAAACAATTGGGAGAAGTGATACGAATTATAAGAAGAACTGAGAACTCATTAGACAGTAAACAAGTGCTTTCTGTTATCGAGAAATATAATACAGCACTGAATTTATTAGACTCTTATGACCATCAGAATATGCAACGTCCAAAAGGTAACGAGGCTACATATGTTCTTACCTATGACGAATGCAAATCAGTGATAGATAATATGAGATTCGGAAATGAATCAGAGCTTTTTGGAAAAGAAAAAGATGATTCTTTCAAAGGAAGCATTGGAAACATTTATCAATCATTTGCAGGACAGGAACTTTACGAATCATTAGAAGAGAAGGCGGCGAATTTATTATATTTTGTTGTCAAAAATCATAGTTTTCTAGATGGTAATAAAAGAATCGCGGCAACAATGTTTCTATATTTCTTAGACAAGAATCAGGCGTTGTTTGTAGATGGCAGAAAAACTATTGAGGATTCGACGTTAGTAGCACTTACTATTATGCTTGCGGAGTCTAAACCGGATGAGAAAGAAATGATGATAAGCGTTGTAATGAATTGCATGAAATAAATGATTGACGAATCTCAAAACGAATACTATAATACTAGTATATGTGAAAAGCGTTGATGGAACGAGTAACTATCTGGAACCATCCAGAGAGAGAAGCATATGCTGAGAGCTTCTTATGCGAAAAGATAGTGAAGACCACTCCTGAGCTGTGCGCGATAAGCGTTGCCGTAATTCCGCGTTAAGGAAGTGAAAGTGAAACATTAAGGTGGAACCGTGTGTTGATTAGACGCACCCTTATACAACTAGCATGTTGTCTGAGGGTGCTTTGTTTTGTCCTTCGGACAATAGAACTCTATATAAATAGTGAAAGAGAGGAATCAAAATGAAAGTAGTTTTAAAAGACGGCTCTAGTATGGAATTTGAAAATGGTGTATCCGTATTAGACGTTGCAAAAGCAATCAGCGAAGGTCTTGCAAGAGCAGCCTGCGCAGCAAAAGTAAATGGTGAGGTTGTAGACCTCAGAACAGAATTGGATGGAGACTGTGAGTTGGAAATTCTGACATTCCGTGATGACGAAGGAAAGAAAGCATTCAGACATACAGCATCTCACGTGATGGCTCAGGCAGTAAAGAGACTCTATCCGGATGTAAAATTAGCAATCGGGCCTGCAATCGATGACGGATTCTACTACGATTTCGATAAGGCAGAGGCATTCTCTTCAGAAGAACTTGCTGATATCGAAAAAGAGATGAAGAAGATTGTAAAAGAAAATATCAAGATTGAAAGATTCACCCTTCCAAGAGCAGAGGCTATTAAACTTATGGAAGATGCAGGTGAGCCATACAAAGTGGAACTCATCGAGGACCTTCCGGAAGATGCGGAACTTTCATTCTACAAACAAGGAGAATTTACAGACCTCTGTGCAGGTCCACACCTTATGAGCACAAAAGCAATCAAAGCATTTAAACTGATTTCATCTTCTATGGCTTACTGGAGAGGTGATTCCAACAAAGCACAGTTACAGCGTATTTACGCAACAGCATATGATAACAAAGAGGATTTGGCTGCTCATATGGAACGTTTGGAAGAGATTAAGAAACGTGACCACAACAGACTGGGACGTGAGATGGAACTTTTTGCGACCGTTGACGTAATCGGTCAGGGCCTTCCTCTTATGCTTCCAAAGGGAACAAAGATGATTATGAAGCTTCAAAGATGGGTTGAAGATTTGGAAGATAAAGAGTGGGGATATGTTCGTACTAAGACTCCACTCATGGCAAAATCAGACCTTTATAAGATTTCAGGACACTGGGATCACTATAAAGACGGAATGTTTGTCTTGGGTGATGAAGAAGTGGACAAAGAAGTATTTGCGCTTCGTCCAATGACATGTCCATTCCAATACTATGTATATAAGAATTCGCAGAAATCATACCGTGACCTTCCATACAGAATGGGTGAGACATCTACTCTATTCCGTAACGAGGATTCCGGAGAAATGCATGGACTTACGCGTGTGCGCCAGTTCACAATCAGTGAAGGTCACAACGTGATTCGTCCGGATCAGGCAGAAGAAGAACTTCAGAACTGCTTGAACCTTGCAATTCATATTTTGACAACATTAGGTTTGCAGGATGAAGTGACATACCGTTTATCAAAATGGGATCCGGAAAACAAGACAAAATATCTTGGTGATGAAGCATACTGGGAGAGCACACAGGAGGCGCTTCGTCAAATCTTGATTGAGAAAGGTATCAACTTTACAGAGGCTGACGGTGAAGCAGCATTCTACGGACCAAAGATTGATATCCAGGCGAAGAATGTATATGGTAAAGAAGATACGATGATTACCATTCAGTTAGACTGTGCGATTGCAGAGAAATTCGATATGTACTATATCGACCAGAATGGTGCAAAGGTTCGCCCATACATCATCCACAGAACATCACTTGGATGCTACGAGAGAACACTTGCTTGGCTCATTGAGAAATATGCAGGTAAGTTCCCGACATGGCTCTGTCCGGAACAGGTACGTATTCTGCCGATTTCTGAGAAATATGCAGACTATGCAGAGGAAGTACGCAAAGTACTTGCGAAAAATGATGTGGATGTAACGGTTGACAATCGTTCAGAAAAGATTGGCTACAAGATTCGTGATGCAAGGCTTTCCAGACTTCCATATATGCTTATCGTCGGTGAAAAAGAAGCAGAAGATGGACTTGTATCTGTGAGAAGCCGTTTTGCAGGTGATGAGGGTCAGAAGACAATTGATGCATTTGTAGAACAGATTTGTAAGGAAATCCGTACAAAAGAAATTCGTAAAGAAGAAGTACAGGAAGAAAAATAAGAGGTGTTAAGTGTGAAACTCGGATTTATTGGTTGTGGAAATATGGCGAGTGCCATTATCAAAGGAATTATTTCAAATGGTATTGTAGATGCTAGTGAGATTATCGCCTCGTGCAAAACTGCAGCGAGCAGAGAAAAAGCCAAAACGAGTCTTGGAATTCAGATGGCAGAAAGCAACAGAGAAGTTGTACAAAAATCAGAAGTATTTTTACTTGCAGTAAAACCACAGTTTTTTGAAGAGGTTATTGCAGAAATCAAAGATGTTGTAAGAGACGACCAGATGGTGATTACATTGGCACCGGGGAAAACACTTGCATGGCTTGAAGAGAAATTCGGAAAGTCACTTAAGATTATTCGCACGATGCCGAATACACCTGCAATGGTACAGGAAGGCATGACTGCCGCTTGTCCGAATCAATATGTAACTGACGAAGATATGTCGTATGTGATTAGCATCTTAGAGGGATGTGGAACTGTAGAGGTTGTTCCGGAACGACTGATTGATGCGGTAGTTGCAGTCAGCGGAAGTTCTCCGGCATACATCTATATGCTCATTGAGGCAATGGCCGATGCGGCTGTAGCAGAGGGGATGCCGAGAAAACAGGCGTATACATTTGCGGCAAAGGCTGTTATGGGTAGTGCCAAGATGGTTCTTGAGACAGGAAAACATCCGGGCGAACTGAAGGATATGGTATGTTCACCGGGAGGCACAACAATCGAGGCTGTAAAGGTTTTGGAAGAGACGGGCTTTAGAGGTTCTGTGATGCAGGCAATGGAGGTGTGTGCAGAAAAGTCTAGAAACATGTAAGAATATACAAGAACCCTGCGATTTCGCAGGGTTCAATTTTTATATCAACACACCATCTAAATAATGTGAGATAGAACGTCTGATATTTTCTTTCATATCAACTTCACCATTTCGAAGTGCCCACTCAAATGCATTTCCAATGACTAGCATACGAATATCTGTGACCACTTCCTCAATGGAAAGTTTCAACTGAATTGCGTTGGCTGCCACAGCCTTTTCCAAATATTTTTGTACGGTGACAATCGGATAAGGGCGCTCGGTACGAATGTTCGGATTGAGAGCCTCATTTTTTGTGTGGTAATAACCTGCAATAAAGTCTACGCCAAGTACATAGCAGTAAGATGCGTAGTTGAGATATACTTCCACAATGGCTCCTTTGGCACTTTCCTTGTCAGCTGGTATGTCTAAAAGTTCCGGATTGATTGAAGGTTGTTCTTCTACGTGATATGAGAGTAGGTCATCCTTGGACTTAAAATGGTGGTAGAAGCTTCCGTTGGAAACCCCAGCTACTTCGCATATATTCTTTATAGAAAGGTTTTCATAACCATTTTTTTGTAAAATGTTTTTCGCAGCTTGAAAGATACGTTCTTTTGTTTCTTTCGATTTTTGCTGTTGTTTGGATAGTTTAATATCTGTCTCCATTTTTTGTATCCTTTATATACTAATTTTCCTATATCATAGCACAAAGGCGAAAATAAAACAAGATAAACAGAGTGCGCTCTGCTTTGTAATATTGAAAGACGTATGATAATGTGGTATTCTAAGAGAAGCAATTTAGCAATGACAGAGAGGAATTACAGATGGATATTATTCAGAAACTGACCGAAGAATTAGAAGTGAAAAGATGGCAGGTGGAAGCTGCTGTGGGATTGATTGACGAGGGAAACACGATTCCATTCATTTCCCGTTATCGTAAGGAAGTGACCGGTTCGTTAAATGACGAACAACTTCGTAAATTACATGAAAGATTACAGTATCTCCGCAATTTGGAAGAAAAGAAGGAGCAGGTGCTGGCAACGATAGAAGAGCAGGGTAATCTCACCGAGGAATTAAAGGCACAGATTCTTGCGGCTGAGACATTGGTAGTGGTAGAAGACTTGTACCGCCCATTCCGTCCGAAGAGAAGAACAAGGGCCACGATTGCAAAAGAAAAAGGATTGGAACCTTTGGCAGCACTTATCATGCTTCAGAGATTGGAGATGCCATTAGAACAAGTGGCAGCAGAGTATATTTCAGAAGAAAAAGAAGTTGCTTCGGCAGAAGAAGCAATCGAAGGTGCGAAAGATATTATCGCCGAATCTATTTCAGATGAAGCAGATTATCGTATCTATATCCGTGATTTAACAACAAAACAAGGTAAGATTACATCTGTTGCAAAGGACACAGAGGAGCAGTCTGTGTATGAGATGTACTATGACTTTGAAGAGCCAATCATAAAACTCGCCGGGCATCGTGTACTTGCGCTGAACCGCGGTGAGAAAGAGAAATTCTTAACCGTGAAGGTGGAGGCGCCAGAAGAGAAAGTGCTTCAATATCTGGAAAAACAGGTGATTGTTTCAGATAACCAGTATACGAAGCCGGTTCTTCAAGAAGTCATCGCAGACAGTTACAAGCGTCTTATTGCACCTGCAATTGAACGTGAGATTCGAAATGCTTTGACAGAAAAAGCAGAGGATGGTGCAATTGAAGTGTTCGGTAAGAATCTGGAACAACTCCTGATGCAACCTCCAATTGTTGGACAGACTGTACTTGGCTGGGACCCGGCATTCCGTACAGGATGTAAATTGGCGGTTGTAGATGCAACAGGAAAGGTGCTTGATACAACAGTTATCTATCCGACGGCTCCGACTACTGAACAGAAGATTGCGGCTGCGAAAGAGACATTAAAGAAATTGATTCGCAAATACAACATTACACTTTTTTCAGTTGGAAATGGAACTGCATCCCGTGAATCAGAGCAGATAATCGTGGAACTTTTCAAGGAGATTCCGGAGAAAGTACAATACATCATTACAAATGAGGCAGGGGCTTCTGTGTACTCTGCGAGTAAACTTGCAACAGAAGAATTCCCGAACTTTGATGTAGGGCAGAGAAGTGCCGCGTCTATCGCAAGAAGACTTCAGGACCCGCTTGCTGAACTCGTTAAGATTGACCCGAAATCCATCGGTGTCGGTCAGTATCAGCACGATATGAATCAGAAGAAACTGAGTGAGGCACTTTCAGGCGTTGTGGAAGATTGTGTAAATAAGGTCGGCGTAGACCTTAATACAGCATCTGCACCACTCCTAGCATACATTTCCGGCATTTCGGGAACTTTGGCAAAAAATATCGTGGCATATCGTGAGGAAAACGGAACCTTCACAGACCGCAAAGAACTTTTGAAAGTAGCAAAGCTTGGACCGAAGGCGTACGAGCAGTGTGCTGGTTTTATGCGTATCCAGGGTGGCAAGAATCCATTAGATGGAACGAGCGTGCATCCGGAAAGCTACGAAGCAGCAGAAAAGTTGCTGGTGAAATTAGGTTATACAATAGAAGATATTGTAGGCGGTAACCTGAATGGATTGTCAAAATCCGTGAAAGATTACAAGAAACTTGCTGAGGAACTTGAAATTGGCGAGATTACACTTCGTGATATTGTAAAAGAGTTGGAAAAGCCGGCTCGTGACCCGCGTGATGAGATGCCAAAGCCAATCCTTAGAACAGATGTCTTAGAAATGAAAGACTTGACGGAAGGCATGATTCTCAAAGGAACCGTTCGCAATGTCATCGATTTTGGTGTATTTGTAGATATCGGTGTACATCAGGATGGTTTGGTTCATATTTCACAGATTACAGACAAGAAATTTATCAAGCACCCGTTGGAGGTTGTAAGTGTCGGTGATATTGTGGAAGTGAAGGTTATGAGCGTAGATTTGCAGAAAAAACGAATTCAGTTGACGATGAAACTGTAAGATTATATAATAAATAAGAAAAAATAACATCTTCGGGGCGGGGTGTGATTCCCCACCGGCGGTAAAGTCCGCGACCCACAAAAGTGGTTGAACCGGTGAGATTCCGGTACCGACAGTTACAGTCTGGATGGGAGGAGAAAAATATGAAGACAAAATTAGGAACAAGAGAAATTGTAACAATTGGAATGTTAGGCGCAATCGCAGTGGTACTCATGTTGTTTGAGATACCTTTGCCATTTGCGCCACCGTTTTATGAGATTGATTTTAGCGAGGTTCCGGTTTTAATCGGATGCTTTGCATTGGGACCGGTTGCAGGAGTGCTTATCGAATTTGTAAAGATACTCTTGAACCTTGTGATTAATGGAAGTGCAACAGCCGGAGTCGGGGAACTTGCCAACTTCTGTATCGGATGCTCGCTTTGTATTCCGGCAGGAATCATCTATCAGAGAAAGAAAACAAAGAAAGGTGCAATAGTTGGCCTTATATCAGGAACACTGATTATGACGTTCCTCGGTTGTTTTATCAATGCGTACATTATGCTTCCGACTTATGCGAAAGCATTCAAGATTCCAATCGAGGGTCTGATTGAGATGGGCACTAAGGTAAATGCTTCAATAACGGATTTCTTTACATTTGTTATGTTCGCCGTTGTTCCGTTTAATTTATTAAAAGGTGTACTGGTGTCTATTATTGTAATCTTGATTTACAAAAAAATCAGTCCGATAATAAAAAGACATTAGAGGGAGGAAATATCGATGTCAGTGAAGTTTCAAGTGCAGATGACAGATAAATACATGTATGACTTTATGTTATACCACAACTACACTCAGGCAAGTGGTCTTATGGGTGCTATTGCAGGAGTGCTTTGCCTTGCGGTGTTTTTTACAAAAATGAGTAATGGTGACACAACGTCATCAGTAGTTTGGTTGATGTGCGCGATTTTGTTTTTAGTAGTGAATCCGTATAATTTAAAAACCAGAGCGAAGATGCAGGTGAAGAACACTCCGATGTTCCAAAAACCATTGGAATATGAATTGACGGAGGAAGGTGTCATTGTAAGACAGGACGAACACAGTGAGATGATTACTTGGGAAGATTTTACAAAGGCAGTCAGCACAGGCAAAAGTGTGCTTATCTACATTGGACGAATTCGCGCAATTATTCTTCCGAAGGAGTGCATGGGTGAGCAGTATGAGGAAGCATTGAAAATGATTCACACGCACATGCCACCGAAAAAGGTGAAGATTCGCCATATTCATTAGAAGAGGTTAGAGATGATTATTGAGACAAACAGTGCAGAAGAGACCTATCAGTTAGGAATAGAGATTGGTCAAAAGGCAAAAAAAGGACAAGTATATACTTTAGTGGGCGACCTTGGCGTTGGCAAAACGGTTTTCACACAAGGGTTGGCGAAAGGACTTGAGATTGTCGAGCCAATCAGTAGTCCGACATTTACAATCGTGCAGGTGTATGATGAAGGACGTCTTCCGTTTTATCACTTTGATGTATATCGCATCGGTGACATTAGCGAGATGGATGAGATTGGATTTGAAGATTATGTTTACGGAGAGGGCGTATCGTTGATTGAGTGGGCGAATCTCATTGAAGAGATATTGCCGGAAGAACGCATCGCCATCACGATTGAAAAAGATTTGGAACAAGGATTTGATTATCGAAGGATAACGATAGAAGAGGAGGCGTAAGAATGCGCATACTTGCATTAGACAGTTCAGGATTGGTTGCAACAGTTGCAATTGTAGAAGATGACCAGACCGTTGCAGAATATACAGTGAATTATAAGAAAACGCATTCTCAGACATTGCTTCCGATGTTAGATGAGATTGTGAAAATGACAGAGTTTGACCTTGACACAATTGATGCCATTGCAGTTGCAGGGGGACCTGGTTCTTTTACAGGACTTCGCATTGGTTCGGCGACGGCAAAAGGATTGGGACTTGCCCTTAATAAACCACTCATCCACGTTCCGACCGTAGACGGTATGGCTTATAATCTGTTTGGGTGCACGGGACTGATTTGTCCGATGATGGATGCCAGAAGAAATCAGGTATATACCGGCATCTATCGCTTTGAAAATGATTTTGAAATCGTGGAAGAGCAGATGGCAATTGCAGTTCAGGAACTCACCCTGAAACTCAATGCGTACGGTGAGAAAGTGACCTTCCTTGGAGATGGTGTTCCGGTCTACGCAAAACAGTTAGAGGAAGGACTTACTGTTCCGTACAGTTTTGCGCCGGCTCATGTCAACAGACAGAGCGCAGCGGCAATCGGAACTTTGGGTATGAAATATGCCTTGGAGGGCAAGATGGAGACGGCAAGAGAACATCAGCCGGATTATCTTCGTGTTTCGCAGGCAGAACGGGAGCGTGCAGAGAAGAATGCCAATCTTTCGTAATGGAACAGAAAAAGATATTGCATATATTGCTGAGTTAGAGGTGAAGACATTCTCGGATGCTTGGACAGAACAGAGTGTGCGAGATACTTATGAGCAAACGCAGGCATTTATCACGGTTGCGGAGGATGATGAGAGACTACTCGGATACTGTATCATTTACTATGTCATGGATGAGGCGGAGATTGCCCGCATCGCAGTGAGCGAGAGCGCGAGAAGACAAGGCATTGGAAAAGGTCTTTTGGACTATACCTGCAAATGCTGCAGAGAAAAGCAGATAGAGAGAATTCTGCTGGACGTCCGAGAGAGCAATGAAGGTGCGATTGCATTTTATAAAAAACATGGCTTCCAAACGGATGGAATTCGCAGGAATTTTTATGAGTGTCCACGGGAAAATGCAATGCTGATGAGTATGTCCTTGGCATAACACTGGCAGCAGAGACAACGTTTTCCACTAGGAACAACAAAAGGAAAATATTATAATAAGACGTAGCAACTTCAAATTCAAAGGAGGAAATTGTATGCGTCACTATAAGATAGAAGAAATTAAGACGATTAAAAAAATTATTTGTAATAAATGCGGAAAAGAGATTCCCATGAAAGGCGAGATTGCACAGGAGGATGTGCTTGACGTGGTGAAGAGATGGGGATACTTTTCGAAGAGAGATAATGAAGTGCATAAGTTTGATTTGTGCGAACAATGCTATGACGAACTGATTGCAACATTTCAGATTCCGATAGAGATAGAATAGGCGGGGAAAAATATGTTAGATGTTTGTTTGCTTGGTTGTGGCGGAATGATGCCACTTCCATATCGCTGGCTAACGTCCCTTATGACACGATTTAACGGCAGCAGTTTGCTCATTGACTGTGGCGAGGGAACGCAGGTCGCAATAAAAGAAAAAGGATGGAGTTTCAAACCGATCGATGTGATATGTTTCACGCATTATCACGGGGACCACATCAGTGGACTCCCGGGACTTTTGCTCACCATGGGCAATGCAGACCGTACGGAGCCGTTGACGTTAATCGGTCCAAAAGGATTGGAGCGTGTGGTAAATGCGCTGCGAGTCATTGCACCGGAGCTTCCGTTTGAAATCAAGTTCATAGAGATTACACAGCCGGAAGAGACTTTTGAAATGAACGGCTATCGCTTGAAGGCGTTTCGAGTGAATCACAATGTTCTTTGCTATGGTTATTCACTTGAGATAGACAGAGCAGGCAAGTTTGATTTGGAACGTGCAGTGGAACAGGAGATTCCAAAGCAACATTGGAAACATTTGCAGAAGGGCGAGACCATTGAGGAAGACGGTAAAATCTACACACCGGACATGGTGCTCGGACCGGCGAGAAAAGGCATCAAACTGACATATTGTACAGATACCAGACCAACAAATTCTATTCGTGAGAATGCAAAGGGTTCTGACCTTTTCATTTGTGAAGGAATGTACGGAGAAGAAGAGAAGGATGCAAAAGCAGCAGAATATAAACATATGACCATGTATGAGGCAGCTGAGATTGCAAAGGGTGCTGAAGTAGAAGAAATGTGGCTGACACATTACAGTCCGTCGCTGAACAGACCTGAGGAATACATGGAAAAAGTTCGTGAAATCTTCTCGAATGCGAAGGCGGGGAAGGATGGTATGTCAGCAGAACTGTTGTTTGAAGAAGCTTAATTACAGAGCCAGAGGATGAAGGTATGACAGAGCAGAAAGATATATTGATATTGGCAATCGAGAGCTCCTGTGATGAGACAGCGGCATCGGTTGTGAAAAACGGACGCGAGGTGCTATCGAATGTC
Organism: Faecalimonas sp.; assembly: GCA_045629665.1. Classification (GTDB taxonomy): domain Bacteria; phylum Bacillota; class Clostridia; order Lachnospirales; family Lachnospiraceae; genus Faecalimonas. Next base: position 32,560 of record JAZQRQ010000025.1, read on the forward strand.
ATCTCGTCTCAGATTGAACTTCACAAATTATATGGCGGAGTTGTTCCTGAGATTGCGTCCCGCAAACATATTGAGAAAATTAATCAGGTAATTGAAGAAGCATTGGAGGTTGCAGGTGTGACTTTGGATGACCTCAGTGCAATTGGAGTGACTTATGGACCGGGACTGGTCGGAGCACTCCTCGTTGGCGTGGCTGAGGCGAAGGCGATTGCTTATGCAAAGAACCTTCCGCTTGTAGGAGTGCATCATATTGAAGGACACATTTCTGCAAACTATATAGAGAATTTAGAACTGGAACCGCCATTTATCTGCCTGGTGGTTTCCGGTGGACATACGCACCTTGTATGTGTGAAGGATTACGGACAATATGAGATTATCGGAAGAACCAGAGACGATGCGGCAGGTGAAGCATTTGACAAGGTTGCACGTGCGATTGGGCTTGGCTATCCGGGAGGACCGAAGATTGATAAGTTATCTAAAGAAGGAAATGCGGATGCGATTGTATTTCCGAAGGCACATATCACAGATTCACCGTATGACTTCAGCTTCAGTGGTGTGAAGTCGGCAGTGCTAAATTACATCAACGGCTGTAAGATGAAAGGCGAGGAATACAACAATGCGGATATTGCGGCATCCTTCCAGAAGGCAGTTACAGATGTGCTTGTGGACAATGCGATGCGTGCCGTAAAGGAATATGGACTTAACAAGTTTGCAATTGCAGGCGGTGTGGCTTCCAACAGTACGCTGTGCGCGGCGATGCAGAAGGCATGTGAGGAAAACGGCGTGGAATTCTATCATCCGTCACCGATTTACTGTACAGACAATGCAGCTATGATTGGCGTGGCTGCCTACTATGAATATATCAATGGAACAAGACATGGATGGGACCTCAATGCGGTTCCGAATCTCAAGTTGGGAGAGCGTTAAGATGCAAAAGAAGAAATGTACAGCGATTGTTCTTGCTGCAGGGCAGGGCAAACGCATGGGTACAAAGGTTCAAAAACAATATTTAGAGATTGACGGCAAGCCGGTTTTATATTATTCGCTCAATGCGTTTGAGCAGTCTGCAGTAATTGATGAGGTTGTGCTGGTCGTTGGTGAAAATCAGGTGGAATATTGCTATAGCGAGATTGTTTTAAAATATGGTTTTGATAAGGTCAAGACAGTCGTAGAAGGGGGCGCAGAGCGTTACAACTCGGTATGGAATGGTTTGCAGGAAGTGGATGATGAAGGTTATGTATTTATACATGATGGAGCAAGACCATTTATCAATGAAGAAATTTTAAATCGTGCGTATAATGATGTACAAATTTGCAAATCCTGTGTGGTAGGGATGCCGGTGAAGGATACGATTAAACTGGCTGACAGTGAAGGTTATGTGAATGAGACACCGGAGAGAAGTCTGGTGTGGATGATTCAGACACCTCAGGTATTTGAAAGCAGTCTTGTAAAAAAAGCCTATGCGCTTCTTATGGAGCAGGAGCATATACAAGTGACAGATGATGCAATGGTAGTTGAGCAGATGCTTGGACATAAAGTGAAGCTGACTTTGGGCTCTTATGAGAATATGAAAATCACAACTCCGGAGGATTTGGATATTGCAGAAATCTTTGTGAAAAATCTTGTAAAATAATTGAAAAAAGTGTTGACAGTGTCCGTTTGGCATGATATTATAAGATTCGTCGCTGAGCGGATGCGGCAACAATAGAATACATGCAGAGGTATCGAAGTGGTCATAACGAGGCGGTCTTGAAAACCGTTTGTCCGAGAGGGCGCGTGGGTTCGAATCCCACCCTCTGCGTCAGAAAAAGATGGTTGCAAAAGTAATCATCTTTTTTATTGTTTTACATGCTTTTTTGTGTTACAGTATAATTGGTTCGGAGAAGTACCCAAGAGGCTGAAGGGGCTCCCCTGGAAAGGGAGTAGGTCGTT
>JAZQRQ010000026.1:0-15765 GCA_045629665.1 Faecalimonas sp.
AACATGTAACTGTGGGAACACATTTGTAACAGGATCTACAAAGGAATCAATCCACGTGGAAATTTGTTCAAAATGTCATCCATTCTACACAGGACAACAAAAAGCTGCTCAAGCTCGTGGTCGTGTTGATAAATTTAACAAGAAATACGGAATGCAATAATTATGCAGATGTACGGGTTGGGGTATTTTACTTCAACCCGTTTCTTTTTAGCTACATAATATGGAGGAAAATAAAGTGAAGTCATCAAATATTGGCGGACAGGCTGTTTTGGAAGGAATTATGATGAAAAACGGTCCGAAGTATGCCGTTGCTGTCAGAAAGCCTGACGGTGAGATTGAAGTGAAGACAGATGAATATAAAAGTATCATAAAGTGGGAGAAGCTTACAAAGATACCATTTGTAAGGGGTGTATTTAACTTTGTGGATTCTTTGGTGCTTGGCATGAAGACGCTCACATATTCTGCAAGTTTTTTTGAAGAAGAGGCAGACGTTGTGCTGACGGAAGAGGAGGCTATCAAACAACAGAAAAAAGACGATTTAATTATGGGTATTACAATGGTGGTATCCGTTGTGATTGCCATGGGGTTATTCATGATTCTTCCATATTTCATTTCGAACGTTTTTAAGGATATTATTACGTCGCGTTTCTTGCGTACAGTTTTAGAGTCTGTAGTTCGTGTCGGCTTGTTTGTGGTCTACATACTGGCAGTGTCACAGATGAAGGATATTCAGAGAACTTTCATGTATCACGGTGCAGAACACAAATGCATCAATTGTATCGAACATGGAATGGAACTCAATGTGGAGAATGTCAAAAAGAGTTCGAAACAGCACAAACGATGCGGAACCAGTTTTCTGTTTTTCGTTATGTTAGTAAGTGTGATTGTATGTTTCTTTATTACGGCAGAATCACAGCTGCTCCGTGTCTTGATTCGTCTGGCACTGTTACCTGTTATCGCAGGTATTTCTTATGAGATTATCAGACTTGCGGGAAGTAGCACGAACTTGGCAGTGGAACTTCTCAGCAAACCGGGCATGGCACTTCAGAACCTTACTACGAAGGAACCGGAAGATGACATGATTGAAGTGGCAATCCGTGCCGTAGAAGAAGTATTTGACTGGAAAGCGTATTTAAAAGAAAATTTTGAGGAGAAGTAAGATGACCTTAAAAGAAGCTTATGAATACGGACAAGTACAATTGAAGAATGTGCAGATTGAAGATGCAGACCTGGATGCGTGGTATCTGCTAGAGTATGTCACAGGTGTTAGTCGTGCCATGTATTTTATGGATATGAACCGTGAACTTAGTGAGGAAGAGGAAACCAGATACTTCGGGTGTGTGGCGACTCGTGTGCAGCATGTACCTTTGCAGCATATCACCGGCGTGCAGGAATTTATGGGTCTTCCGTTCTATGTCAATGAACACGTGTTGGTGCCAAGACAGGATACAGAAATATTGGTAGAAAGTGTACTGGATGTTTTGGAGTCCGGAATGCGAGTGCTTGATATGTGTACCGGTTCGGGATGTATCTTGATTAGTTTAATGAAATTGTGTGGTTTTTCAGACATTAGTGGTGTTGGTGCGGATATTTCAGAAGAGGCGCTTGAGGTTGCATGTCATAATGCTGGGAACTTAGGCGTGGATGCAACATTTTTGCACAGTGATTTGTTTTCGGAAGTGGAAGGGCAGTACGATGTGATTGTATCCAATCCGCCTTACATTCGTACTTCTGTGATTGAGGAACTCAAAGAAGAAGTGAAATTCCATGACCCGTTACTTGCATTGGACGGCAAAGAGGATGGCCTTTATTTCTACAGAAGAATTGTGGAAAAAAGCCCAAAATATTTAACAAAGGGTGGAAAACTGTTTTTCGAGATAGGTCATGACCAGGGAGAAGATGTGAGCAGTCTCATGAAAGAGGCAGGATTTGCAGATGTTATTGTGAAAAAGGATTTGGCAGGACTTGACCGAGTGGTCTTTGGCGTGTATATTTAATAAGGATGATAATATATTGGAGGAAAAAATATGTTTGATAGATTAGATGATTTGCTCATTCGTTATGAAGAGCTGATGAGTGAATTGCAGGAGCCGGATGTGGCAAATGACCCGGCACGTTTCCGTAAATTAATGAAAGAACAGTCGGACCTTGCACCGATTGTAGAAGCATATACAGAATATAAGAATGCAAAGCAGGCAATCCTAGATAGTGAAGAGATGTTAGAACTCGAATCTGATGAAGAGATGCGCGAACTTGCAAAGGAAGAATTATACGAATCAAAAAAGCGTGTGGAAGAGTTAGAGCACGAACTTAAGATTTTGCTTCTTCCAAAGGACCCTAACGATGATAAAAACATTATGGTTGAAATCCGTGCAGGTGCCGGTGGAGATGAATCAGCACTTTTTGCTGCAGAAGTTTATCGTATGTATGTACATTATGCGGAGAGTAGACGTTGGAAGACCGAGATGATTTCCTTTAGTGAAAACGGAATCGGCGGATTCAAGGAAGTTGTATTTATGGTAAGCGGTCAGGGTGTGTATTCCAGAATGAAATACGAAAGCGGTGTACATCGTGTACAGCGTGTTCCTGAGACAGAGTCCGGTGGACGTATTCACACATCTACGATTACCGTTGCGGTAATGCCGGAGGCAGAAGAAGTAGACGTTGTAATTGATGAAAAGGATATCCGTATTGACGTTATGCGTGCGTCAGGTAACGGTGGACAGTGTGTCAACACAACTGACTCAGCAGTACGACTTACTCACCATCCAACCGGAATTGTAATCTACAGCCAGACAGAAAAATCTCAGTTGCAGAACAAAGAAAAAGCGTTCCGCTTACTTCGTTCCAAACTGTATGAATTAGAGCTTGAAAAGCAGCAGTCAGCAGAGGCTGAGGCAAGAAGAAGCCAGATTGGTACCGGTGACCGTTCTGAGAAGATTAGAACTTATAACTTCCCACAGGGACGTGTGACAGAGCACCGTATTAAACTCACATTGTATAAGATTGACAGCGTGATGAATGGTGATATTGATGAGATTATTGATAGCCTTATCGCAGCAGACCAGGCAGCGAAACTTGCAAAAATGAACGAATAGCTATGAGTGTAAAATATAAAAGAGGACGAATGGACTGCTTGCAGACCAATACGTCCTCTTATTATATTTTATAAGAATGCAAACGACAGCGAGATGAAACGAAGTGAAATCGAGCTGAATGGTTGCATGCACTCATAGCGTTATGTGAGCGTTTGTGCTATTTTTTCTAACTATAATCCAATAATAGCAAATACACCTGTGCTTGCAACCGCCATAATAATTCCCGCGATAATAACTCCGAGAATTACTGCTTTTGTTGTCTCTTTAAATCCCATGTTTAAGAATGATGCTGCCAGTGTTCCGGTCCATGCTCCTGTACCCGGGAGTGGAATTCCTACAAATAACATAAGTGCAATAAACAATCCTCTTTTACCGGCCTTCTCTGTCAATTTCTGACCGCCTTTTTCACCTTTTTCAATGCAGTAAGTGAAAAACTTACCGATATATTTCTTGTCTCGTCCCCATTCCAACACTTTTCTCGCAAAAAGGTAGATGATTGGCACTGGTAACATGTTTCCGATAATGCAAGTAATTAATGCAGGAAAATATCCAATTCCCATACCAAGTGCAATCGGAACACCACCGCGAAGTTCAACCAATGGAACCATAGACACTAAAAAGCATAATAAATATTTTTGAAGCATATGTTTCTCCTCTCAACAAAAATCATATATAAGTTACAATAAACCTTATCAAAAGTCAATATTTTAGTATTGATTTTTTCTTGACTTTAGTGAACAATAGAATTGTTATAAGTGTACGGAAAGGACAACATTATTATGAGTCAAATAATCAGAAAAATGACAGAAAATGACCGAACTGAAGTGATGCAAATGATGCGAGTGTTCTATGCATCACCTGCAGTGCTGAGTAATGGTTCGGAAGAGATCTTTAAAAATGATATAGACAACTGTGTGAATGAGTCGCCTTATTTGGAAGGCTACATATTTGAAAATGAACAGGAGATTCAAGGGTATGCAATGGTGGCAAAAAGTTATTCAACAGAGTTTGGAAAACCTTGCATTTGGATTGAAGATTTGTACTTCAAACCAGAGTATAGAGGTTTGGGACTTGGTACGCAATTTTTCAAACTCATGGATGAAACGTATCCGCATGCGGTGTTGAGACTGGAAGTGGAAGAAGAAAATGAGCGAGCAGTGCATGTCTACAAAAAATGTGGATATGAAGTGTTACCGTATATGGAAATGAAGAAGGAAGTTTAAAACAAAACTGACACACCGAGAGAAGTGTTCTCTCGGTGTGTTTTACAATACCCGTACTTCAAAAGCCGTTGTCTGTGGTGGTAAACTTGCGGTCATAAAGTTGGCGTGTCGCACGCGTACCCGCATTCCGGGACGGAGTCCTGAGAATTGCATTGGCCTGCCAAAACGATCAAAGTAGTTTGTGTTATCGGATGTGTTAAAACGAATCACCGTAGAGAAATCCCGGTCAGTTATCGTAGTAAAAGTTCGGTTGTTTCGGCCAATGTCAAGGATTCTTCCTACTGTAACATTGTCCGGCATTGGTCTTCCCATGATTCGAATCAAATAGGCGTTTGCCTGTGGTGGTATGCTTCTGGTCGTCTCAGAAGAAAAGGAAGCATTGATATTCATTCCGGTGCGGAGAGCAGAAGCAGGAACGGGTTCGCCACGTGCATTCAGAACAATCGTGCGAGGACCGACAACAAGTCTTACAGTCTGTTCTTCCCTCCGATTACCGAGTCTGCCCATATAAGTGACTAGGACATATGTGTTGCCACGTTCAGAAGAAATGTTCTCAATCGTGCCGTTTGTGATATGCGTTACTGGCATGATGGTGCCCTTTCTCTTTTTCTAATAGTATATTCAGATTATTTCAAATCGTCAGTAGAAGGATTGTCAATTAACTGTCCGTCATGCGTGAATCGGGAACCATGACAAGGACAGTCCCATGTGCGTTCCACAGGGTTCCATTTTAGTGCGCAACCAAGATGCGGACAACGTTTTGTAGTCGGCGTGAGCAGATTAGTGGTTGCTTCGAACGCGTTTACAATGAGCTGAGGACGCAGGATGCTTCGGGATGGAGAGAATACTGGGGCATACGGATTCTCTTTTTCCAGAATCATATCTCGCAGAATCATAGCTGCAGCCATTGCAGAAGTCATTCCCCATTTGTTGAATCCGGTTGCAACATAGAGGGAAGGCGTGTTCTTGGAATATTGCCCGATATAAGGGACTTCGTCCAAGGTCATGCAGTCCTGTGTTGCCCAGCGGTACACTTCTTTTGCATTTGAATAGTGCGTCCCGGCAAAGGTAGATAACTCTTGCCAGTTGCCGCCGTGTTTACCTGTGCGGTGGTCACCGCCCCCAAGCAAAAGCATATTTTTATAGTTTCGAAAGGAGAGTCCCGTCAGAGACTCGTCCACATACATTCCATCTACATTTGGCGCATTTTTATATGCAATCACATAGGAGCGATGCTGGTACATTTTTAAAAAATAACTGCCGTGTTTATTTAAGAAAGGAAAATGTGTAGTCACAATGATGTTCTTCGCGGTAATTTTGCCGTGTTTTGTGACTGCAAGATTTGGTGCTAGTTCCCGTACCTTGGTTTGCTCATAGATATTTAGTCCTTTGGCTATCTCTGATAGGAACTTCAGCGGATTGAACTGCGCCTGGTGTCTGAATCTGACAGCACCGGCAGTAGGAAATGGAAGAGGAAGTTTGTCTTCATATTCTGCATGGAAACCGAGTCTGCGGAGAGCAGTTAGTTCTTTGGCTATTTTATGAGCCTTATCGAGAGAGTACACATAAGAGTTCTTTGTCTCAAAAGAGCAGTCAATGGATTTACATAATCTGCGGTATTCTTTTAAAGCGGCCTCGTTGGCATCAAGGTACATGCGAGTTTTTTCTACGCCAAAACGCTGTATTAATTTATGATAGATGAGTCCGTGCTGCGAGGTTATTTTCGCAGTTGTGTTTTTTGTAATACCACTGCAGATACGGTCTGCCTCGACAAGTACATAATCAACTCCTGCCTGATGTAATTGATAGGCACACAAAAGTCCTGTGATACCTCCGCCGATAATCAGTACGTCAGTGCGGATATCTTTTTTTAGTTTATCAAAGTTTGGAAAATTAACAGAATCTGTCCATACGGATTGCATATTATCACCTCTGGTGTTAGTATTGAAGAATAATGAAGAATTATGTATAAGAAGAGAAGGAAAATACATGAAGAAGAATTTAAAAACCTTAGTTGGTTATTATAGACCCTATAAATTTCTGTTTTTCAGCGACCTATTCTTTGCTGTGCTTGGTGCTGCAATTACGCTGCTGATACCATTGGTTGTACGCTATATCACAAATGAAGTGATTTACTATGACGGCGGACAGGCTTTAAAGACAATCTTGATTTTAGGTGGTGTTATGGTTGGGCTTGTGCTTGTGGAGATGGGTTGCAACTATTATATCAGTTATTATGGTCATATCATGGGTGTGAAGATGGAAGGCGATATGCGTCGGGATATATTTGAACATTATCAGAAATTATCCTTTACTTTTTTTGATAATCGCAAAGTAGGAGAGCTCCTTTCACGTATCACAAGTGACCTTTTTGAGATTACAGAACTTTTGCATCACGGGCCGGAGGATGTGCTTATCTCTATTATTAAATTAGTAGGTGCATTTACAATCTTGATTCATATTAATCTGCCACTCACAATGGTGACATTTATCTGTATTCCGTTTATGGTGATGCTGGGAATCTATTTTAACCGTAAGATGAAACGTGCATTCAAACAGAATCGTAAGCGGGTCGCAGAGATTAACACCCGGATAGAGGACAGCCTTTCCGGTGTGCGTGTGGTAAAATCCTTTGCCAATGAAGAGATTGAGATTGAGAAATTTCAGGAGGGAAATCACAATTACATTTTATCGAAGAAAGACAGTTACCGATACATGGCGGGATATCACTCCAGCATCGGTGCAATGACAACGATGGTTACTGTGATTGTCATCGTTATTGGTGGTGCACTGATGACAAAAGGCACTATTCAAGCGACAGACCTTATTACATTTTTACTATATATCAATAACTTTATCGAACCTGTGAGAAAACTGATTAATTTTGCAGAACAGTTTCAGAATGGCTACTCCGGATTCGAGCGTTTTATGGAGATTATGTCTATCGAACCTGATATTCGGGATGCAAAGCATGCGGTTGCTGTGAAGGATTTACAGGGTAATATTGTTTTTGAAAATGTATCCTTCCGCTATGAGAGTAATCATGAGCAGGTGCTTACAAATGTTGATCTGAATGTGGAAGCCGGCGAGTATGTAGCATTGGTTGGGGCATCCGGCGTTGGAAAGACGACGCTCTGCAGTCTCATTCCGAGATTCTACGAGGTGACCGAAGGGGCAATCCAAATCGACGGCATGGATATACGCGACATGAAGCAGGCAAATCTTCGCAGTCAGATTGGTATTGTGCAGCAGGATGTATATCTGTTTGCAGGAACAATTTTGGAAAACATCCGATATGGCAAACCAGATGCGACAGATGAAGAGGTTGTTATTGCGGCAAAACGTGCCAACGCACATGATTTTATTATGAGTTTTCCAAATGGCTATAATACGGATATCGGTCAGCGCGGTGTGAAATTATCCGGCGGACAAAAGCAACGTCTGTCAATTGCAAGAGTGTTCTTAAAGAACCCGCCGATTCTCATTTTTGATGAGGCGACCTCGGCATTAGATAATGAGAGTGAACAGGTTGTGCAGCAGTCTATGGAGGAACTTGCAAAGAATCGAACGACATTTGTTATCGCACATCGACTGTCAACGATTCGCAATGCAAAACGCATTCTGGTGCTGACAGAAAATGGAATTGAAGAAGAAGGAAGCCACGAGGAATTGCTCTCTAAAAATGGAGCTTATGCAGCATTATATCAACTGCAATTCCGTTAATAAAATCTACCAAAAGTGTCAAAGATATGTTATGATGATAGAATTGATAGACAAGGAGAGGAAAACGTGGGAGAGATACAGTTTAGACGAACCGAGTTAGAAGACCGGGAACTGATGCATTCCTATTTTGAAAACTATCCAAGCAGAAGTTGTGAGCGCACCTTCGCAAATGCACTTTTATGGTCCAGACATTATCCGGTGACCTTCGCTATAATAGAAAATGCACTGGTGTTTCGTTCGATAAGTCACGGTGAAGCTTATGCATATCCGGTGGGAAAGCCCGAGGATGTTAGAAGGGCTTTGGATTATCTGATGAAGGATACAAAAGAGCGGGGCGTTCCGTTTGTGTTATATCATATTACGGCTGAGCAATTTGCGCAGATAGACGAGTGGTATCCGGGCAGATTCGAAATTGAGTTCAACCGGGATATCGCGGATTATATTTACGAATCGGAAAAACTGATTACTTTATCCGGCAAGAAGTTGCATGCAAAGCGTAATCATATCAATAAATTCAAAGCGATGCATGAAAATTGGAGTTATGAGACCATGACGGAGGACAATCTGGAGGAATGTTTCCAGATGGCACTCAAGTGGAGAAAAGAGAATAATTGCGATGAGGACCATGATAAGAATGCGGAAATGTGTGTGACATTGAATGCATTGAGGTTGTTCAAGGAGCTGGAACTTACCGGTGGAATTCTTCGCATTAACGGAGAGATTGTGGCGTTTACAATGGGTGAACCGATAAGTGATGATACCTTTGTTGTCCACATTGAAAAAGCATTTGCAGACATACAGGGTGCATATCCAATGATTAATCAGCAGTTCGTGGAACACGAATGTGCGTCATATCAATATATTAATCGAGAGGAAGATACCGGCTCAGAGGGGCTTCGTAAGGCGAAATTATCCTATCGTCCGGCTTTCCTCGTAGAAAAAGGAGTCGTAAAGGAGAGAGTACAATGATAGCAGAGAAAATGCAGAACATGGTAAAGAATAGTTCGGCAATCCGTGCCATGTTTGAAGAGGGGAATCGTTTGGCAAAAATATATGGTCCGGAGAATGTGTTTGATTTTAGTCTTGGAAATCCAAACGTTCCGGCACCACAGGCAGTTAAGGATGCCATTATCGATATTTTAAATGAAGAGGATCCGGTGGCACTTCACGGTTATACGAATAGCAATGCCGGCTATGAAGATGTCAGAGAGGCAGTAGCGGCATCACTCAATGAGAGATTCGGCACTGCATTTGCCGGAAAGAACATTGTAATGACAGTGGGAGCAGCAGGTGGACTGAATGTTGCCTTAAAGATATTGTTGAACCCTGGTGATGAAGTCATTACATTTGCACCGTACTTCGGAGAATACAGAAGTTATACAGCAAACTTTGACGGTGTACTTGTTGCTATCTCACCGAATACAGAAGATTTTCAACCAAAGTTAGACGAGTTCGAGGCAAAGATTACAGCAAAGACAAAGGCAGTTATCGTGAACACACCGAATAACCCGACGGGCGTTGTTTATTCAGAGGAAACGATTAAAAAGATGGCTGCCATTCTGGAAGCAAAGCAGAAAGAATTTGGCACAGACATATACCTCATTTCCGATGAACCATATCGTGAACTTGCATACGATGGGGTAGAGGTTCCGTACCTTACAAAATATTATGCAAATACAATCGTTGGTTACTCCTTTAGTAAATCCCTGTCACTTCCGGGAGAGCGTATCGGTTATCTCGTGATTCCGGACGAGGCGGCTGACAGCAGCGACTTAATATCAGCAGCAAGCGTGGCAACTCGTATTCTGGGATTCGTAAATGCACCGACACTTCAGCAGAAGATGGTTGTGAAATGTTTAAATGAGCAGACAGATATTTCTTACTATGATAGAAACAGAGAAACACTTTACAATGGATTAAAGGAGTGCGGATTTACATGTATCAAACCGGAAGGAGCGTTCTATTTATTTGTGAAGTCTCCGGTAGAAAATGAAAAGGAATTCTGCGAGGCGGCTAAGAAGTACAACATTTTAATTGTGCCGGGAAGCTCATTTGGATGTCCTGGCTATGTGAGAATGGCATACTGTGTGGCTTATGAGACCATTGTAAATGCACTACCGAAATTCAAAGAACTTGCAAAGGAATATTTCTAACATGAAAGCATTTGAAAAAAACATTCGAAAAGTGGAGCCTTATGTTCCGGGCGAGCAGCCACAGCGTAAGGTTATCAAATTGAATACCAACGAGAATCCGTATCCACCGGCACCGGGAGTGGCGAAGGCGCTTCTTTCTATGGATATGGATAGATTGAGACTTTATCCGGACCCGACTGCGGGCAATCTTGTACATACGTTGGCAGAATATTATGGAGTGAAGGATGAGCAGGTATTTGTGGGTGTGGGTTCCGACGATGTGCTTGCGATGTGTTTCCTCACCTTCTTTAATTCAGAGAAACCGATTCTGTTTCCGGATATCACCTATTCTTTCTACAAGGTTTGGGCAGAACTTTACCGCATTCCTTACGAGTGCCCGAAATTGAGCGATGAGTTCCGAATTGTGAAAGAGGAGTATTATAAAGAAAACGGCGGAATTATTATCGCGAATCCAAACGCACCGACAGGAATTTACGAAGGGTTGCATTTTATTGAGGATATTTTACAACATAATCAGGATGTAATTGTGATTGTGGATGAAGCATATATTGACTTTGCAGGAAAGTCAGCGATAGAACTTGTAGATAAATACGAGAACCTGTTGGTGGTACAGACCTACTCGAAATCTCGTTCTATGGCAGGCATGCGTATCGGATATGCAATCGGTAATCCATTGCTCATCAAGTATCTGAACGATGCGAAGTATTCATTTAATTCATATACGATGAATCAGACGTCATTGGTTTGCGGTGTGGAATCACTAAAGGATAAGGCATATTTTGAAGAGCAGGTACAGAAGATTGTTGACACAAGAGAGTGGACGAAGAAGGCTTTGGCTTCGATGGGATTCAAGTTCCCGGATTCACAGACAAACTTTATTCTTGCATCTCATCCAAAATATTCCGCGAAGGAACTTTTTGAAGCACTCAAAGAAGCAGATATCTATGTCAGATATCTCAGTGGTGAGAGAATTAAGAATTATCTTCGTATTACCATTGGAACGCAGGAAGAGATGGAGATGTTGATTGAATTTATCAAGAATTATATTAGCCAGAGAGCATAATAACGAAAAGATGTGTGACATTAAATCACACATCTTTTTTGGTATATTTCTCATTTAGTTGTAACAATTTCAAATATTTCAGCACATCCTGTTTTGCTTCCGCAGGCAGTGTCCTGTATACTTTTATCACTTCTGTATCAAGAACCTTTTCATTGATTGGTGGACGTTTCATGCGTTCAATATGAAAAGAATCTTCACCAGTCAGCAGATAATCGATAGAAACTTCAAAATAATGAGATAATAGTTCCAATTTCTCATAGTCCGGTTGATGATTTTTCGTTTCATAACCTGCAATGGTTGCACGAGAGACACCCAGCAATTTGCCGAGTTCTTTTTGCGTAATTCCTTTTATATCTCTTAAATTCTTTAATGTTTCACCGAATTTCATATTGACGCCTCCTACCATTTTAAACATTGTAGCAATACTTTTGCGAAAAAAGTCGAAAAGTGACGATTATCAACACATGATATAAAAAAGAAGAAATACGGAACAATATTAGAAAGCATTGACATAAAATGCGAAACTTTTTATAATCTAAATAGAGTGAAAGAAAATGAGGTGATAGAATGTTGATGAGACAAAAAGATGAAGAAAAAAGAAGCAAAGCCTGGACTATTATAATGCTGGTGTCTTCTATCCTTATTATACTCGGAATTGTGTTTTTTATTACGAAGGTTGTAGTTGGTAATCCATTAGAAGGCGAGTGGTATTCTAAGGCGAATGGATACCATTTGGATGTGGAAGATGATAATGAGGTGACGTTACAGGGTACTTTTAACGGCACCTATATGGAGATTGATTTACAGTACAAAATAGATAAATCAGAAAAGGTTATTTCGATAAAGCCAAATGCAGAATCGTATGCGGATGCAGCAGAGGAATCAAAGGGTGACATTACACCGGGAGAACTTAATGAACTCCTTACAGATTTTACAGTGTCATATAATTACAGTCTGGAAAATGACACGTTGACTTTGACAGAACGTGAATATGGAGAACAATATATATTTACCAGAATTGAGAAATAATAGTTTGTTTGAGAGTTCGCTTGCGGACTCTCATTTCAAGTTGGAGGATTTTATGAAAAGGCAAGATACGAAGATAATACAGATAGGAAATGTGAAAATCGGTGGTGGAAATCCAATTGCAATCCAGTCGATGACGAATACGAAGACGGAGGATGTGCAGGCAACTGTAGCACAGATTCTTGCGTTAGAGGCAGTTGGATGTGAGATTATCCGTTGTGCAGTTCCAACGATGGAGGCAGCAGAAGCGCTTCGCGAGATTAAGAAGCAGATTCATATTCCGCTGGTTGCTGATATTCATTTCGATTATAAATTAGCGATTGCCGCAATTGAAAACGGAGCAGATAAGATTCGCATCAATCCGGGGAATATCGGTGATGTGGAACGTGTGCGTCAAGTGGTAGACAAGGCAAAAGAATATAACGTGCCGATTCGTGTCGGTGTAAACAGCGGCTCTCTGGAAAAGAATTTAGTTGAAAAATACGGTGGTGTGACAGCAGAGGGTATTGTAGAGAGTGCGCTTGATAAGGTGCACTTAATTGAGGACATGGGTTATGATAAATTAGTAGTAAGTATTAAGTCTTCGGATGTTTTGATGTGCGTAAAAGCGCATGAACTTATATCAGACCAATGTAATTACCCGTTGCATATCGGAATCACGGAGTCAGGTACGCTGATTTCAGGAAATATCAAGTCCTCAATCGGGCTTGGAATTATGCTCCATCAGGGACTTGGTGATACGATTCGTGTGTCGCTTACAGGAGACCCGCTTGAAGAGATCAAATCTGCAAAACTGATACTCCGCACACTTGGACTTCGCAAGGGAGGCATAGAGGTGGTTTCCTGTCCGACCTGTGGAAGAACGAAGATTGACCTCATCGGTCTTGCGAATCAGGTAGAAAACATGGTGGCTGACATTCCGCTTGACATTAAGGTCGCAGTGATGGGATGTGTGGTAAACGGACCGGGAGAAGCAAAAGAAGCAGATATCGGAATCGCCGGAGGAATCGGTGAGGGACTCCTTATTAAAAAAGGCGAGATTATTAAGAAAGTAAAAGAAGAAGAGTTATTAGAGACTCTCAGGGCAGAACTCCTGAACTGGGAGAAATAGATACGAGGATAGAAGATGAACAAAAAGTTTTTTGAGGTATTTCCGACATTGAAAGTGAATCAAGAGATGAGAACCTTGTTTGAGGATGTGGAAGTGACAAAAGTTGCCACCAATCCCGACAGGACTTATTTGCATGTTCATTTATTCAGTATGCATTTGATTCAAAAAAGACATATCTGTGCGATGGAAACAGCCATCAAAGAACAGCTTTTCGCATTGAATCTGATTCAGATTCAATTGGTGGAGCAGTATCAACTCTCCGGACAATACACGCCGGAAAATCTTCTACGGGAGTATCGTGAAAGTATTTTGTTGGAACTGAAAAACAGAAGTGTTGTGGAACACAATATGTTTGCCAACGCAAAGTTTCGATTTGAAGAAGATAAGATTCTATGCATCGAATTTGAAGATAGCATTGTGGCAGAAGGAAAAGCAGAATCCATTCTTGCACTTCTAAAGGAAGTGTTTGAAGAGCGTTGCAGCATTCCGGTGGATATTCGTGCAATTTACCACGAGGCGAAGAAGAGTAAGATGCAGGAGCATAATGCACTGCGCCTGCAACAAGAAGTCAATGCGATTGTGGAGCACAACACTGCGAAGCAGGATGAGATAAAGGAAGCAAAGGCTGCGGAGAAGGAAGCGAAAAAGACTGCGAAGGAAGAAAAGGCGGCGAAGGCAGCGGCGTATGCCAAGAAACAGGATACATATCGTGCAGCGAAAAAATCAGATGATCCGAACTTAATCTACGGCCGAGATTTCGATGACGAGCCGATGGAACTTCGCCATGTTGTAGGTGAGATGGGTGAGATTACGTTCCGCGGTCAGGTGACCAGCTTTGATACGCGTGAGATTCGAAACGAGAAGACAATTGTCATGTATGCAGTGACAGATTTCACAGATACAATTATGGTGAAGATGTTCGTGCGAAACGACCAGCTTCCAGAGATTTTAGACTCGATTAAGAAGGGTGCATTTTTGAAAATCAAAGGAATTACAACGATCGATAAGTATGACCATGAACTGACGATTGCATCTGTTGCAGGGGTTAAGAAGATACCAAGCTTTATTACGAAACGAAAAGACACTGCACCGGAGAAACGTGTGGAGTTACACTGCCACACGAAGATGAGTGATATGGATGGTGTGTCAGATACCAAGGCGATTGTAAAGCAGGCACATAACTGGGGACATCCTGCCATTGCAATCACAGACCATGGAGTAGTGCAGGCATTTCCGGATGCCAACCATTATATAGAAGATATAGATAAGGAAGATCCGTTTAAAGTTATTTACGGTGTGGAAGCATATCTTGTGGATGATTTGACAGATATTGCTGTGCGCGCAGGGGCGCAGACACTGGATGATACTTATGTTGTGTTTGACATAGAAACTACCGGATTTAGCAATGTGGAGGACCGCATCATTGAGATTGGAGCAGTCAAGGTGCAAGGTGGGGAGATTGTCGATTCTTACAGCACATTTGTCAATCCGGGCATTCCAATCCCATTTGAGATAACCAATCTGACAAGTATTACCGATGAAATGGTAATGGAAGCCCCAAAAATAGACGTGATATTACCTGAATTTTTGGAGTTTGTGGGAGATGCGGCTTTAGTTGCACATAACGCAAGCTTTGATGTGGGATTCATCGAACAGAATTGTAAGAATCTGGGACTTCCTCATAAATATACCTATCTGGATACAGTGGCACTTGCCAGAGTGTTGCTGCCGACATTGGCAAAGTATAAATTAAATATCGTTGCAAAGGCACTTGGCATTTCGTTAGAGAATCACCACCGTGCAGTAGACGATGCGGGAGCAACAGCAGAAATATTTGTAAAATTTGTGGAAATGTTAAAAGAGCGTGACATTACAACGCTTGCAGATGTGAACCGATTTGGGGATACGAACGCGGATGCTATTAAGAAGATGCCAACGTATCATGCAATTATTTTGGCGAAAAACGATGTGGGACGTGTGAATCTGTATCGTTTGATTTCACTGTCACATTTAACCTATTATTCGAGAAGACCGAGAATTCCAAAGAGCGAATTTATGCGTCATAGAGAAGGGCTTATTATCGGAAGTGCCTGTGAGGCAGGGGAACTGTACAGCGCAATCATTGACAATAAGCCGGAGGAGGCGATTGCAAGACTTGTGAATTTCTACGATTATCTGGAGATTCAGCCTTTGGGCAACAACGCATTCATGCTGAGAGACAATAAAAATCCGGTGAATTCCGAAGAGGATCTGAAAGAAAATGTACGCAGGATCGTGCGTCTGGGTGAGGAATTTAAAAAGCCGGTTGTAGCTACCTGTGATGTACATTTTATCGATCCGGAGGATGAGATCTACCGAAGGATCATCA
>JAZQRQ010000027.1:0-16391 GCA_045629665.1 Faecalimonas sp.
TATTATCATCAACGGAACAAAATAAAAATCTCTTATTCAGAGTGGTGGAGAAGAAGGATCTGTGAAGCCACGGCAACCCCGGAGACGGAAGGTGCCAACCTGAGCGAGTAATCGAACAATAAGAGGATTGTATTATAAGTACGTATAAAACAGTCCGACATTGTTGGGCTGTTTTTTAGTCTGATAATAAGAGAATGTAAAAAAGAAAGGAACGAATGAAATGGAAAGATTATTATTTACTTCAGAATCAGTAACAGAAGGTCATCCGGATAAAATCTGTGACCAGATTTCGGATGCAGTGTTAGATGCCTTATTAGAACAGGACCCAATGAGTCGTGTTGCCTGTGAGACAGCAGTTACAACAGGTCTTGTGTTAGTAATGGGTGAGATTACAACCAGTGCTTATGTAGATATTCAAAAGATTGTAAGAGAGACTGTTGATGCAATCGGATACAACCGCGCAAAATTCGGTTTTGATGCGCATACATGTGGCGTTATCACAGCAATTGATGAGCAGTCAACAGACATTGCTATGGGTGTTAATAAGGCATTGGAAGCAAAAGAAAATAAGATGTCAGACGAGGAACTCGAAGCAATCGGTGCCGGTGACCAGGGAATGATGTTTGGTTACGCATCAAACGAGACAGAAGAGTATATGCCATATCCGATTTCATTGGCACACAAGTTGGCTCTTCGCCTTACAGAAGTTCGTAAGAATGGAACACTTCCATACCTTCGTCCGGATGGAAAGACGCAGGTAACTGTAGAATATGATGAGAATGGTGTTCCAGAGAGACTGGATGCAGTGGTTCTCTCTACACAGCATGACCCTGATGTAACGCAGGAGCAGATTCATGCAGACATTAAGAAACATGTATTTGATGTGATTCTTCCGGTTGAGATGGTAGATGAGAAGACAAAATTCTTTATTAATCCAACGGGACGTTTCGTAATCGGTGGACCGAATGGAGACAGTGGTCTTACAGGGCGTAAGATTATCGTTGACACTTACGGTGGAATGGCTCGCCATGGTGGCGGTGCTTTCTCAGGTAAGGACTGTACGAAGGTTGACCGTTCAGCAGCTTATGCGGCTCGTTATGTTGCAAAGAATATCGTTGCAGCAGGATTGGCTGACAAATGTGAGATTCAGTTATCTTACGCTATCGGTGTGGCACAGCCTACATCTATTATGATTGATACATTTGGCACAGGCAAGTTATCAGAAGAGAAATTGGTAGACATCGTTAGAGAGAACTTTGACTTAAGACCGGCAGGCATTATCAAGATGTTAGACCTTCGTCGTCCAATCTATAAGCAGACAGCAGCTTACGGACACTTCGGACGCAACGATTTAGACTTGCCATGGGAAAAATTAGACAAAGTAGATGTGATGAAATCATATTTATAAGAAGAAATGATGGCTTTGCAACGGATGTTGCAGAGCTTTTCTTTTTAGAAAACTTTTATAAATATTTCCAATTGGTTTGGTGTAATGCGTTCGCCTACATGTTATAATACATATAACTATTGAAAATAAAGGTGCGGATATATGAAGTTAAAAACACGATTAATCATAGGTTTTGTGACGGTAATGATACTTCCAATGATACTTTCGTTGACGGTTATTACTGTTTTTGGGCAAATGCAGATTCGTTCCATTGAGCGCAACTATGGTATTACAGGAGCGGATTACACCATTATAACCAATCCTATCAGTGCGTTGAATCAAGTTACGGAACCCATATTTCATCAGTTGTCCATTACAGCGAACCGAGATACTTCTCAAATGGAAGAGGATGCATATCTGGATGAAATCAATAAAGAATTAGAGATGATGAATGCATATTTGATTACACGACGTGATGGAGAGATTGCTTATCAGGGAGAAGAAATTTCGCAGGATATTATCAAAGTGCTTCCGGAATACGGAACGAAGGAATCGTCTTCAGAAAACGGTGTGTATGTCGGAGGTGATATTCAAGCCCTTATCAAGCAGGTGGATTTTCTCTATCCGAATGGACAAGAGGGCAGTGCTTATATCGTAACAAATGTAAACGATGCGATTCCTGAGGTTCGGGAGTATATTAGCAATATGCTTGTTTCTATTGTATTAATTCTGGCTTTGACGGCAGGAATCATGATTATCTGGATTTATCGAGGTGTAGCGATACCTCTCGGGCAGATGAAGATAGCAACACAGAATATCAAGGATGGGAATCTTGATTTTGAACTTGAGGTGGAGACTGATGATGAGATTGGACAGCTCTGTCGAGATTTTGAGGAAATGCGTCTTCGTCTAAGAGAAACCTCCAGCGAGAAGGTGGAGTATGACAAGCGAAGTAAGGAACTTATCAGTAATATTTCTCATGACCTTAAAACGCCGATTACAGCCATTAAAGGATATGTGGAAGGAATTATGGACGGTGTGGCAGATACGCCGGAAAAAATGGACCGCTATATCCGTACCATTTATAACAAGGCAAATGATATGGATAATTTAATCAATGAGCTAACGCTTTATTCTAAAATTGATTCTAACCGTATTCCTTATAATTTCAGCACGATTTCGGTAAATGATTATTTTGACGATTGTGCGTCAGATCTCAAAATAGATATCGAATCGAGAGGTGTTCAATTTGACTATCTCAATTATGTAGATGGTGATGTTAAAATTATTGCAGACGCGGAACAACTGAAGCGCGTGATTAACAACATCGTTTCGAATGCGCTAAAATATATGAACAAGCCGCAAAAGCAGATTCATTTACGAGTAAAGGATGTTGGTGATTTTGTTCAGGTGGAGATTGAAGATAACGGAAAAGGAATCGGAGCAAAAGAACTGCCGTACATTTTTGAGCGTTTTTATCGCACGGATGCGTCGAGAAATTCTGCAACCGGGGGAAGTGGAATCGGTCTTTCGATTGTGAAGAAGATTATCGAAGAACATGGTGGCAAGATATGGGCGACCAGTAAAGAAGGAACAGGAACAATTATGTATTTTGTAATAAGAAAGTATCAGGAGGTGCCGGTAAATGAGTAGAATATTGATTGTTGAAGATGAGAATACGATTGCAGAATTGGAACGCGATTACTTGGAACTGAGTGGATTTGAGGTAGAAGTTGCCAATGACGGACAGACCGGATTAGACAAATCCTTATCCGGAGATTACGACCTAATCATTCTTGATTTGATGTTACCGGAGGTGGACGGTTTTGAAATCTGTCGTCAGGTACGCGCAGAGAAAAATACACCGATTATTATGGTCTCTGCGAAGAAGGATGATATCGATAAGATACGAGGACTTGGACTTGGAGCAGATGATTATATGACCAAGCCATTTAGCCCAAGTGAACTGGTAGCACGTGTAAAAGCACATTTGGCAAGATATGAGCGTTTGGTGGGAAGTGCGGTAGAAGAAAATAAGGTGATCGAGATTCGTGGAATTAAGATTGACACCACTGCAAGACGTGTTTGGGTCAACGGAGAAGAAAAATCGTTTACAACGAAAGAATTTGATTTACTGACATTTCTTGCATCTCATCCTAATCACGTGTACACTAAGGATGAACTCTTCAGTGAAATCTGGGATATGGAATCGATTGGAGATATTGCAACGGTGACGGTTCATATTAAAAAGATTCGTGAAAAGATAGAATTTGACACATCGAAGCCTCAGTATATTGAGACGATTTGGGGTGTCGGTTACAGATTCAAAGTATAGTTTATAGTTAGAAGGAATAAGTAAAATGATAACAAGTACAAGCAATCCGCAGGTGAAGCGTTTGCTTCAGTTGCAGAAGAAAAGTAAGGCGCGAAATGAAGAGGGTGTCTTTGTGGTAGAGGGTCTACGCATGTTTGTAGAAGTGCCGAAAGAGCGCGTAGAAAAGGTGTATGTTTCAGAGACACTATATAATAAGAAGAAACACGATTTGAATTGGGGAGAATTTCCACTGGAAATCCTGTCAGATAGTGTGTTTCATCATGTATCAGATACGCAGACTCCACAAGGAATTTTGTGTGTTGTGAAACAGAAAAAATATGACCTTGCGACATTGCTTGATATAGAAAATCCACACTTTATGGTTCTGGATAATCTGCAGGATCCGGGAAACCTTGGGACCATTGTTCGAACTGCGGAAGGTGCCGGAGTGGATGCCGTTTTTATGAGCAGGGATTGTGTGGATATCTATAATCCGAAGACCATTCGTTCTACGATGGGCTCCATTTATCGCATGCCTACTATATATATAGAAGATACTGTAAATTTATTGGAAATATTCAGAGAAAGAGGTATCAAATCTTATGCGGCGCATTTGGATGGAAAGAATTCTTATGATAAAGAAGATTACCGCGCAGGAACTGCAATTCTGATAGGAAATGAAGGAAATGGACTTCGAGATGAGGTGTCAAATAAGGCCGATATCTGGGTGCGGATTCCGATGGAAGGCCAGGTAGAATCCTTGAATGCAGCGGTTGCAGCCTCTGTATTTATGTTCGAAGTTGCAAGGCAGAGAAGATAAATTGTACTTAAATAAATACAATTTTAGGGTTGACAGGTCAAAAAAAACATGTTAACATTCCAAAAGTTGCAATATTTGTAACAATTGCGTAACAATTTGTAATAAAAATGAATGATATGGGCATAATAATGTAATAGAAACATGTCAACAAGTTGTTACAAAATTAGGAGGTTATTATGTTTTTTGGGAAAAAGAGAGTGTACGTTGGTCTCTTGCTTGCTGGATGTATTTTGTTTACATCGGAATTCCAAGCATTTGCCGCTGCTCCACAATCTGAAACTCAGGCAATTGAAACGATCAACTATGAAATTAACGTAGCACCGCTTGCGGCAGCATTGGAACAGATTCCTGCAATGGCAAGTGTTGCGGTAGAAACTCAGGAATGGTACGGAAAAGCTTTGGCGAATACAGATACGACAGTAGATATTTACGCAGAGGCAAATGGTACCGTGATTGGTAAGATGTACAAGAATACAGTCGCTACTGTAGAAGAAGAAGGTGCAGAGTGGTACAAGATTACTTCAGGCGCAGTAGTTGGATATGTAAAGGCAGAGTCACTTTTGTTTGGAAGTGCTGCTGTTGAAAGAGCAAAAACAGTATGCGCAGAAGGCACAAAGGATGCACATACAATGGAAGAAATTCATGCACAGCAAAAAGAAGCTGATGTAAGATTATTGGCAGCATTGATTTACTGTGAAGCGGGCAATCAGCCATACGATGGAAAAGTTGCAGTTGGTGCAGTCGTTATGAACCGTATCGCAAGCAGTCGTTTTCCAAACACATTGGAAGGTGTCATTTATCAGAGAGGTCAATTTACTCCGGCAATGAACGGAAAACTTGGCAGAATCTTAAGTAGTAATCGCATTCCTGCTGCCTGCTTTGAGGCGGCTCGGGATGCAATGAGCGGTGCGAATCCGATTGGTAATGCATTGTTCTTTAATACAGGAAGAGTAGGTTCCGTAGGATACAAGCTCGGTGACCACTACTTCCGCTAAAAAGGGGAGTTTTGAAGAGACAGATTTTTCTGTCTCTTTTTTTGTAACAATATTGTAAATCTCTGTTTATTGCAATCTAAGAATGAATGTAGTAAAATTGGGATATAAATCATAGTATGAAAGTGAGGCGGGAACATGGAAACAATATTTTGGTTAATTATGTTTGTAGTCTTATTAGTGATTGAAATACTTACCATGGGATTGACAACAATATGGTTTGCAGGTGGAGCCCTTGTTGCATTTGTTCTTGCATACATTGGATTCGGTCTGCCAGTGCAGATTATCGTTTTCCTATTGGTATCAATCGGACTTCTGGTTCTTACAAGACCGATTGCCATGAAGTTTTTCAATCAGGAACGCCAGAAAACAAATGCAGAGAGTTTGATTGGACAAAAGGCAGTTGTATTGGAGAAAATTGATACATTGCACGGAACCGGACGCGCGGAGGTAAATGGCATGGAATGGGCGGCGAAAACCGACGATGCACAAGAGACCATCGAGGCCGGTGAGGTCGTGATTATTGAAGGTATACAGGGCGTAAAATTAATTGTGAAAAAAGAGGAGGAATAGGTATGGGATTTGTTGGTATTATTATAGCATTGATTGTAGTAGTGATTTTGGTATCTTGCGTAAAGGTGGTTCAGCAGGCACAGGCACTCGTTGTTGAGAGACTTGGTGCTTATCAGGCAACATGGGGAGTAGGTATTCACTTTAAACTTCCGATTCTCGAACGTGTTGCAAGACGTGTAGACCTCAAAGAACAGGTTGTAGACTTTGCACCGCAACCGGTTATTACAAAGGATAACGTTACGATGCGGATTGATACGGTTGTATTCTATCAGATTACAGACCCGAAGCTGTTCTGCTACGGAGTTGCCAATCCGATTATGGCGATTGAGAACTTAACAGCGACAACACTTCGTAACATCATTGGTGATTTGGAATTAGACCAGACGCTGACTTCAAGAGAGACAATCAACACGAAGATGAGAGCATCTCTCGACGTTGCAACAGACCCTTGGGGAATTAAAGTAAACCGCGTGGAACTTAAGAATATTATTCCACCGGCAGCGATTCAGGATGCCATGGAAAAACAGATGAAGGCAGAGCGTGAACGTCGTGAAGCAATTCTCCGGGCAGAAGGTGAGAAGAAATCTACGATTCTTGTGGCAGAAGGTAATAAGGAATCGGTGATTCTGGAAGCTGAGGCTGAGAAACAGTCAGCAATTCTTCGTGCGGAAGCAGAAAAGGAAAGACGCATCAAAGAAGCGGAAGGTGAAGCTGAGGCTATTCTTAAAGTGCAGCAGGCCAATGCAGACGGTATTCGTTTCCTCAAGGAAGCAGCAGCAGACCAGGCAGTACTAACAATCAAGAGTCTGGAAGCGTTTGAGCGTGCTGCAGACGGAAAGGCAACCAAGATTATTATTCCGTCAGAGCTTCAGGGAATTGCAGGTCTTGCAAAATCTGTCGTGGAAGTTGCAAAAGAAGAGTAATTTAAGAAAAAATACGGGGGTGTGCAAAGGAGCATACCCCTTTGTGTATTTTAATATCGCAGAGCGAGGTGAGTGTATGAATCCGGTAATTGATTTGACAAAAGAATATGGATTGGTGCTGGATGGCGGCGGTGCCAGAGGAGCGTACCAAATCGGTGCATGGAAAGCGCTTTCTGAGGCGGGTGTGAAGGTTAATGCAGTCGCCGGCACTTCTGTGGGAGCTCTTAATGGTGCGCTTATCTGTATGGGGGATGTCCGCAAGGCCGAGGAGATATGGCATGACATGACATTTTCAAATGTCATGGATGTAGATGATATGTGGATGGAGCGCCTCTTTAAAAACGAGAACAGTTTGCGTGAGATTGTCAGTGAGTTCCGCAAGGTATTGTCGGATGGCGGAGTGGATATTACACCTCTTCGCAACCTGATTCATGAGAATATTGATGAGAAAAAGATTCGCGAGTGTGGAATCGAATTATGCCTTCTTACATTTTCTGTGTCTCAACTGAAAGAAATGGACCTTAGCATCCACGATATACCGGAGGGACTGTTAGAAGACTTTTTACTTGCAAGTGCATATCTCTTTGGATTTAAGAACGAGAAATTACACGGGCAGACTTATGTGGATGGCGGGATTGTGAATAACTTTCCAATTAATTCTTTGCTTGAGAGAGGATACAAGGATATTATTCAGATACGCATCTATGGACCGGGCAGAGTTCCGAGGGTGAAAGCAGACGAAGATACAACGCTCTACGAGATTGCACCAAAGGTGAAACTGGGAAGTATCATTGAATTTCAGAGCAAGAGAAGCAGACAGAACCTGAAAATCGGGTATTATGATGCAAAGCGGATGATTTATGGTCTTGCAGGTCGAATTTATTATATTGAACAAACGCGCGAAGAATGGTATTATAGAAAAATACTGGAGAACTTAAGCGACATTGAGAAGGCAGAGATAACATTTGTTTTGCGTTTGTCGCGAAAATGTACGGATGAAGAATTCTATCTTGCCATGCTGGAGGCGAGTGCGAAGCTTCTGCGTATTCCAAAGTATCGGATCTATACGGTTCAAGAGTTAGAACAGGAAGTAAGCGAGAAATATCAAAAAACAAGAGATACCATAAATTTACCGAGATTCGTTCACATTTTGATGAATCTCAGAAAGGACTACGAGATGAACTTGAAAGGACGCAATTTTTTGACACTCAAAGATTTTACGAAAGACGAGATTCTGTATCTGCTTGATTTGGCTTCAGATTTAAAAGCGAAGAAGAAACAAGGGATTACAGGAAATTCTTTGAAGGGCAAAAACATTGCATTGATTTTTGAAAAACCATCTACCAGAACACGCTGTGCATTTACCGTGGGTGCAAATGACGAGGGAGCATTCCCGACATATCTTTCTGAGCATGACATTCAGCTGGGGTATAAAGAGAGTGTAAAGGATACGGCACGTGTACTTGGACGCATGTTTGATGGAATCGAATTCCGCGGATTCAAGCATGAGCATGTAGAGATACTGGCAGAGTACAGCGGTGTGCCGGTTTGGAATGGACTTACGGACGATTATCATCCGACTCAGATTCTTGCAGATTTTCTGACGATGAAGGAGCATTTCGGATATCTGGAAGGTTTGAACTTCGTTTATCTTGGGGATGGGCGAAACAATATGGCGAACAGCCTGATGATTGGATGCGCAAAAGTAGGTGTGAATTTTGCAATCATTGCGCCGCAGGAATTATGGCCGGAGGAAGGACTTGTAGAACTCTGCAAGGAATATGCAAAAGAATCCGGTGCATACTTAAATATTACAGACTCTGTGGATGCCGTGGAAGGAGCGGATGTGCTTTACACAGATGTATGGTGCTCTATGGGTGAGGAAGATAAGACAGTAGAACGTATTGCGCTTTTACATCCATATCAGATTAATCAGGCATTGATGGATAAGACAGGAAAAGAAGGAACCATCTTCATGCACTGTCTGCCGGCAGTAAAAGGTAACGAAGTGACAGAAGATGTGTTTGAAAAGCATGCGGATGTTGTATTTAATGAGGCAGAGAATCGCCTCCATACAATTAAGGCAGTAATGGTGGCTACACTTGGAGAATAAAAAGATTATTTACTACAAACAATTGGATTCAACCAATACAGAGATTGCAAGACTTGCCGCTCAGGGAGCAGAGCATGGAACGGTGGTTGTGGCTGATGCACAGACTGCAGGCAAAGGCCGCAGAGGACGAGAGTGGGAATCTCCTGCAGGAGAGAATATCTACATGTCGATTCTTTTAAGACCGGATTGCGTGCCGGACAGAGCGCCGATGCTCACGCTTGTCGTGGCATACAGCGTTGCGATGGTTCTAAGACAACTTGGATTTACAGACGTGCAGATTAAGTGGCCGAATGATTTGGTACTTTCAGGCAAGAAGATATGCGGAATACTGACGGAGATGCAGTTAAAAGACTCTGAGATTGACTATGTAGTGGTCGGAGTAGGAATTAACGTGAACACAAGTGAGTTTCCGCAAGAACTAAAAGAAACCGCGACGTCTCTTTATCTGGAGAGCGGAAGAATCCTTGATAGAGAAACGATGGTAGAATCTGTTGTAGAGCATTTTGATAAGGAGTATCGGCAGTTCCTTAAGATGCAGGAATTGTCGTTTTTAAGGGAAGCATACAATGATATGCTGGTAAATGTCGGTAAAGAAGTGCGGGTATTAGAACCCGGAAATGAATATACAGCTTATGCACAGGGAATTAACTCTGAAGGCGAGCTCTTGGTTCGAACGACAGAGGGAGAAGAAAAATACATTTATGCAGGAGAAGTATCTGTGCGAGGTATTTACGGATACATTTAGGAGGGAGTATGTACGAAGACAAAACAGTGCTGTGTGGCGCGAACTCTTATGAGCAAAAATATTATCTGAATCCGGATTTCGAGACACTTCCGGACAGTGTGAAGGATGAACTGAAGATTATGTGCGTTCTGTTTACGGAGGACGTAGGGGGAATTCTTACACTTGTATTTGAGGAAAACGGAGAACTCTGTTTTGAGGTGTCGAATGAGGAAAATGACTTTTTCTTTGACGAAATCGGAAGCCATCTGAAAATCAAAGAACTCCAGAGAACCAAGCAGGAGCTTTTAGAGGCATTGCATACATATTACAAGGTATTTTTCTTAGGGGAGGAAGTATAATGCTATTAGTAGTAGATGTTGGAAACACACACATTACTTTAGGTGTGTTTGACGGGAAAGAATTAAAGGCGACGTTTCGTGCCACTGCAAAGCAACCGAGAACATCGGATGAATACGGAATCCAACTATGTGACATGTTAATGCACAGAGGATTTGATGTAAAGGATATTGAAGATGTCATCGTTTCCTCTGTTGTGCCGGACGTGATGCATTCACTGGGAAGCGCGATTATCAAGTATTTTCATGTAAAGGCCATTGTGCCGAGCACCTTGGATATGGGACTTAAGATTAACACCGAGCACCCGAAGGAAATCGGTCCGGACCGAATCGTGGATGCCGTGGCTGCTTATGAGAAATATGGCGGACCTGTTATCGTGGTGGATTTCGGTACCGCGACGACTTACGACATTGTAACTGCAGACGGTGTGTTTGAAGGCGGTGTCATCTCACCGGGTATCAGAACTTCTGCGAGAGCACTCTGGGGTGGAGCTGCGATGCTTCCTGAGATTGAGATTCGCAAGCCGGAGTCAGTTGTAGCGAAAGAGACGGTGTCCAGTATGCAGGGAGGTCTGGTATTTGGCTACATCGGACAGACAGAGTATATTGTGAACAAATTAAAGGCGGCAGGTTATCCGGATGCAAAAGTAGTGGCAACCGGCGGTCTTGGAAATATTATCGTGCCGGAGACAGATGTGATTGATATCTATGACCCGATGTTAACACTCGACGGCCTTCGAATGATTTATGAAAAGTACAAAAAGGCAGAACAATAGAATGAATAAGTTGAAGATAGGAAATGTTGAACTTGCAAATCCATACATCTTAGCACCTATGGCAGGCGTAACAGACCTGCCATTTCGCTTGCTCTGCAAAGAGCAGGGGGCAGGGCTTCTCTGTATGGAGATGATAAGTGCAAAAGCAATACAATACAACAATAAAAATACAAAGGCACTTTTAGAGATTCACCCGGAGGAAGAACCGGTGTCACTCCAACTTTTCGGCTCAGAGCCGGATGTCATCAGTGAGATTGCCAAGCGAATAGAAGAGCTTCCGTTTGCGATACTGGATATTAACATGGGTTGTCCGGTTCCGAAGATTGTGAGAAACGGTGAAGGCTCTGCACTGATGAATCAACCAAAACTTGTGCATGAGATTGTGAGTAAGACGGTTAAGGCGATTCAAAAGCCTGTTACGGTAAAAATTCGAAAAGGATTTAACGAAGAGAGTATAAATGCAGTGGAAATTGCAAAGATTATCGAAGATGCAGGTGCGGCAGCAGTCGCCGTGCATGGAAGAACGAGAGAACAATACTATTCCGGAAAAGCAGATTGGGATATTATTCGTCAAGTAAAAGAAGCAGTTTCCATACCGGTTATCGGCAATGGTGATGTGGTATCGGGTGAAAGTGCGCTTGCAATGATGCGCGAGACCGGGTGCGATGGTGTCATGATTGGGCGAGGCGCGCAGGGGAATCCCTGGGTATTCTCGGAGCTCGTAGAGTACGAGAAGACCGGAGTGATGCCGGCGAGACCGAGTAACGAAGAATTAAAAGAGATGATGCTTCGACACGCGAGGCTTCAGATACAGTACAAAGGTGAATACCTTGGCATTCGCGAAATGCGAAAACATGTGTCGTGGTATACAAGTGGACTGAAGAATTCTGCGAAGCTAAGAGGCGAGATTAATGCCGTGGAATCCTACGAGGAGCTGTCGAAACTGCTAGAAGAAAAGATATAAAAAGATTGACATTGATTTCCCATTCATGTATAATGTTGAAATTGTGAGAATAGATTGATTTATCGAGGAATCGAGAGCAAATATAGAAGGAAAAATATGTCAGAAAGGAAGTACGAAACATGACAGCAAAGAAAACCATTCTTACTTACACAGGACTCAAAGCATTGGAGAGCGAGCTTGAGAACCTGAAGGTAGTAAAACGTAAGGAAGTGGCTCAGAAGATCAAAGAAGCCAGAGAACAGGGAGACTTGTCAGAGAATGCTGAATATGATGCTGCAAAGGATGAGCAACGCGACATTGAAGCTCGTATTGAAGAGATTGAAAAGATCCTGAAGAATGCGGACGTGGTAGATGAAGAAGAAGTGGATCTTGATAAAATCAGCGTTGGTTGCACCGTAGTATTGTATGATGTAGAATTCGAAGAAGAAGTAGAATACAAAATCGTAGGTTCTACAGAAGCGAACAGTTTGGCAGGCAAGATTTCCAATGAATCTCCACTTGGCGCGGCATTACTCGGTAAAGGCATCGGAGAAGAAGTTTCCGTAGAGACACAAGTCGGAATTATGGAATACAAAGTATTAAAGATTGACAGAAGTATCTAGTGACAGTAAATGAGGAGGAAGAGACATGGCAGAACAAAATAATGTACAAGTTCAAGAACCGGATTTGAATCAATTGAGAAAAGTGCGTCGTGAAAAATTAGCAGAATTGCAGGCAAATGGGCAGGACCCATTCCAGATTACAAAATATGATGCAGACGCACACAGCCAATCCATCAAAGACAACTTTGAGGAGATGGAAGGCAAAAAAGTATCAATCGCAGGACGTATTATGTCCAAACGTGTGATGGGTAAAGCTTCATTCTGTCATGTTCAGGATTTAGAAGGAACCATTCAGTCTTATGTTGCAAGAGATTGTGTCGGCGAAGAAGAGTACAAGGCATTTAAGAGAATGGATATCGGTGATATCGTAGGTATTAAGGGTGAAGTGTTCCGCACAAAGATGGGAGAAATCTCTATCCATGCTGAGGAAGTAACACTTCTTTCTAAGAGCCTTCAGATTCTTCCGGAAAAATATCACGGTCTTACTAACACAGACCTGCGTTACCGTCAAAGATACGTTGACCTTATTATGAATCCGGAAGTAAAGGATACGTTTATCAAGCGTTCTAAGATTGTAAGCTCTATCAGAAGATATTTAGACGGACAAGGTTTCCTTGAAGTAGAGACACCAATGCTCGTATCGAATGCAGGTGGTGCAGCAGCAAGACCATTCGAGACACATTTTAACGCGTTGGACGAAGACTTTAAACTTCGTATCTCACTCGAGTTATACTTAAAGAGATTAATCGTAGGCGGTTTAGAGCGCGTTTACGAAATCGGACGTGTATTCCGTAATGAAGGTCTTGACAGAAGACACAATCCGGAATTCACATTGATGGAATTATACCAGGCATACACAGACTATCACGGCATGATGGATTTGACAGAGAATATGTTCCGTCACGTGGCACAGGAAGTGCTTGGAACAACAACAATCGTTTATAACGGCGTAGAGATGGACCTTGGAAAACCATTCGAGAGAATCACAATGATTGACGCTGTTAAGAAATACGCAGGCGTTGATTGGAATGAGATTCATACATTAGAAGAAGCAAGAGCAGTTGCAAAAGAACATCATGTAGAGTTCGAGGCACGCCATAAGAAAGGTGATATTCTTAACTTATTCTTTGAAGAATATGTTGAAGAGCACTTGATTCAGCCTACATTTGTAATGGACCATCCAATTGAAATATCTCCACTTACAAAGAAGAAACCGGAGAATCCGGAATACGTAGAACGCTTCGAGTTCTTTATGAACGGCTGGGAGATGGCAAACGCTTACTCAGAGCTTAACGACCCAATCGACCAGAGAGCACGTTTCAAAGATCAGGAAGAACAACTTTCTCAGGGAAATGAAGAAGCGAACACAACAGATGAAGATTTCTTAAATGCATTGGAAATCGGTATGCCGCCAACAGGTGGTATTGGTTACGGAATTGACAGAATGTGTATGCTGTTCTCAGACAGTTCAGCAATCAGAGATGTACTGTTGTTCCCCACTATGAAATCAGAATAATAGCAAAGAACCTACTCCATATCACGGGGGTAGGTTCTTTTTGTATTTATAGATTTGGCATATTAGCATACATTACGTACTTGATTTATGTAGCGTAGGAGAAACGCCGTTTTCCCTTTTGTATACAGTACTAAAATAACTCGGACTGCTAAATCCCAATGCTTTGGACACTTCATCTGCAGACTGTCCGTCTTTCAGCATTTGATATGCATGTGACAGCTTCAATTTCAAAAAGTATTTATGAATTCCAAGCCCTGTATATTTGATGAAAATCTCTTTCAAGTATGTGACACTTACATTGCATTTCTCAGCAATCTCCGGAACGCTTAACCACTGTGAGATGTTTTCTTCCATTACATGCACAGCACGCTGATAAACAATTGCATTGGCAGTTGATAGATTGGAATCAATGTAAACAGGACGCTTTGGAAATGATAATAAAAACTGTTCAATTCGATTCACAACCATCTGAAACATATCAGGGTGCTCATTGAGGTAGTGAAGACACCGTCGTTCCACACCGGTATCCAGGAAACATTCGTGAGATAAGAATGAAATCAATGAGGATAGTTGTTTTTGCTGTCCCTGTGAGAGCGTTGCAACGTAGTTTTCGAAAGTTGTCATTAACGGACCCGATGCCACAAACGACATAATAAAACATGAGGCTGCAGATTTTCCCGATATGTAAAAACTGTGGAATTCCATTGGTTTATGAAAAACGATATCACCTTTCTTCAATACATAGACTTGTTCGTTGGCGCTGACTGTAATCTCACCGGAGCGCACATAGAGGATTTCCCAAAAATCATGTACTTCCCCGGAAAAAACAAAGTTTTTCGCAAAAGTCGGTTTAAAAAGAGAATACAAGGTATCTAAAGAAACAATTTTCTTACATGGAAATGATGGATATAGCATAATTAAGCACCGCCTAAAATCAAAATATTTGCGCCCTAAATCGCATGGATATATTAAAAAGAACACACTATAATAATAATTATAACGAGGATTCTATAAATGTAAAGAGGTGAGTTGGTTAAAATGACGAAAAATAAAGTAATTAGACTGGGAGTAATCGGCTTAGGACAGAGAGGAAAAGGCTTATTGGATATGATTCTGGCTGGCTGGAAAGATGTTTCTGTGGTAGCAGTATGCGACGGTTATGAGGACCGGGCAAAAGCAGCCGCAGACGCCGTATTTGAAGCATCAGGAGAGACGCCGGTATGTGTAACAGATTACAAAAAAGTACTGGCTAATCCGGAGGTGGAAGCTGTTATTATTGCCACCTCGTGGGAAATGCATATTCCAATGGCGATAGAAGCTATGCATGCCGGAAAAATTGTAGGCTTGGAAGTTGGCGGAACATTTGATTTAGACGAATGTTGGCAGCTGGTAAAAGCCTATGAGGAGACGAATGCTACATTTATGTTTTTGGAGAATTGTAACTATGGACGCCGCGAGTTGATGGCGCAGAATATGGCTAAGCAAGGTGTGTTCGGAGAGATTGTGCATTGTGCAGGCGGTTACATGCATGATTTGCGCAAGGAAGTTGCTTATGGAGTTGAGAATAGACATTACCGTTTAGAGAAATACAAGACTCACAACGCAGAGAACTATCCGACACATGAGTTGGGACCTATTGCAAAGATACTCAATATTAACCATGGCAATCGATTTGTATCGCTGGTGTCGATTGCTTCGAAGGCTGCAGGTCTTCATGAGTACATAGAGAAAAACAAAGCGGATGACGAAGAATTGAAAAACACAGTATTTAAGCAAGGCGATGTTGTGACAACAGTGATTCAGTGTGAGCAGGGTCAGACAGTCACGATGACACTTAACACGACACTTCCTCGATACTACAGTCGTGGATTCACGATCTGCGGTACCAAGGGAATGTATGAGGAAGCAACGGATTCTGTCTACATGGATAACGGAGAAGACGAAGTGTTCCATGAAAAATGGCTGGCCGAGAAAGGTGGCAATGCCAAAGAGTATGAAGAGCAATATGACCATCCATTATGGAAAGAGCACATGACCGGTGCAACGGGAATCATGGGAGACCACGGCGGTGCAGACGGCCTGATGTTGTCAGTATTTTTTGATTGTATTAGGAATCAGAAACCGATGCCGATAGATGTATATGATGCGGCTACGTGGATGGCAGTAACAGCATTGTCAGAGCAATCCATAGCTCAGGGAGGTAAACCAATGGAGTTTCCTGATTTTACCAATGGTAACTGGAAAGCAATGTAGTAAAATAGAGGCAAAAGGAGGACATTTTTATGAAGAAAAGAATACTAAGCGGACTGATGGCTGCCATCATGTTAATAA
>JAZQRQ010000028.1:0-11534 GCA_045629665.1 Faecalimonas sp.
ATATGATAAGTGGCATGGCTTTTGGGGCAATTAGTGAACGTGTGTTGGAAGTGAGGAATTATGCTCTTGAAATTGCGGTGAGTCGTTTTTCTGACGTCATGTGGATTATGCAGCAAATCGTTTTTATGAGTATGGATAAACGGCTTGCCATTTTTTTGCTTGAGGATGCGCAGGTAAATAGTTCCGATACAATAACAATGACGCACGAACAAATCGCGCGTCATTTGGGTACAGCTCGTGAAGTAGTTACTCGTATGCTTAAACATTTAGCCAATGATGGCATTATCGGGGTTACGAGAAAGGGAATCACGATCGTCAATAAAAGAAAATTGCAAGGTATCGCATATGATTAAATCTTATTGCAATAGTTCTAAAATATCTTCTTTTGGACGGAGTCCGGAAATTTGATTAACAATCGTTCCGTTCTTAAAGATAATAAGTGTTGGTATGGTCATAATTCTGTATTGGTTGGCGAGTTCTTGATTTTCATCTACATTTACTTTACCAACTGTGATATCCGGGCGCTCATCGGCGATTTCGTCAATGATGGGTGCCATTAATTTGCAAGGACCGCACCAGTCAGCGTAAAAATCTACCAATGCGATATTCGGGTTATTTATAATTTCATTTTGGAAGTTTTGTTTATTTAATTTCTTTGCGTTCATAGTATTTACCTCTCTTTTCTTTGTTTTGTTGATTTGATTTTATATGATTATTCAAAAAAACTCTGTGACTTTTGTCACAGAGTGAGAATTTTTATTCGGAGTTTTCATCAGGATTGACGTATACCATAATATGTTTTACCTTTGGAAAGGTTTCTTCTATTTTATTATGCACTTCTCTGGCGATGAGATGTGCCTTTTTTAGTGTGCAGGCAGTATCTGCGAGAATTTCTACATCCACATAGATTTTATTACCGAAAATGCGGGTTTTCAGTAAATCAATACCCATTACATTTTCATTTTCCATGACACATGTGCGAATCAGAGTTTCTGTCTCATCGTCGCAGGCGTGGTCTATCATTTTATCCATAGCATCTTTAAAAATATCGTAGGAGGCCTTTGCAATAAACGCAGAAATTACGATGCTGGCGACAGAGTCCATAATCGGAAAGCCGAGTTTTGCACCGCCGATTCCGATTAAGGCGCCGATAGATGAAAATGCATCAGAGCGATGGTGCCATGCGTCGGCCATCAAGGCATCGGAGTCAATCATTTTTGCATAATATCTTGTGTACCAATACATCCCTTCTTTGCCGACAATTGAAATGATTGCCGCGATAAATGCTAAGATTCCCGGCGAGTTTTTCGGATAGTCAGCAGTGAAAATATTTTTTAGCGCCTCCAGACCGATTCCAAGACCTGTCATAAAGAGAATCATAGCTAAGATAATTGCCGTCACACACTCTAAACGCTCATGACCGTAAGGGTGTTCCTTGTCGGGCTCTTTGGACGCGAATTTGATTCCGATGATAACTACAATTGTACTGAAGACATCGGATGCAGAGTGGATGGCATCACTGATGATAGCACTGGAATGAGCGATGAGACCGGCTACAAGTTTGAGCACAGAAAGCACTACATTTCCGATGATGGTGATGACAGATACCTTGTTTGCGATTTTTTGAAAATTGTTTTCCATAATAGGACCTCCGGAATGCAGTGCGGAATACTTGTAAGATATTATATGCATGAGTACATGTTAAGGTTCGGAATTAAATTAAAGAAAGTACTTGCAAAAATGAAATAAAAGTGATATCATTTTGATATCAAATAAAACAGGAGGTTTTATAATGAAAGAAATTGTATTACAAAATAAGAAAAATGGTATGGTAATGTTATTACTCACTTTGGTATTATATGCAGTTGCTATTGTCGGATTGATTTTTGGTGCGATGTCGAGCAATGTCCCAATAATCGTGGTGGCAGTCATTTGGATTTCGCTTGGTTGGATTTTGTTTTGTGGGCTTAAGACCTTGAAGCCGCAAGAAGCATTAGTACTTACATTATTCGGTAATTATGTCGGCACTTTAAGGAATGAAGGATTCTATTTTGTAAATCCATTCTGTACAGGTTTTAATCCGGCAGCAAAGACTAAATTAAATCAAAGTGGAGATGTAGATGCAGGTGCAAAAAAGCCATTCGTTATTGCATCAAACACGGCAGATGTGTCAATGGAAATACCAGAGAAGAAAATTTCGCTCAAAATTATGACACTTAACAACAATCGACAGAAAATCAATGATTGTCTCGGAAATCCGGTGGAAATAGGTATCGCAGTTACTTGGAGAGTAGTGGATACAGCGAAAGCAGTATTTAACGTAGACAATTATAAAGAATATTTGTCACTCCAATGCGATAGCGCTCTTCGTAATATTGTTCGATTATATCCATATGATGTAGCACCAAATGTGGATACAACAGGTGATGGCATTGCAGATGAAGGAAGTCTTCGTGGTTCCAGCGAAGTGGTTGCGGAGCGCATCAAACAGGAAATTCAGTCGAAAGTGGAAGAAGCAGGTTTGGAAATCGTGGAAGCACGTATCACATATTTAGCTTATGCACCTGAAATTGCTGCAGTTATGCTTCAGAGACAACAGGCATCTGCAATTATTGACGCAAGAAAAATGATTGTAGACGGAGCAGTCGGTATGGTGGAAATGGCATTGGAGCGTCTGAATGAAAATGATTTGGTAACGTTGGATGACGAAAGAAAAGCTGCTATGGTATCTAATTTGTTAGTAGTACTTTGTGGAAATCACGATGCACAGCCAATCGTAAATACAGGAAGTTTGTATTAGTATGGCAGATGTAAAGAAACAAGTTCCGCTCCGCTTATCACCGAAGTTATACGATGCACTTGCAGCTTGGGCAGAGGATGACTTCCGTTCGATTAACGGGCAGATAGAATTTTTGCTTACAGAATGCGTAAGGCAACACAGAAAAGATGGCAAATATATTTCAAGAGAACTACATGTTCGCCCATTGATAGAATTGCCAGAAGAAAATGAGAAAACAAAAGAGAAATAATAAAATAGAGGGCACATCGCGAGTTTGCAATGTGCCCTTTGCAATTTTTAGAAACGAATCTGAATTACATCAATATCCAAGTTCCACAAGAACTTGTCCAAATCTTTATAAGACAAGAATACCGTCGCAGTATTATCACATGGATGAATACCGAGGCTCTTGCACTTTGACAAGTTGCGGTCAATGAAGAATTCTACCGCGTGGTCTGTGTCGTTAATTAGACCAAATGGAGTTACGCTTCCCTGTTTTAATTTTAAGTATTTTTCCAAACGCTCTTCTGAAGCGAAGCTGAGACTGCTGGTTCCGAGCTGACGAGCCAATGCTTTTAAGTCTACTTTTGCATTTTCATCCGCAGTTACAAGGAAATGACGTTTTCCTTTTGCGTCTCTGAGGAATAAGTTTTTGCATAGAGTTCCTTTTGCCGGAAGTCCTAAGCGGTCCATATCTTCCATGGTATGTACCGGTTCATGTTCTACAGCTTCATATTTGATATTCATTTTGTTTAATTCATCGTAAATTCGTTGTTTTTGATTTTCCATAACCGTTCTCCTCGAATCTTATAGAAAATATTATATTCAATATGGCAAAAAAAGTAAAGAAATAATATAATAGGTTTATCACATGAGAGGTATAGAGAGATGAAGAAAAAATACATAGTACTGATTTCAATTCTGGCTATTCTTGCGGTGGCGGTTGCAGTTGGTGTCAATGTGCGAAATAGTAAGAAGAGTGATCAAACAGAGCATCCGAAGGTGGACAAGGAGATTGTCATCAATGTTCCGGACAAGGAGGAAAATGAATCTTCTGAGGAACAAGAAGAGGAAGTGCAGGCGGAATCATCTAAAGAAACTCCTGAGGTGACATTTGACGAGAGTACAGCAGTATCGGCTTGGACAAGCTCTAATCTCAATCTCAGAGAACAACCGAATGGAAATAGTACGGTGATTACTGTGCTTTCCAAAGGAACAGAACTGAAAAAAGGAACAGAGGAAAATGGCTGGGCACAAGTGAAGGTGGGCGATACGATTGGGTATGTCAGTACGCAGTATATCAGCGATACAAAACCGGAAGAAAAGCCTGTGGATCAAAATGTGGCACAAGCTCCAAATACATCAAAAGTGGAAGCTATCCCGGGACAACAGCGTGACCCAAATCACAGAGTTGTTGTGATTGATCCGGGGCATCAACTTCGCGGTGACAATACAAAGGAGCCGAACGGACCAGGTTCTTCTACTATGAAAGCACGTGTAACTAGCGGAACCAGTGGAGTGGCAACCGGAGTTGCAGAATATATTCTGAATTTAGATATCAGTTTGAAATTAAAGACAGAACTTGAGAACCGAGGCTATGTTGTGCACATGACACGTTCCACCCATGATGTCAACATCAGCAATAAGGAGCGTGCGGAGTACGCAAATTCAGTAAATGCCGATATTGCTGTACGTATTCATGCAAACGGCGCCGGTCCTAGTGTTAGAGGTGCAGAGACGCTTGCACCTTCAGCGAATAATCCGTATGTGAGTCATTTGTCAAATGCAAGCATAAGCTTGAGTCGCCATGTCATAAATGCATATTGTGCCGCTACCGGATTTATCAATCGCGGAGTGAAAACCAATGACACCATGACAGGTATTAATTGGAGTAGTGTGCCGGTAACCATTATAGAATTAGGCTTTATGAGCAACGCATCAGAAGACCGTGCAATGCAGGATTCCATCATGCAAAATAACATGGTACAAGGAATCGCAAACGGAATTGATGCATATTTTGGATTATAAAAAATGTAAAAAATTAACAAAATAATGCTTGACAGAAAGATTACCAAGTGGTAATCTTTGCTTGTGAGTTAGTCTAAACTAATCGAAATAACAATAGACTAACAGGAGGGAGACGCAATGAAAACTTTGAAAGATATCAAAGTGGGTGAAACAACAGCGGTTATAAAAGTGCATGGTGATGGACCTGTCAGAAGAAGAATCATGGATATGGGAATTACCAAAGGTGTAGAGATTTATGTGCGAAAAGTGGCACCGCTTGGAGATCCGATGGAATTGAATCTTCGCGGATATGAGCTGACACTTCGTAAGGCAGACGCCGATATGATTGAAGTAGAGTAGTTTACATACGTTTATGAAAGGGAGAAAAGATTATGAATTTAAAAATTGCTTTGGCGGGCAATCCGAACAGTGGTAAAACGACATTGTTTAACTTTTTAACTGGTTCCAATCAGTATGTCGGTAACTGGCCGGGTGTTACTGTGGAAAAGAAAGAAGGTATTTTAAAAGGACATTCTGATGTGACAATTCAGGATTTGCCGGGTATTTACTCGTTATCTCCGTATTCGCCAGAGGAAGTGGTGACTCGTACTTATTTGGTAAATGAACATCCGGATGCAATCCTGAATATCGTGGATGGTACCAATATTGAGCGTAATCTGTATCTGACAACGCAACTGATTGAACTTGGCTATCCGGTTGTAGTAGCTGTAAATATGATTGACTTGGTACGTAAGAACGGAGATACTATTGATTTAGAAAAATTGAGCAAGGCACTGGGATGCATTTGTATCGAAATCAGCGCGTTGAAGGGTGAAGGTGGTAAGGAAGCTGCAGAAAAGGCAGTGGAACTTGCAAAGAATCACAAGCATGGTGACAGACCACACGTATTTAATGGTAGTGTAGAGCATGCATTAGCTCATATTGAAGAAGAAATCGATGAAATCGTAGATGTTACATATTTGCGTTGGTACGCAATTAAATTATTTGAACGTGATGAAGTGGTGCGTAAGGAATTAGCACTGACGGAACAGACACTCGCACATTTGGAATGTCATATTGTGGATTGTGAAAGAGAAATGGATGATGACGCGGAGTCTATCATTGCAGATCAGCGCTATACATACATTGGCGGTGTTGTAGGAAAGGCAGTAAAGAAGAAGGCAGCGAAACATGCGCTCAGCCTTTCTGATAAGGTCGACAGAATTGTAACAAACCGTATTCTTGCATTGCCGATTTTTGCCGGTGTGATGTTTCTCATGTATGCAATTGCGATGGGAAGTTTCTCATTCTCTATCGGTACTATGGGTACGGATTGGGCAAACGATGTGCTCTTTGGTGAGTGGATGCCAAGTTTGTTTGATCGCATTTTAACAGGACTAGGTGTAAGCGGTTGGCTCTATGCGCTCATTATGGATGGTATTTTGGCAGGTGTTGGTGCCGTTCTTGGATTTGTTCCGCAGATTTTGGTGTTATCCTTGCTTTTATCTATTTTGGAAGATGTCGGATATATGTCAAGAGTTGCGTTTATTATGGACCGTGTGCTTCGCAAATTCGGTCTCTCGGGTAAATCCATTATTCCAATGCTTGTAGCAACGGGATGTGGTGTTCCTGGAATCTTGGCAAGCCGTACAATCGAGCAAGAAAACGACCGTAAGATTACAGTAATGACGACCGGATTTATTCCATGTGGTGCAAAGATGCCAATTATCGGATTGTTTGCAGGTGCCGTGTTTGGAAACTCACCACTCGTTGCAACCTCCGCATTCTTTATTGGTGTTTCAGCGGTTGTAATTTCAGGTGTTATATTGAAGAAATTTAAGACATTTGCAGGAAAGCCTGCTCCGTTTGTTATGGAACTTCCAACGTATCATTTGCCGTCTCCGCGCAACGTGTTCTATTCAACTTTGGATAGAGGTTGGGATTTTGTGAAGAGAGCAACCACAATTGTTTTGCTTAGTTCCATTGTTCTCTGGTTCTTACAGAGCTATGGATATGTAGATGGTGCGTTTGTCGCAGTAGAAGACAGCAATGTTTCTTTCTTGGCAAATATCGGTAAATTGTTTGCTTGGATTTTCTATCCTTTGGGCTGGATGGGAGATATGGCTTGGAAAGCCACTGTTGCAACAGTTACAGGTCTGATTGCAAAAGAAGAGGTTGTTATGACCTTCGGTACACTCTATAACTTCGGCGGTGAACTCAGTGAAGCGGGTGATGAGATATGGAAAATGGTTGCAGCTGACTTTGGTCCGGTTCGTGCATACAGTTTCATGATTTTTAACCTACTGTGTGCTCCATGCTTTGCTGCAATCGGTGCGATTAAGCGTGAGATGGGAAATGCAAAATGGACATGGGGAACCGTTGCGTATATGTGTGGATTTGCATACGTGATTTCCATGATTGTATATCAATTAGTAGGTTTTGTACTCGGTGAAGCAACATTCAGCGTATTTACAATTTTAGCAGTACTTGCACTTGTTATTCTTTTGTATTTAATTTTCCGAAAAGGTTACAAAGCACCTGAAAAAGGAAAATAGATTAGGAGGTTCTTATGGGAGACATTATCGTTTTAGCTGTCCTCGCAGTTATTATATATTTGGTGGTTCGTTCTATGGTGAAAAATCACAAAAGAGGTGGTTGCTGCTCTGGATGTTCCGGTAATTGCTCCGGATGTTCGGCAGGGTGTGCGGGACAAAGAGAACTATCTTCAGATAAATAGTGTAATATGTGAAATGAAAAGAGGATATTAAGCGACTATCAGTGCTTAATATCCTCTTGTATATTCTGTTTATTGTTTTTCTGCATGACGTTTAATGGCTTCAAAACTTTCCTTGCTCAGTACATGCTCCAATTTGCAGGCATCATCGGAAGCAATGTCTTCGGGAACACCGAGTCGTGTAAGCCACGCTGTCAGAAGCTCGTGGCGTTCGTGAATCATTTCCGCAATAGCTTTTCCTGATTCAGTTAAATATATGAAACCGGCATCGGTCACAGTGATGTGCTCCTTCTCGCGAAGATTCTTCATCGCAACGCTGACGCTCGATTTTTTATACCCCAATTCATTTGCAATATCTACAGAACGGACAACCGGAAGAGTCTGGCTGAGTTCCAAAATCGTTTCTAAATAATTTTCTGCAGATTCATTTATCATAATTCTCATAATGCACCTCCAATGAGTTGAAATTAGTATAGCATAATAAAATGAAAATGACAATGTAAGAAACATTTTGATGATGCAAACTCTTTATTTTACATTATATATTGTGTTACAATACAAGTGTAGTGTATCAGTCA
Source organism: Faecalimonas sp. (assembly GCA_045629665.1). GTDB lineage: Bacteria > Bacillota > Clostridia > Lachnospirales > Lachnospiraceae > Faecalimonas. The sequence goes on from JAZQRQ010000028.1 coordinate 8,099, forward strand.
AATGTATGGTATTAACTGAGAAGAAAATGAGAGAAGGAGTACATTATGGCAAGCAATTGTGAGACCTGCATGAATTATGAATACGATGAAGAATATGAATACTATGTGTGTACGAAGAATCTGGATGAGGATGAGATGTATCGTTTCATCAAGGGAGATTTTCGCGAGTGCCCGTATTACCAGTTTGGGGACGAGTACCAGATAGTTAGAAAACAGATCTAGGAGGAAGAGCATGAATCAGTTCGAAGCGTCAATTATTTTGTGGATACAGGAAAATTTACGGGGAGCGATGGATGGCTTTTGGATATTTGTGACGCATCTGGGAGATGAAGGATACCTTTGGATTGCTCTCGGAATTGTGTTATTATTTTGGAAGAAGACAAGGCCAATCGGAATTACGGTGTTGTTGTCACTCCTCTTTGACTTTTTGATTATCAATGTGACGCTTAAGGGATTAGTGGCAAGGCCGAGACCATTTGTTGTAAATGAGGCAATTGCGCCACTTGTAGGCGGAGTATCACCGTATCGCTCATTTCCGTCAGGGCATTCCGGCGGTTCGTTCGCAGCGATGCTTGCCTTGTCGAAATGGGTGCCAAAAAAGATTGGAATTCCAGCAATTATTTTGGCGACCATGGTGGCTTTGTCAAGACTGTACGTAGGTGTTCATTATCCGACAGACATTTTGGGAGGTTTGGTAGTAGGTCTTGTGTGCAGTTTTGCTGCTTATCGCATTGTTAAGAGTGTGATGAGAAAAAGAGAAGAAAAAATTGCAGATGTATAGGCTGCTGGATAAGATAGGAGAAATAGTGATAAATGGCTAGAAAAACGAAGAAACAGATGCTGGCGAAGGAGATTATCGAGCGCTTAAAAGCAGAGTATCCGGATGCGGAGTGTTCGTTAGAGTACGATGAGGCGTGGAAACTTCTTGTCAGTGTGCGCCTTGCTGCACAGTGTACTGATGAACGCGTTAACATCATTGTGGAAAAATTATATGAGAAATATCCGGATGTCAAATCACTTGCTGACGCCGATGTGGATAAGATTGAGGAAATCGTACGTCCTTGTGGATTAGGTCGAAGCAAGGCAAAAGATATCAGTGCCTGTATGAAGATATTGCGTGACAAATACGATTGTCAGATTCCAAAAACATTTGATGAACTTCTCGCACTTCCTGGTGTGGGCAGAAAAAGTGCGAATCTTATTATGGGTGATGTATTCGGCGAACCCGCGATTGTTACAGATACGCATTGCATTCGTCTTGTGAACCGTATGGGACTCGTAGATGGGTTTACAGAACCTAAGAAAGTGGAGATGGCACTTTGGAAAATCATTCCACCGGAGGAAGGAAATGACTTCTGTCACAGATTAGTGTATCATGGCAGAGCAGTCTGTACCGCGAGAACTACGCCTTATTGTGAAAAATGTTGTCTGAATGATATTTGCAAAAAAAGTGGAGTCAAGATAAAAAAATAATTGATTTCTATAAAGTCATTCATTATAATTGTTCTGTAAGATTGAAATAATAAAAACATGTTAAAGTTACATGATAACTAGGAGGATGAACTATGGATTCAAACAAGAGACCAGATACGATGGAACGTATCACAACACCGGAACTTGCTGAAGCGTTTATCGCAGAACAAGTTGCAGCAGTTCGTGAGCAGGTTGGTGACAAGAAAGTTTTGTTGGCACTTTCAGGTGGTGTTGACAGTTCAGTAGTAGCAGCACTTTTAATTAAAGCTATCGGCAAGCAGTTAGTATGTGTTCACGTTAACCACGGTTTAATGCGTAAAGACGAATCCGAAGGTGTTATAAAAACGTTTAAGGATGAAATGGATGCCAACTTGATTTATGTTGATGCAACTGATCATTTCTTGGGATTACTTGCAGGCGTGTCAGATCCAGAGCGCAAGCGTAAAATTATCGGTAAAGAATTTATCACAGTTTTTGCTGAAGAAGCAAGAAAACTCGAAGATATTACATTCTTGGCTCAGGGAACTATCTATCCTGATATTTTGGAATCTATCAAGGCAGCTGAAGGTAAGAAAGCAGTTAAGTCTCATCACAATGTAGGTGGTCTTCCGGAAGATCTCAAGTTTGAACTTGTAGAACCTATCAAACTTTTATATAAAGATGAAGTTCGTGTAGTAGGTGAAGCTCTTGGCTTACCACACTCTATGGTTTATCGTCAACCATTCCCAGGTCCTGGACTTGGTGTTCGTTGTCTTGGTGCAATTACACGTGACCGTCTGGAAGCACTTCGTGAAGCAGACGCCATCTTACGTGAAGAGTTTGACAAGAACGGCCTTGCTGAAAAAGTATGGCAGTACTTCATTGCAGTACCGGATATCAAGAGTGTAGGTGTTAAGGACGAAAGCCGTTACGAAGGTTGGCCAGCAATTATCCGTGCTATCAACACAAAAGACGCTATGTCAGCAACGATTGAAGAGATTCCATATCCTATCCTTCATCACATTACAGATCGTATCACTCATGAAGTTCCTGGTATCAACCGAGTTCTACTTGATTTGACACCGAAGCCAATCGGAACGATTGAGTGGGAATAAAATTTTTGGAAAAATTCACATGCCGATACAGAAAGTTTCTGTATCGGCATATATTATCAATTCAATCTACGAATCTATATGCCGAAATAACTTGCATAAAATCATGATTTGGAGTTGTCGGCATCTAATTCCATTGTAAACTATGAATCTATATGTCAAAAATCCATGACTAATTATATAAAGTATTTCATTGACATATAGAACTGCTCTAATTTCAGAAACTATTTGCTGAAAATCACATTTAGAATTCCAAATAGAAAATTTCGAGCATCTATATTTAAATTCATCAAACAATCTATATGTTAAAAACGTCTATAAGAGTTATATGCATATCAAAATTAGGCATCTAAAATAATTCAAAATTAAAAATCTATATGCATCTAAGGAGAGAATCACATGGAGCAAATCAAAGATCTGCTAGAAGCACGAGGAAATCAGTTACAACAATTAAAGAAAGAAAAGGAAAAAGCATTAGCAAAAGCACCGGAAGGCAGTTTAAGGCTATGCAAGCATGGCAATAGAACACAGTATTATCATAGAAATAATCCTAAAGATTTCAATGGTGTCTATATCAAAGAAAAGGACATGGGACTTGCAAGAAAGTTGGCTCAGAAAGATTATGACAAAAAAGTCCTTTGTTCTGTCGAAAAAGAGTTGAATGCAATAAATAAGTATCTATCAAGTTGTCCGGATAAAAGAGTGGAACAAATATATGAGAGTTTGCATGGCGAGCGCAAAAAAATAGTCACACCGATTATGGAAACAGATGAAGAGTATATTCGAAAATGGCAAGAAGAAATATATCAAGGAAAAGAATTTTATGAAGATACACCGGAACTCTATACACTAAAAGGAGAGCGGGTTCGTTC
>JAZQRQ010000029.1:0-16636 GCA_045629665.1 Faecalimonas sp.
TATCCGATGGTAAAACCGGGCGGAACATTAGAAGAACTCATTATGGATTGTTAGGAAGGAGGACTTGAGCGATGAATGGGACAATGAAAAAAAGATGGATTTCGTTATTCGTAGAGAATCAGGTCGGTGTACTTCCTAAGATTTCAGGGCTGTTTTCCGGAAAGTTATATAACCTTGACAGTCTTACCGTAGGTCCGACAGAAGACCCAACCGTATCAAGAATGACAATTGCAACATCCAGCGATGATGAGACATTTGAACAGATTAAAAAGCAACTCAACAAGATGGTAGAGGTTATTAAGGTCGTAGACTTTACAGATTGTTCAGTCTGCATGAAGGAACTTCTCTATGTAAAAGTGAAGAAGATTAACAGACATGAGAAAGTAGAGTTGTTCCAGATTGCACAGTCTTTCCAGGCGAGAATCGTGGATTACGGAAAAGACAGTTTACTTTTGGAATTCGTTCACTCGGCAACGAAGAACGATGCAATCATCAAACTGATGAAAGAAGAATTTCAAAATATTGAAGTTGTACGCGGTGGAAGCGTTGGAATCGAAGCGATAAACATGACACAACGGTAAGGAGAATGAAAATATGAGCAGCAAACAGATTGATTGGTCAAACCTAGGCTTTGGCTATATCCAGACAGACAAAAGATATGTATCAAATTTTAAAGACGGTGCATGGGATGACGGCGTTCTCACAGAGGATGCAACCGTAGTTCTCAGCGAGTGTGCCGGTGTTCTTCAGTATGCACAGACCATTTTCGAAGGACTTAAGGCATACAGAACAGAAGATGGACGCATCGTAACATTCCGTCCGGACCTCAACGCACAGAGAATGGTTGACAGTGCAAAGAGACTTGAGATGCCGACATTCCCGGTTGACAGATTCGTAGAGGCAGTAGAACAGGTAGTGGCTGCAAATGCAGACTTTGTTCCACCATACGGCTCAGGTGCAACACTCTACCTTCGTCCATATATGTTCGGTAGCAACCCGGTTATCGGTGTAAAACCTGCTGATGAATATCAGTTCCGTATCTTTGCAACACCGGTAGGACCTTACTTTAAAGGCGGTGCAAAACCGATTACGATTCGTGTGTGTGATTTTGACCGCGCAGCTCCGCATGGAACAGGACACATCAAGGCAGGACTTAACTATGCGATGAGTTTGCATGCAATCGTAGATGCACATCATCAAGGCTATGATGAAAATATGTATCTTGATTCTGCTACAAGAACAAAAGTAGAAGAGACAGGTGGAGCAAACTTTATCTTTATCACAAAAGATGGTAAACTCGTAACTCCAAAATCAGATACAATTCTTCCGTCAATCACAAGACGTTCTCTTTGCTACGTAGCAAGAGAATATCTTGGTATGGAAGTGGAAGAGAGAGAGGTATACTTAAGCGAAGTGAAAGATTTTGCTGAGTGTGGTCTCTGCGGAACGGCAGCAGTTATTTCACCGGTTGGAAAGATTGTTGACCATGGAACAGAAATCTGTCTCCCAAGCGGAATGGATGAAATGGGACCGATTACAAAGAAACTTTACGATACATTGACTGGAATTCAGATGGGAAGAATCGAAGCTCCGGAAGGATGGATTCATGAGATTAAATAAGTAGAAGAAATGGACATCTCCTTATTTCTGTGATACAATTCATAGGATAAGGAGATTTTCTATGGATGCATACACAAGTTTTGCTTCTGTCTATGATACTTTCATGGATAATATTCCATACGAAGAGTGGGCAGAATACTTAGTAGATTTGTTAAAAGAATATGGAATCAGAGATGGTCTTGTGTTAGACCTCGGTTGTGGAACCGGCAACATGACGGAGCTTCTTGCAACTGCAGGATATGACATGATTGGTGTGGACAATGCGGAGGAAATGCTTGAGATTGCAATGGAGAAGCGGGAAAAGTCCGGACATGATATTCTGTATCTCTTACAGGATATGCGTGAGTTCGAACTTTACGGAACTGTGAAGGCGATTGTAAGTATCTGCGATTCCATCAATTACATCACAGAGGAAGAGGATTTGCTTGAGGTATTCCGTTTGGCGAATAATTATCTGGATCCAAAGGGAATCTTTATCTTTGATTTCAACACGGTGTATAAGTATCGTGAAGTGCTTGGCAATCAGACGATTGCGGAAGACAGGGAAGACTGCAGTTTCATCTGGGATAATTATTATTATGAGGATGAACAGATTAATGAGTATGAACTTAGTCTCTTTATTAAGGAGCAGAATTCTGACTTGTATCGCAAATATCAGGAGATGCATTATCAGAAGGCGTACGATTTGAAAACAATCAAAGGATTGGTGGAAGAATCCGGATTGGAATATATAACAGCATATGATGCGTTCACGCGAAATCAACCGACGAATGAAAGCGAGCGAGTGTACGTAGTCGCAAGAGAGAAGGGAAAATAACATGAGTGATTATATTGTAAGAGCAACTGCCGCTAACAACCAGGTACGTGCATTTGCAGCGACAACAAGAGATATAGTGGAGACGGCACGTGCGGCGCACGGGACAAGCCCGGTTGCAACAGCGGCACTCGGGAGACTTCTGACAGCAGGCACTATGATGGGAAGCATGATGAAAAATGAGAAAGACTTACTTACTATCAAGATTCAGTGCGATGGTCCGATTAAGGGACTTACCGTGACAGCTGATGTCAATGGCAATGTCAAGGGATTTGTGGAAGAACCGATGGTGATTTTGCCGGCAAGTGAAAAAGGGAAATTAGACGTGGCAAAGGCACTTGGATTAGGTGTCTTAAGCGTCATCAAGGACATGGGACTCAAAGAACCTTATGTTGGAGATACTATCTTAACTACAAGTGAGATTGCAGAGGATTTGACGTATTATTTTGCAACATCAGAGCAGGTTCCGTCCTCTGTCGGGCTTGGAGTTTTGATGGAGAAGGACAACACAGTTAAACAGGCGGGTGGATTTATCATACAGGTGATGCCGTTTGTGGAGGACGAGGTTGTGACAAAGCTCGAAGAAAATATTGCAAACTTAGAGCCGGTGACAAGCATGCTTGATAAGGGTATGACGCCGGAGCAGATATTAGAGACTGTTCTGGAAGGAATGGATGTAGAATTTACAGACAAGATGCCGACGCAGTTTAAGTGCAGTTGCTCAAAATCGCGAGTAGAGAAAGCGCTGATTAGTATCGGCAGAAAAGATATTCAGGAAATGATTGATGACGGAAAAGAGATTGAGATGCACTGTCATTTTTGTAACACCAGTTATCCGTTTACAGTGGAAGAGTTGAAAGAAATCTTAAAGAAAAGCAGATAGGGGGCTTTGGTTATGAGACAAGGATTTGTAAAAGTGGCAGCGGTAACTCCGAATGTAAGGGTTGCAGATGTGGAGTACAATACACAGGAAATCTGTAAAAAGATTGATGAGACCGTTGCAAATGGTGCGAAGATTGTAGTGTTTCCGGAACTTTGTGTAACAGGTTATACCTGTGGAGATTTGTTTGCGCAGAGCGCACTTTTGAAGGCAGCTGAGGATGCATTGAAGAAGATTGTGGCACACACGGAAGATAAAGATGCGCTTATCTTTGTGGGACTTCCTTATGTGGTGCGCAACAAAGTGTATAACGTAGCTGCGGCAATCAGCCGTGGGAAACTTCTTGGACTTACTACCAAGACATTTTTGCCAAACTACGGGGAAGGCTATGAGATGAGACAGTTTGAGCCGGGACCGAAGAAAACAGACTTTATTTGGTACGAGCGAGATGGGCTTCCGTTTGGACCAAAGATTCTGTATACTTGCCGTGAGATGCCGAACTTAGTTGTGTCTGCAGAGATTTGCGAGGATGTGTGGGCACCGATTCCGCCGAGTGTGGAGGCTGCTCTTTTGGGAGCAACTGTGATTGCAAACTGTTCTGCAAGTGCGGAGGCAGTCGGCAAAGATACTTACCGTCAGAAACTCATTACAGGGCAGTCGGCGAGACTCATTGCCGGATACATTTATGCAAACGCAGGGGAAGGCGAATCCACGACAGATTTGGTTTACGGCGGTCACAACATGATTGCAGAAAATGGCGTTGTATTAAAGGAGTCCAGCCGTTTTGTGAATGAGACGATTTACAGTGAGATTGATATAGAAAAACTGGTGGCAGAGCGCAGCAGAAATACTACATTCCAACAGATGGAAGACCGTCAGGATGCAATTGATGTTCCATTCTCATTGGAGGTTGAGGACACAACGCTTACAAGAACCGTTGAAGCGATGCCTTTTGTTCCAAGTGATAAGACGGACCGTGAGAATCGTTGCGAGGAAATCTTTATGATTCAGGCGATGGGGCTTAAGAAGCGTCTGGAGCATGCACACTGCGAAAGTGCAGTTGTTGGAATTTCAGGCGGACTTGATTCTACCTTGGCACTTCTGGTAGTTGCGAAAGCGTTTGATATGCTGGGAATTCCGCGTAATCAGATTGAGAGTGTGACGATGCCATGTTTTGGAACAACGGACAGAACGTATCAGAATGCTTGCAAGATGACACAGAAGCTTGGTGCGAACTTACGTGAAGTCAATATCAAGGATGCGGTTCGCACACATTTCAGAGACATTGGGCAACCGGAAGATAAACATGATGTGACATTTGAAAATGCACAGGCAAGAGAGCGTACACAGGTGCTGATGGATATTGCCAATATGACAGGCGGCATGGTAATCGGTACCGGAGATATGTCGGAACTTGCACTTGGATGGGCAACCTACAACGGAGACCACATGTCCATGTATGGCGTGAACGGCTCTGTGCCAAAGACTTTGGTGCGTCATCTGGTAAGATATTATGCAGACACCTGTGAAGATCAAGAACTGAGTGAGGTGCTTTACGATGTGCTCGACACACCGGTAAGTCCGGAACTTCTTCCGCCGAAGGATGGCGAGATAGCACAGAAGACGGAAGACTTGGTAGGACCTTATGAACTTCATGATTTCTATCTGTACTATGTACTTCGCTTCGGTTTTGCTCCGAGCAAGATATACAGACTGGCGAAGTATGCATTTGCAGGGACATATGATGATGAGACGATATTGAAGTGGCTCAAGAAGTTCTATTGGAGATTCTTCAGTCAGCAGTTCAAGCGTTCATGTCTTCCGGACGGACCAAAGGTTGGAAGCGTGGATGTATCTCCAAGAGGCGGACTTCGTATGCCGAGTGATGCATGTGTTGCAGTTTGGTTGAAGGAATTAGAAGCAGTCAAATAAGTTGTTTGCATTACAGGGGACATTTTAAAATAGGCGTTTGGGCATATAGAGAAAAATTGTATTCTGATGCCCACGATTTTAAAGAATTGTGGGGTGTTATGAACTGATTTTTTTCTATATGCCCAATACGTCTTTTTTTTACAAAAATATAGGAAAATTTGGGCATAGAAAACTAGTTTTTTTGTATATGTCCAAAACGGAGCGTAGAAATGCCAAAAGGATGCGAAAGTCATTTGGCAAAACAAAGAAATAAAAAAGTTGTTGACAACAGAAAAAAATAAGATTATAGTAAAAGCACTCGTCGAAGAACAAATCTTTTTTCAATGGGAATTTCATCCCAGGTATCCAAAACGAGCAAATTCAATAATGAAGGGTGGAATGATAGGATGATTGTCGCTATTTTTGTTAGTTGATAGCAAAAGGAGGAAGAAAATTGAATAGGGATAAAAGAAGATTGTTACGATTATTTTTGGCCATTTTGTTCGTGACAATAAGTATATGTGTAGCGAAAGCGAATGCATCTGCCGGTAGTGTGACGGGTTACCAAAAGATTACATGGGGAATCAGCACCGGTCGATATTACGTCAACGGTGTCCACGCGTTTTGTGCACAATACAACAAGTCTTGGCCAACAGTGGGGACAGCAGTAGAAGAAATTGTCCCATGCACAAATGATGTGCTCAGAAAAGCTCTTTATTATGGTTACAACGGACCGCAAAACACCCTTGGAACCGATGAAAGAGCTCATGTCTTAACCGCGATTGCGGTATCAGATGCAAATATCGGGGAATCAGCAACCGGAGCAAGCGCAAAATATGATGCGTTTTACTGGGAACTGGTCAACAACCCATCGAAATATCCTTCTCCGCCAAGTAATTTCAAAGCCTATCTGGCAATTACAGCCTCGGATGCAATGCAGAACCTCGCATTCTACGAGATGGAGAAAAACGGATATGTAACAGGAATCAAATATTCATCCAACACACAATTACATAATGGAAATGCCTGCTATTCTTTGGAAGGAGCAGAGTACGGAATCTATTCCGGCTCATCTTTGGACGAAAGCACAAGAGTCGGAACATTGACAACCGATGCGAATGGAAAGATGAACACAATAGAACTGGAAGCGGGTACATACTATGCACGTGAAAATGTGTCACCGCGCGGCTTTGCCAAAAATAATGAAGTCACTCAGTTTACCATAACGGCAGAGCAGACAACGACACTTAGTTTCACGGATGTGCCACAGACCAATCCAATTGACATTCTGGTGCAAAAAGTAGACTCGGATACGAATCGAAATGAGCCACAGGGAAGTGCAAAGTTAGAAGGAGCCGAATTTACAGTTTTCTACTATGCGGGAATCTGGCAGACGGATGAAGAACCGTCAACTTTCGGGGAGACGCCAAAACGAACATGGGTGTTTCAAACGGATGAACACGGAGTAGTTAGATACGATCAATCCTATCTTATTTCAGGAGATGAACTATATGAAGCTATGCCACTTGGAACTTTGGTGATTAAGGAAACGAGGGCTTCCGAAGGATATTTGAGAAACCAAGATGTATTTGTAAGAAAGATTTACTCAGAAGGAGATGCAGAGCATATGACAGTTTATAATCCGCCGATTGTTCCTGAAAAGGTGATAGAGGCAAAACTGACAAAGTATCAGAGTGATACAATAATTGCAATACCCGGAGTTACATTTGAGTATATGGCGCCGGATGGAACAAGAACAAAGGTTGTAACAGATCAAAATGGTCAATTGGTTCTCAAGGGTTTGCAGTATGGGACACATACAATCTGGGAATGTGCCACTGTAGATGGTTATGCCTTAAATGGTTATATACATAGTTTTACAGTAGATAGGGATACAGATGAGCATATTGAGATTGTGGCATATAATGATCCGGCACCGTACGAATTGGTAATTCATAAAACAGATCATTATGATAACAAGCTTGTGGATGCTGAATTCACACTTTATGAGGATGAAGAGTGTCTGACAGAAATACAACGTGGTACTACGGATGAAAATGGTGTGTTGCATCTGTACGGTCTTGAGACATGGAAGAAGTATTATTTAAAAGAAACAAAAGCGCCGCCGGGATACACGGTGCAAAATGACGAGGGAAAACCGGTTCACGTATATGAAATTCATGCGTCGTCTGTACCGGTAAGAGATGAATTTATATGCTATGTTGACGGCGAAGAATATAGCAATATCTCAGGAACAAAAACAAACAGAGAAGTGAACATAGAGATCAAAAATGATGTTGGCTATGTGCTTCCAAAAACAGGTTCACCTGCAACGCTTTTGACAAATCTTGCAGGAGTTGCCATATGTGGCATGAGCCTTTGTCTAAATACAAGAAAAACAAAAAAAGGAGATAAAGTATTATGAAAAAAGTAAAAGTATTATTAGCAGCAGTTTTATCTATCACAGTAGTCTTAGGAACCGCAGTTCCAACGTTTGCAGCAGAACCGGTATCTGATGTCAAAATCGAAGTAAATGCAACCGATATGAATGTTTCTGTGACCGTTCCATCCACACTTCCAATTGTATTTTGTGAAGACGGAACGAACGCATTTCCTGAACATTGGACAATCCAAAATGTAAGTGCTCTTGCAGGTATTCATTTGAAACAGATTGATATGAATGCAGGTGGAACAGGTTGGAAATTGGTGAAGGATGCGCAGCAGGTTAAAACTCAGGTTGTGAATGGGAAAGCGATTCGATTTTCGGCAGGAATACCGGGAACGATGCAACTTGTACAGCCGGATAATGGTTCTGAAAGTGAGAAGGGAACAGCGACATTTGGAGAGACAGATATCTGCATCGCTTCCGGTGAAACAAAGGATATTATCTTTGATGTAGAGAGAGGAGCATTTACAGAGACACAAGTATCTGCAAAAGCATTTACAATGGAACTCACTTTCGAATTTAATTAAGAGGTAGTGAAAATGAACAGAGCAGGGAAGAAAAACAAAATCATATATGTTGGATTATGTGTGTTGCTTATGAGTTTTCTGATTGTGTTGTGTTATTCGTGTGGTCAGGAACTGGCTGTATCTGAGTACGAGAACAATGTGAATCGTATCAAAGAAATTGACGCATCAAAACGACAGGCAGAATTAAATGCCATCGTTGAAGACGGAACGATGAATGTCAATTACTCAGCGGAGGCAATCTTTAAAGGAACTGTCAGCGAGACTTTCAATATCAAAAATATTAAGAACAATCATCATCCGATTGTGTTTGAAATCTTTGATGAAAATGGAGAGTGTGTCTATTCTTCCAAAAAGATTGAACCCGGTTACGAGATGAGTGGGATTGAACTTGAGAAGGAGTTACCAAGAGGAACACATGAATGTAAGATAAAAGTAGGTTATGCGGAAGAAGGGAATGTATCTTCCGCATTCCCTCTTACGATAGAGGTGAAATGATGAGAACGATGAGAAAATATTTTGGGAAAATACTGGTCTTGCTTATTGCCTGTTTGACAATAGGAGGTGTTGTAAATGCAGCGGAATCAATATCCACAGAGGTACAGATAGCCATTGAGGCTTCTGAAACTTCAATGGCAGGCGGGACGAATAATAATCAGCGTATGACAGGAGCGAATGGCGTACAGACAGGAGATAAAACAAATATGTTAGGATATTTGCTGGCGGCAGGAACTGCGATTGGGTTGGTTGCTTTCTGTGCATTCAAGAAGAAAAAGGGAATGATAGCCGTTTTTGCTATGTTTTTATCTCTGTTTTTCATGAATCATTCGGTGTATGCGGCAGAAGGAACAAAGAATATAAACGTGACAATTCCAAGCAGTATATCTGTTTGCTTTGATGAAAATGGTGAAAACAGTATCAGTGAATTTGCAATCAGTAACCAGTCATTGGTACCCATCTCTGTCAAAAATGTAAAAGTTACCGAGTGTAACAACTGGAAATTATGCAACCTTGAAGATACAATTCCAATTGACGCAAAACAGATGGCATTCGCATTTGAGGGGCAATGTCTGAAGTCGGAAGATAATCTGGTTGATATTACAATCAAAGAAAATACTAGCAAAAATTGCGACATTCGGATTGTGAGAGGTGCATGGACAACCTCTGAACCGAAAGAGACAGCATTACAATTGGAGTTTGAATATACAATTGGTCAAAAGGAATTCCAATTGACGTTTGATGCAAATGGCAGTAATCAATCATTTGAGATGCAGAAGGTGTACAATGGTGAAATCATTACTTTGCCGAGCCCGACAAGAGATAGATATGAGTTCGCAGGTTGGGAGGATGCAGAAGGCAATTTGTATACAGAACAATTTGTGATGCCAATTGGAGATATAGAACTCAAGGCAAAATGGACAGAAACAGTTGCGTATGCGATTCACATTGCCAGTGACAGTTCGTTGAGATTCGTGCGCTCAGCTAAGCCGATTACGGTTGGAAGTACTTATAACGGGAAGACGGTAACAGGAGTATATACAGGCTTTGAAACTGCAACCTACAGTTCAGAATCTCAGGTGCCGTGGTATGATGGAGATTATTACAACAAGACAATTGTCACAAACGTAATCGTAGAAGATGTGATTCAGCCTGTGAGTACAGCTCATTGGTTCCATTGGATGTATGACTGCGAGAGTATTGATGTGCAAAAACTCGATACATCCAAGGTTCGAGACATGTCTTACATGTTTGGCTGGGCAGGATTCTCTGCAACTAATTTCGAACTAAAGGGTATCAATGATTTTGATGTATCCAATGTCAACAACATGAGTTATACATTTGGTTATACCGGAAGAGATGCAAATAAGGTTGTTATGGATTTGAGCAAATGGAATGTATCAAAAGTGACCAACATGAGTTATATGTTTGCGGGGACGGGATATTTTTCTACAACATTTGCTCTTGGAGATTTGAGTAAATGGGATGTGGCGAATGTGACCAATATGAGTAGCATGTTCAGACAAACTGGATATTATGCAAATTGGTATGTGAATTGTAGCAATTGGAATGTCAATAAAGTGACATCGTATAGAAGTTTTAATTTGGAGGTGGCGTCCAAAGCCATAGAACCAAGATGGGTAAATTAAAATATGTTTTGTTTGTGATTGGATTCATGTTATGTGTAATTCCGATTATGGGAAAGATACATTCTCGAAGTGAACTGCAAAAGGCAGTGTCGGAATATAAAGAAAATCCAAACGAGAGTAATGCAATAGGGATACTTAAGATTCCACGAATTCATGCAGTACTACCAATCTACTGTGGAACGAGCGAGGAAGTATTGCAAAAAGGAATCGGACATATACAGGTGAGCAGTCTTCCGGGTGGCGGGGAAAGTACACATTGTCTTCTTGCCGGACACCGGGGACTGCCTGATGCAACACTTCTTGCAAGACTTGGAGAGGTCGAAAAAGGAGATACATTTTATATAGAAGTAAACAATAACAGATATATGTACCAAGTGTGTGAAATCACGGTTGTAAGACCGGAAGATACAGGGGGACTAGGGATTCAAAAAGGTAGAGACCTAGTCTCTTTGATTACTTGCACACCTTATGGCATGAATACACACAGACTGATTGTAACAGGGGAGAGAATGGAGGCGAAAGAATGAAGAAGAGATGCATCGTAATCTTGTTTTGCATATTGCTATGTCTGTGGCAGTTGTCTGTGCTTGCAGCTGAGAAGGGCAGTATAGAAATAAGACTTCCACAGGATATGAGAAATAAGAACATTACAGTTATTCAAGAAGGAGGAGAGGCAAAGAGAGTCACAGCGGACGAAAATGGGGTGGCAAAATTAGAAAATCTGACGGAAGGAATCTATCGGATTGAAGTGCCGGATACAGAGAATTATGTATTCGTGCAGGCAGAAGTAAGTATCCCGCACTGGAGTGAGGAAGAACATAGGATGCTCTATGAGATTACCGTGATTCCAAAATATTCGATTAAGGAAAAAACAGTTCAAGGTAAAGGAATCGCATCGCCGCTTACCGCCGACCTGAATCATAACATCACTTATATTGGTGTCGGAATAATTTCGTTGATAATCCTATGTATAATGTCTTGTCATAACCGTTTTAAGTGTGATACAATGACAGGTAAGTATTCGAAAAACGGAGGACAAAACAATGGGAATGACAATGACACAGAAAATCCTCGCAGCACACGCAGGATTAGACTCAGTAGTCCCGGGTCAATTGATTGAGGCAAAGTTAGATGTGGTCATGGCAAATGATATTACAGGACCAATGGCAGTTCCTGTATTCAATCAGATGGCAGACAAAGTTTTTGATAAAGACAAGGTGGTATTGGTTCCAGACCATTTCACACCAAATAAAGACATTAAGTCGGCAGAGAATTCAAAATCTATTCGTGAATTTTCCAAATGCCAGTGCTTAAAGCATTATTTTGAAATCGGACAGATGGGAATCGAACATGCAATCTTACCTGAAAAAGGGATTGTGGTTGCAGGTGAATGTATCATCGGTGCGGATTCACACACATGTACTTATGGAGCACTCGGTGCATTTTCGACAGGTGTAGGAACAACCGATATTGCCACAGGTATGGCAACCGGAGAATTATGGTTCAAGGTTCCAAGTGCAATCAAGTTCGTGCTTACCGGAAAACCAAGCAAATTTGTAAGTGGAAAAGACATTATTTTACATATTATCGGACGCATCGGAGTTGACGGCGCACTTTACAAATCCATGGAATTTGTGGGTGACGGTATTGCACATCTTTCTATGGATGACCGTTTCACCATGGCGAACATGGCAATCGAAGCAGGTGCGAAGAATGGAATTTTCCCTGTGGATGAAAAAGCAGAGAATTACATGAAAGAGCATTCAGATAAAGAGTACACCATCTACACAGCAGATGAGGATGCGGAGTACGATGAAGTGGTGGAAGTAGACTTGTCACAGGTAAGACCTACGGTTGCATTTCCACATTTGCCGGGCAATGCTCATACAATCGATGAAGTTGAGGCAATGGAGCCAATCAAGATTGACCAGGTTGTAATCGGTTCATGTACAAACGGAAGAATGGAAGATATGAGAAGAGCGGCGGCTGTACTCAAAGGTCACAAGGTTCATCCGGACGTGCGTGTCATGGTTATTCCGGCAACTCAGAAAATTTACTTACAATGTATTGAAGAAGGTATCGTGACAACATTTATTAAAGCAGGCTGTGCATTTAACACACCAAGCTGTGGACCATGTATGGGTGGACACATGGGAGTAATGGCAGCAGGAGAGAAATGTGTATCTACAACGAACCGTAACTTCGTAGGAAGAATGGGACACGTGGATTCACTCATTTACCTTGCTTCGCCGGAAGTGGCGGCAGCAAGTGCAATCGCAGGATGTATTGCGAATCCGGAGAAAGTAGGTGACAGATAATGAAAGCATTGGGACATGTATTTAAATATGGAGACAACGTAGATACAGACGTTATCATTCCGGCAAGATATCTCAACTCTTTTGACGGAAAGGAACTCGCAAGCCATGCGATGGTTGACATCGATCCTGACTTTGCAAAGAAAGTGCGGCCGGGAGATTTGATTGTGGCAAATAAGAACTTCGGTTGCGGTTCTTCGAGAGAGCATGCGCCACTTTGCCTCAAGGAAGCAGGTGTTAGCTGTGTCATCGCAGAGACATTTGCGAGAATCTTCTATAGAAATGCTATTAACATCGGACTTCCGATTATTGAATGTCCGGAGGCAGCAAAAGGCATTGAGGCAGGAGATGAAGTGGAAGTGGATTTTGACAGTGGTAAAATCTACAACCGCACAAAAGGAACCCAGTTCCAGGGACAGGCATTTCCGGAGTTCATGCAGAAGTTAATCGCAGCAGGCGGACTTGTGAATTACACGAATAACAAAAGAAAATAAATGGAGAAGGTATTTATGCAGACAGAGAACAAAGGAAGGGCAATTGCTCTGTTACCAATAGGTGTATTTCTTGTAATCTTTTTGGGTTCGGGAATTATTATGAATGACTTTTATGCAATGCCGGCAATCGTAGCATTCTTGATTGCTTTGGCAGTGGCATTTGTGCAGAACCGCAAGTTGCCGTTCGCAGAGAAATTTGCAATTATTTCAAAAGGAGTAGGCGATGAGAATATCATCACCATGTGTCTCATTTTCCTCTGTGCAGGTGCATTTTCGGGTGCGGTAACTGCAGCAGGAGGAGTGGAGAGTACCGTTAATTTCGGACTTTCGATTTTGCCATCCAATATTGCAGTTGTAGGACTTTTTGTAATCGGATGCTTTATCTCAGTTTCTATGGGAACATCGATGGGAACGATTGCGGCACTGGCACCGATTGCGGTCGGCATCAGTGAGAAGACAGGATATGCCATGGCAATCTGTATCGGTGCAGTGTTGTGCGGTGCGATGTTCGGCGACAATCTGTCTATGATATCAGATACGACCATTGCGGCAGTGAAGACACAAGGATGTGAGATGAAGGATAAGTTCAAAGCGAACTTTTTGATTGTCCTTCCGGCAGCAATTGTTACGATTATCATTTTCCTTATTATTACAAGAAATAGTGATTATCAGATGACAGAGGAACTTACATATAACATATTTCAAATCTTACCATATGTATTGGTTCTGGTTGGAGCATTAATCGGTATCAATGTGTTTGTTGTATTAATTGGCGGAACCATTGTTTCTCTGATCGTTGGCGTAGCAACAGGAACATTGGCTGTATCTGAACTGTTTACGGTAGTTGGAAGTGGTGTAACAGGTATGTATGATATCACAGTCATTTCGATTGTAGTTGCTTGTATCGTATCTTTGGTAAAAGAATATGGCGGAATTCAGTTTATTTTGAACCTGATTCGCAATGGCATCAAAGGAAAGAAAGGTGCTGAGATTGGTATTGCCGGTCTTTCGCTTTTAGTGGATGCCTGTACGGCTAACAATACGGTTGCAATCGTCATGGCAGGACCAATCGCAAAAGAGATTTCGGAAGAATTCGGTGTAGATGCAAAACGCTCAGCATCACTTCTTGATATCTTCACATCGGTTGGACAGGGACTCATACCTTACGGAGCACAGCTCTTGTCAGCAGCGACGTTGACAGCACTGACACCGTTTGATATTTTACCATATTGCTATTATCCAATCTTAATGGCAGTTAGTGCACTTGCATTTATCTTGTTGAAAAAGGAGAAAAAATAGAGATGGAACTTTTGTATAAGAGTACTAGAAATTCTGAAAAGACAGTGACAGCCTCCGAAGCTATCTTAAAAGGCCTTGCAGACGATGGCGGACTTTTCGTGCCGGTCAGCATTCCGAAATTAGATGTCACATTAGATGAATTAAAAGATATGTCTTATCAGGAGACAGCATATGTAGTTATGAAACAGTTCCTCACAGATTTCACAGAAGAAGAACTGAAAAGCTGTATCGCAAAGGCTTATGATTCAAAATTTGACACAGAGGAGATTGCTCCGCTTGCAAAGGTGGAAGATACATATTACTTAGAGTTGTTCCACGGTGCAACGATTGCATTCAAGGACATGGCACTTTCTATTTTGCCACACCTTCTTACGACCTCTGCAAAGAAGAACAACGTAAAGAATGAGATTGTGATTCTGACAGCAACATCAGGAGATACCGGTAAAGCAGCACTTGCAGGCTTTGCCGACGTAGAAGGGACGAAGATTATCGTCTTCTATCCGAAGAATGGTGTAAGTAAAGTCCAAGAGCTTCAGATGGTGACACAGAAAGGTGATAACACATCGGTAGTTGCAATTCACGGCAACTTTGACTGTGCACAGAGTGGTGTAAAGGCAATCTTTGAAAATAAAGAGTTGGCAAAAGAGATGGATGCAGCAGGATATCAGTTCTCGTCTGCAAACTCTATTAATATCGGACGTCTGGTTCCGCAGATTGTCTACTATGTATATGCGTACGCAAAACTTTTGCAGAACGAGGAGATTGTAGCAGGAGAAGAGATTAACGTGGTAGTACCGACCGGTAACTTCGGAAATATTTTGGCCGCATACTTTGCAAAACAGATGGGAGTTCCGATTAACAAATTAATCTGCGCATCAAACGATAATAAAGTATTATACGATTTCTTTGAAACAGGCGTGTATGATAAGAATCGCGAATTCATTCTCACGATTTCACCATCTATGGACATCTTAATCTCAAGTAATCTGGAACGTTTGGTTTACATGATTGCAGGATGTGATGCAAAGAAGAACAGCGAGCTTATGCAAGCGCTCAAGGAAAAAGGCGTCTATGAACTTTCGGATGATATGAAAGCAAATCTCTCTGACTTTGCAGCAGGATATGCGACAGAAGCGGAAGTTCAGGCGAAGATTGCTGATGTATACAAAAAGACCGGTTATGTGATGGATACGCACACAGCTGTAGCGGCATCGGTATACGAGAAATATCAGGCAGGCAGCAAGGATGAGAAAAAGACAGTGATTGCTTCAACAGCAAGCCCGTACAAGTTCTCAAGGAGTGTTATGACAGCCATTGATCCAAGATATGAGGAACTAGAGGAATTTGACCTTGTGGATGCATTGGAAGTCATCTCAAATGTAGAGATTCCAAATGCAGTAGAAGAGATTCGTGATGCAAAGATTCTTCATACATTGGAGTGCGATGCAGACAAGATGGAAGAAACCGTAAAAAATATATTAAAAGGTTAATTATTTAACAAAGATATGTTGACGAAAATCGAAACATCTTGTATAATGGCATGGAAAAATGCTTTAATATACATAGAAGCAAAGATTTACACAAAATGAAAAGAAAGAGGTAGGAAAAATGTCAAAAATCAATTTGGAAAACTATGGTATTACCGGAACTACTGAAATCGTATACAATCCTTCTTACGAAATGTTGTTCGAAGAAGAAACAAAAACTGATTTGGTAGGTTACGAAGTAGGACAGGAAAGCGAACTTGGTGCTGTTAACGTTATGACAGGTATCTATACAGGACGTTCTCCTAAAGATAAATACATCGTTATGGATGAAAACTCAAAAGATACAGTATGGTGGACATCTGACGAATACAAGAACGACAACCACCCAATCTCAGAAGATGTTTGGGCAGAACTTAAGAAACTTGCTCTTGCAGAACTTTCTAACAAGAGATTATTTGTAGTAGATGCATTCTGTGGTGCTAACGCAGACACAAGAATGGCTATCCGTTTCATCGTAGAAGTAGCTTGGCAGGCACACTTTGTTAAGAACATGTTCATCATTCCAACAGAAGAAGAACTTGCTAACTTCGAGCCTGATTTCGTTATCTACAATGCTTCAAAAGCAAAAGTTGAGAACTACAAAGAGTTAGGACTTAACTCAGAAACAGCAGTAGCATTCAACATCACAAGCAAAGAACA
>JAZQRQ010000030.1:0-19488 GCA_045629665.1 Faecalimonas sp.
TATTCTTTTAAATGATATGGGACCAATAGGGCTCGAACCTATGACCCTCTGCTTGTAAGGCAGATGCTCTCCCAGCTGAGCTATGATCCCATATATAAGCGGGTCGTTTCCGCAACCCGCTTTGCTAGTATACTATTAACTGGTGTGCTTGTCAACACTTTTTTTGATTTTTTTACAACAATTTTCTAGTACGCCAACGCTTCTTCTCTGGTGAGCCAAAAATGTATTCCAGTAGTAGAATCCTGCCATCTGTCTTCATTAAAATCCGACACTTCTACCCACTCACCCTTTCGGTAAACAAAGTTTTCATCCACCAAAGACCATGCCTCATCAAATTCCTCTTGATAGTCAAAACTCTTTATTGTAAGAACCTTGGCCTTACTGCATCTGCAGGAATTCATGGTTGCCGATGTTCTTTTGGCATCTGCAGGAATCAGAAGCTGTACCAAACGATTATTGAAACATTTCTTATATCCCAAAAACGGACCGGTTTCCGGGCAATGCAGTTTGAACCACTTTGTCTCATCATTGTAGATGATTCCATCTAATTTGGCATGTTCTAGTACGGCAGCAAACAAATCTGCCCCTTCGATATTGGCTCCTGTCAAATTATTATAACGCATGGCGCAAGTTCTCATATTTGCATAGCGGAAATCCGCTCCACGAAATGTACAATTCTCAAACAATGCATTTTCGATACTGCTATGGCTAAAATCAGCCTCATCAAAACAAACATTTTTAAATACGCCGAGTGTGAAATCCATATGACTCAAATCAAACCCTCGAAGGTTCGCATCGCACAGTTCTACATCTCCGACAACGCACATCTGTCCCTTGACTCGTTTTGTTAAAATATCTTCCAATTCGTTTTGCGTAATACGACGCATGAGCTCACCTACATTTAATTACTCTTAATACTTCCTAGGAACTGTCTGGTTCGTTCTTCTTTCGGATTCTCAAACACTTCTATCGGGTCACCCTGCTCCAATATCCGCCCATCATCCATAAAGATCACCTGACTGGACACTTCTTTCGCAAATGACATCTCATGAGTTACAATAATCATCGTCGTCTTCTTGTCTGCAAGCTCCTTGATAACTCTTAGCACCTCTCCGGTAAGTTCAGGGTCTAGTGCTGATGTCGGCTCATCAAAACAAAGTATATCCGGCTCTAACGCAAGTGCACGTGCAATTGCAACACGCTGACACTGTCCACCTGACAGTTGATGTGGATAATTGTTCATCCTGTTTTCAAGTCCCATCTGTTTCAAAAGTTCCACAGCCTGTGCCTTGATTTCTTCATGAATCTCTTTCTTTTTCGCTTTGTAATCCGGTCTTTCTTTTGCAAGCAACTCTTTTGCAAGCATCACATTCTGCAGTGCTGTATACTGCGGAAACAAGTTAAAGGATTGGAATACCAGGCCAAAATGCAAACGCTTGCTTCTGATATGAGACTCCTGCTGTGTACTTGCATCGTCTGCATCGAACAGCGTCTCACCATTGACACGAATCACACCTTTATCCGGATGCTCCAAAAAATTCAGGCATCGAAGAAGTGTGGTCTTACCGCTTCCGGAAGAACCGATAATAGAAAGGACCTGTCCTTCCTCCAAAGAAAAACTGACATCCTTAAGGACATCGATGCGTCCGAAACTTTTATATATTTTTTCAACTTCTAATACTGTCATCTCACACGCACCTCCCTATCGGAAATAATCCAGTTTTCTCTCTAAACGTCCAAGAAGAACGGTGAGAATTCCGCTAAATATCAAGTAATAAACGCCGGTAAAGAAAAGTGGCCAGATTGCACCTGCAATACCCTGCGAGCCCTTAAGGAACGCCTGTCCGGCCCAGATAATCTCCTGAAGCGCGATAATACGAGCCAGGGATGTGTCTTTGACCAACGTAATAATTTCATTTGACATCGGCGGTATGATACGTTTAATCATCTGTAACAATTTTACTTTAAAGAATATCTGACTTTTTGTCATACCAAGAACAAGACCTGCTTCTTCCTGTCCGACAGGAACACTCTGAATTCCACCTCGATAGATTTCTGAAAAGTAGCATGCATAGTTAAAAATAAATGCTACTGCTGCCGCCAGAAAGCGCCCCGCTTCACCGCTTCCCCAGATTGGTGTTCCAAGTACCAACCCCGGGAAATAGTAGAAAATTAAAAGTTGAATCATGAGAGGCGTACCTCTCACGATCCAAACAATAATCTTTGTAAAATAACTTAATGGTTTAAACCGGGACATCGAACCAAAGGTAATGATAAGTCCCAGTGGTACTGCTCCGATTAATGTTGCAAAGAACAACTTCAACGTCTGCATAAAGCCAACGTTCAGTGCTTTTACAACAATTGCAAACTGCTCCAATATTAAATCCATATGTAATCCTGCTTTCTAATCTTATTTCTGTTCAATGATAGACTCTTGAACACCGTATTCTTTTGCGCATTTCATCATAGAACCATCTGCGTAAGAATCTTTGAAGAATTGATTCAACGCTGCTGCAAGGTCAGAACCTTTACGGAAACCAACACCGTACTCTTCGCTGTTAAGACTTACTGTGTATGTCAAATCAGCATATCCTGTACCTTCACCAATCATAGCACCTGCCATGAGTAAGTCAATAACTGCTGCATCAGATGTTTTGCTCTTAACTTCCATAAGTGCATCTGACTGTGCTTTTACAGGTGTGTTTTCTAATTCTAAAGCCACCACTTCATCTTCTCCTGCACTTCCTGCTTCTACCGCAAACTTAAGGTTTGAAAGACTTTCTACTGTCTGATATTTGTCTGCAACATCTTTGTTTACAACAACTACCTGTGCGTTGTTGCAGTATGCATTCGAGCATTCCATCGCTGCTTTTACTTCATCTACAAGTGTCATACCATTCCATACACAGTCAATGGTCTTACCATCTAATTCCATAATCTTATTGTCCCAGTCAATTTCAACAAATTCCACTTTTACACCAAGGCTCTCTGCAAATGCTTTTGCCATGTCTGCGTCAAAACCAATCCATTCGCCATCGTCATCTTTGTAGTCCATTGGTGCGAAATCTGTGATACCAACAATCAATGTTCCTTTTTCTTTTACATACTCCATATCTGTCTGTGCTGTTTTGTCTGCATTGCTCTCATCTCCGGATGTATCCTTTGTAGTGCAAGCCACTAATGAAAGTACCATAAGTACACTTAATAATAATGCAATAAATTTTTTCATGATTTTATTCTCCTTTTAAATAATAATTTTAAAATACTTCGTTATGTTATCACGTTACTACACTAAAGTCAAGTGTATTTTAAAATATTTTTCATTGCCAAAATACTTCTCGGTATTCAGCCAAAAAAACGAAAAAGCCATGCATGAAATCTCCATGCATGACTTCTCTAAATCATTTAACTATTATACAATTCCCTGTGCTGTCATCGCATCTACTACTTTTTCGAAACCTGCAATATTAGCACCTACAACATAGTTACCTTCTACGCCATATTTCTTAGCTGCTGCAGCTGCATTATGGCAAATGTTAACCATGATTCCTTTTAATTTTGCATCTACTTCTTCGAATGACCAGCTAAGTCTCTCGCTGTTCTGTGACATTTCAAGTGCTGATGTTGCAACACCACCTGCATTAGAAGCTTTACCAGGAGCAAAGATTACTCCGTTTTCCTGTAAGTAATGTGTAGCCTCTAAAGTTGTAGGCATGTTAGCACCTTCTGCGACTGCTGTAACACCGTTAGCAACCAATGCCTTCGCATCGTCCAGAAGAAGTTCGTTCTGTGTTGCACATGGAAGCGCGATATCAACCTTCACTGTCCATACACCTCTTCCCTCATGGTATTCTGAGTTTGGACGATATTTCTTGTATTCAGTCAATCTTTCGCGTTGTACTTCTTTGATTTCCTTGATTGCTGCAAGGTCAACGCCCTCTGCATCATAAATCCAACCATTTGAATCACTCATAGTAAGAACTTTTGCACCGAGCTGCATTGTTTTTTCTGCTGCGTAGATTGCAACGTTACCTGAACCTGAGATTGCTACTGTCTTACCTGCAAGCTCAATTCCCGCAAGCTTCAGCATCTCTTCTGTAAAGTATAATAATCCATATCCTGTCGCTTCTTTTCTAGCCAGAGAACCGCCGTAGCTAAGTCCCTTACCTGTAAGAACACCTTCATATACGTTACGGATACGTTTGTACTGTCCGTACATGTAACCGATTTCTCTTGCGCCTGTTCCGATATCACCTGCTGGAACGTCAGTGTCTGCACCGATGTGTTTGCAAAGCTCTGTCATAAAGCTCTGGCAGAACGCCATGATTTCTCTGTCTGATTTTCCTTTTGGATCAAAGTCAGAGCCACCTTTACCACCGCCGATTGGAAGTCCTGTAAGTGAGTTCTTAAATGTCTGCTCGAAACCTAAGAATTTGATAATACCTAGGTTAACAGATGGGTGGAGACGGATACCTCCCTTGTATGGTCCGATTGCACTGTTGAACTGTACGCGGTATGCCTTGTTCACCTGTACATTTCCGTTATCATCTACCCATGGAACACGGAAAAGAATCGTTCTCTCCGGCTCTACTAATCTCTCTAAAAGAGCATCTTTTCTATATTTCTCTTCGTTTGCTTCAATCACTACGCGAAGTGACTCCATAACTTCTTTGACTGCCTGGTGGAACTCTGGTTCCGCAGGGTTTTTCTTTACCACTAATTCAATAATCTCATCTACATATGACATAATTAGTACCCTCCTTGTTTTTTACTTTGTAAAGTATAATGCTTTATCACGGTGAAGTCAATATTTTTTTCACACAAAAAAGGCCACGCTTCCGTGACCTTTTGTAACTCTTACGCTTTTCCGTTGCCAAATGGGCGCATTGCCCAAACGCTTCTTCCTTCAGCTTCTGCAGAACGCTTTTGCACCTTCTTCATTGCATGCATCGCAAGTGAAACTGCGATTACACCATAAGAGATAAACATACGGATATATTCACTAATTGCAGGATCACCAACAATCTTGGTAGCTGCAAGCGGTGCTACTACGAACAACGTATGGAACAAGATAACACCGACAATCGCGTGTTTATTGCTTGCTTTCTGAACAGTTGCACCTCCGACCAGAATTGCAGCTGCCGCATACAAACCAACATTGTCTTGCTGTGTTACAGTACTAAATGTTCCTAAGTTCTGTAAGAAAATAAGTTGTCCCCATGCCGCCAATACAGTTGAGATACAGGTTGCAATAATACGAATCTTATCTACATTAATACCTGCAGAAGTTGCTACCGCACGGCTCTGTCCCACGGTACGCATATTCTGACCAAGTTTTGTGTTCAATATCCATGTGTTAAAGAAACAGAACAGGCAGATAATACCATAAGTAGCAGCCGGAATTCGGATTGTCTGATAAATCTCTCGCACTGCCGGAATCACTGTTCCGACAACAAGAAGTGCACCACCTACTACGAAACCAACACCTTTTTTCGGTCTCTTAAGAATGAACATGACAACCGCATAAACAATCAGAATAATACCGCCAAACAAAGCAACATCCGTCATAATTAATCTTGTTCCGCCAAACAGAGTGTTAAGTCCCGGAACCATCTTCGCTACAATGCCAAACACAAGTAATCCCAGTCCAAGAATCAGTTTCTTAACGATCGCACTCTTCTCGATAGATAGCCCATTTTTCTTGCTGTGAAGGATTGTAACAATGACTGATACGACTAAGACAATACCGATAATAAGAAGTACCGTCAGGAAACTAATATCGTCTAACGTATATTTCAGAGTACCTGTCAAATCATAAGCATTTCTAAGGCCGAATCCACGTTCCAAAAGTTTCGGATCATCGAATGGAATCACGCCACCGATGATATACAATGTCAACAGACGATAAAGTCCTGCCGCAAAGAATCCAAGCACAAGACCCGCAATCATCTCGGAACCTTTTGTCTTATTATATAAAAGACCTACTAAATAACCAAATACCAAGGCCAATGGTAAACTGATCAATGCACAGAGCATAAATCCGGCAATTCCATTAATCTGCCAGTGTACAACCATAATAATCGAAATCTGAGCTGCAATCGCACCTACTACAATACCAAAGTTCATACCCAAGCCGGCAAGACAAGGGATAATCAGTGCCAATACCAGACATGTGTTACGTGAAAAACGTGCAAAAACTTCTGAAACAATATACGAAATCGGAGTATCTGCCACTAAAATACATGAAAGACATAAAACAATAAATAATACAATAACTTTATTATCAAATAACACTTGTTTTAAATTCTTTTTATTCATTAGAAGCCCCTCCTTTCGCTTGTGCCAGAGCAAACAGAATTACACCGTTTTGAATAATCTGACGCATGGTATCTGAAATATCTGTACCCGCCAATAGCTCATTTGAAACCGGAGGAGTAAAGATAATAAGACCTTGATAAAGGAATGTACCGATAATAACATGAATAATGGAAGCTTTTGCTGTCGTTGCACCACCGATAAGAATAGATGCTACACACAAGAAGCCCATCGTAAGCGGTGCTGTATATACTTGCACAAAGCCCATTGCCTGTGTATACACTACAATACCAATTGCCCCTAAAATGGTTGACATTGCAACACCTTTGACACGCATTTTATCTACATCAATGCCACTTGCTTTCGCAAATGTCGGATTCGAACCTGCTGCACTAATTGCCATACCTGTCTTACTCTTAAAATATAAGTGGACGATGAAGCATACAGCTAATACAAATAAAACGAGTCCGGTAGGAATATAAATTCCGCTTTTACCACCAATATGGAATCCCAAAGCGTCATTTAACACAAAGCCAAAACTGCTATCCATAGATAATTGGTTACGCACACCGGTTCCTCCAAGAGGCCATGTAATTTCCTCACTTGTAAATGGCGCTCTAAACCAAAGAATACACATCAAATAGATAATAGAATATCCAATATATGTAGTAACTGTCATTTCTGAACCTTTTACGGTATTAAGCAATTTACCATACCCTACACCAATCAACCATGCTACAAGAATAGACACTATAATAGCAAAAGCTATAGATGCCCATGGACCAAATCCCGGTGCAACTGCATTTACTTTTTTTGCAATTTCAAATTCAATTGATAAAAGCGTACCGAGGAGACCACTTACGATACCCAGGCTGACACCAAAGTTCGGTCCGATACCACACTTGATCGTTGGCACCATTGCCAGAACAAGGATACCCCACATTCCCCAGTTCTTGATTGTAGATGATAAATAAGAGGTAACATTAATCCCTTTTACATAAGCTGTCACTACAACTGCTACAAAAAACAAAAATACAACCAAACGAGGTATACCGATGACATCGATTACTTTTTTCGTTTTTTCTTTTGTCATTATTCGTTACCTCCTTTCACAACACCTGACATTGCCATACCATATTCTGCATCGGAAGCATTCGGTGAAAATACGCCGGTAATCTTACCATCAGAAACAATAGCAATACGGTCACACAAACTGCGAAGTTCATTTAATTCTGAACTTACCATAATAATGGTCATTCCCTGCTCACGGTTCATTTTAGCAAGTAATTCGAGAACCAATTTCTTTGCACCAATATCAATACCGCGAGTCGGTTCCGAAACGATTAATAACTTCGGATTCATTGTAATAGCACGAGCAAGACAAACCTTTTGCTGATTACCGCCTGACAGTCTTCCTGCATACTGATCCGGTCCCGTACATCGAATATCCAACTGCTTAATCATATCCAATGTATGTTCTTTCGCTTTCTTCTTGTCAAAAAGAGTGAAGAATCCATATTTTTTTAAAAACTGATTCTGTGTCTGCATAGCCGTGAAAACGATATTCTGCTCAATAGTCTCCTCTAAAAGAAGCCCTACTCCACGACGGTCCTCAGATACAAAAGCAATGTGCTTTTCAAGCGCAGCACCAAGTTTTTTCGTATCAATGATATCTCCGTCAAATTCAACAGTTCCTTCACTTTCATATAATCCAAGGATTCCATTTGGAATACCTACTTTTCCTTGTCCAGCGAGACCACCGATTCCGAGAATTTCTCCTTTGCGAAGTTCCAGATTCACACCTCTTACTTTTTCACCCGGCATATCCACATGAAAATCCTTAAGACGAAGTAAGATATCTTCCTCTTTCACATTTCGTTGGTCTTCTTCTACATCATCTACCAGTTTTTCAACCTTACGGCCTACCATCAATTCAGCAATCTTAGCTGCCGTAACATCTTCTGTCTGCAGATAATCTACAAATGTACCATCACGTAATACTGTCATGCTGTTTGTGACTTGTATTACTTCATCAATACGGTGTGTGATAAATACAATGGCAATACCCTTTTTGGCAAGAGCCTGCATTGTTTCAAGAAGACGCTCAGCTTCACTTTCTGTCAAAACAGCTGTCGGTTCATCAAAAATCAATAGTTTGATACCCGTCTTATCAATTTCACGTGCAATTTCAATAAATTGCATGTAACCGACCGGCATTCCACCGACCATTTCTTCTTCACCAATATTGAGGCCAATCGTATCCAATGCCTTACGAGTGTCTTGTGCCATAGCCTCTTTGTTTAATTTTTCCAACGATTTTCCACAGATACTGCTTGCAATCGTCGGTGTCGTAATTTCACGACCTAGTTTTACATTTTCCACAACATTGAATCCCGGAATCAACATGAATTCCTGGTGCACCATACCAATTCCCAAATCCATTGCCTTCTGTGGATTATCAATCACAACCTGTTCTCCGTCAAATTCAATGGTTCCTTCGAAGCCACCGGTGTTGTGGATGACAGGCATACCAAATAAGATGTTCATCAGTGTGGATTTACCGGCACCATTTTCTCCCATAAGTGCATGAATCTCACCCGGCTTAACATGGAGCTGAACACCTTTCAGTACTTTGTTGCCAAAATACTCTTTTTGGATGTTGTCCATCTTTAAGATATAGTTTGTCATTTTTCATACTCCTTTTACACACGTTAATGCGTCCACCGACATACGGCAGACGCATTAAGTAGTTAATGTGTAATAAATTTACAATACTCTGTCTAATTCTTAGAAATCATAGAATGGGCAAAGAATCATGAAGAAATTGTTAATCTCTGTGTCTTTACCTGCATCATAGTGTGTAACTGTTGTAGCTTCACCTGAAATCTTCTTCATCTCAGCGATTAAAGCTTCTTCATCACAACGTTCTGTGATATCGCCTTCACACCATTTGATACCATATTCAACAGCTGATTCAATCATCATCATGTTGATTGGAACTTCCCATGTAGACATACGTCCTGAATTACCTGCGTCTGCAACTGCTTTCTTGATTTCTCCAAGCATGTACTCTACATCACCTTCATGTCCCTTTGTTTCGATGTTGAATGCACCTGGGTATGCATGATATGGAGATGGGCAGCACTGTTGTGGGAAGATAGCTCCCAATTCAGCAACTTGTTGAATCAATGGAACCTGCATTGAGCAGTTTGTACAGAAGAATGCTGTATCCTTTCCGTATTTATCAACGTATACTTTAATGTTTTCTGTAATCCAGTTCTGAGCACCCGGAACACCTGCATCACCTGTTGGGTCTGGTGCAGTTGCTTCTACATACTCGATACCTTTTTCAGCACATGTTTGTTTAAACAATGCCTGACGAGCTGAGATTGTATCATATCCAAGGTGACGTTCGAACGAAATGTGAACGAATGTCTTAGCACCTTGTTTTTCAGCCTGTTCAATTACTGTTTTACCCATTGCAATCTCATCAACTAACATACAGATATCTGCAGCTTCAGCGATCATACTTGGTGTCTCCGCACATACACCTGCGATGAAAAGAATGTCATCACGAGTTTCTTTTACTTTGTTAATAGCAGCTGTAGCGCCTGGAACAGCCTGTACGAACACAATAACTTTAACCTTTGGATCAGAAGCCATTGTTGTTAATACTTGGATTGTCTGCTCTGTTTCTTTATCAAAGTTGTCTGGATATGTAGCTGTAACAATCATATCACCATATTTAGCTTTCAAATCCTGAGCCATCTGGTACTCTTCTTCACCTTGAGAAACTGTACCTGTTACAATACCGATTTTGTAATCAACTTTTGCTTCATCGTCTTTTTTGTCATTTGTAGGTGCGCTGCTACATGCAACTAAACCTAATGCCATTACTAAAACCAGTAACATAGAAATTAATTTTTTCATATTAATCTCCTCCTTTAAGATTTATTTCATTTCATCTTTATCGCGTTATTGCGACAAAGTGAAATATAATTACTCATATTTTACCTTATGAACACAAAAAAAGCAAGTGCATTCACTTGCTTTTTCTAAAAACAGTGTATTTTATTCTTCGACAACATCTTTTATTGAGAAGCTGATTCTTCCCATCTTGTCTTTACCAAGGCAAACAACTTTCACCTTGTCACCTAATGTAAGAACATCTTCTACCTGTTTGATTCTTTCCTTGGAAATCTTAGAAATGTGCACCATTCCTTCTTTTCCAGGTGCAAATTCAACAAATGCACCGAATTCTTTGATGCTGATAACCTTACCTTCAAATACCATACCAGCTTCAAAGTCTGTAACGATAGTCGCAATCATCTTCATTGCTTCTTCCATCTTCTCTGCATCCGTTCCGCAGATAGATACAGAACCGTCATCTGTGATGTCAATCTTAACGCCTGTCTGCTCGATGATTGCGTTGATTGTCTTACCTCTTTGTCCGACAACATCGCCAATCTTAGCAGGGTCAATCTGCATAGACTGAATCTTCGGAGCGTACTGTCCGACTTCCGGACGTGGCTCTGCAATTGCTTTTGACATAACTTCATCTAAGATGTAAGTTCTTGCTTTCTTTGTGCATGCAATTGCTTCTTCAATGATTGCACGTGTAAGTCCGTGAATCTTGATATCCATCTGGATAGCTGTGATACCCTTGTGTGTACCTGCAACCTTGAAATCCATATCACCGAAGAAATCTTCGAGACCTTGGATATCTGTTAATACAAGATAGTCTTCATCTGTATCGCCTGTCACAAGACCTGCTGAGATACCTGCAACCGCCGATTTAATTGGTACACCGGCTGCCATAAGTGACATACTTGATGCACAAATACTAGCCTGTGATGTAGAACCATTTGATTCAAATGTTTCTGATACTGTACGGATTGCATATGGGAATTCCTCTTCAGTTGGGAGTACAGGAATTAGTGCCCTCTCTGCTAATGCACCATGACCGATTTCACGACGTCCAGGTCCTCTTGAAGGCTTTGTCTCACCAACTGAGTATGCCGGGAAGTTGTAGTGGTGCATATATCTCTTAGAAGTCTCAGCCTCGTCAAGTCCATCTAACTTCTGAGCCTCTGATAAAGGTCCAAGTGTTGTCACTGTACAGATCTGAGTTTGTCCACGTGTAAACATCGCAGAACCGTGAACTCTAGGAATGATATCTGTCTCGGCTGCAAGCGGTCTGATTTGGTCGATTGCTCTTCCGTCCGGACGCTTGTGGTCTACTAAAATCATCTTACGAACAGTCTTCTTCTCATACTGGTAAATCGCCTCACCAAGTACTGCAAGCCACTCTTCGTTGTCAGCAAATGCTTCTTCTAATTTTGCTGTAATCACACGGATATTTTCTTCTCTTACTTGTTTCTCATCTGTGAAGACTGCTACTTCCATCTCTGCCGGAGGTACAATCTCTTTCATTGCTGCAAACAATTCTTCCGGAATTGCACAGCTTGTGTAAGCGTGTTTTGCTTTTCCGCAATCAGCAACGATTGAATCAATAAATTTGATTACTTCCTGGTTTACTTCATGAGCTGCAAAGATTGCTTCAATCATCTTTGCTTCCGGAACCTCGTTCGCACCTGCTTCAATCATGATTACTTTCTCTCTTGTAGAAGCAACTGTAAGCTGCATATCAGAAACTGCTCTCTGAGCTGCATTTGGGTTGAATACGAATTCTCCGTCAATCAAACCTACCTGTGTTGTAGATGTAGGACCATCAAATGGGATGTCAGAGATTGCTGTTGCGATTGCAGAACCTAACATTGCTGTAAGTTCCGGGCTGCAGTCAGGGTCAACTGACATTACCATGTTGTTAAGAGTTACATCATTTCTGTAATCCTTCGGGAACAATGGTCTCATTGGTCTGTCGATTACACGTGATGTAAGGATTGCATTCTCAGATGCTTTACCTTCTCTCTTGTTGAATCCTCCAGGGATTTTACCAACAGCGTACATCTTTTCTTCATATTCAACACTTAATGGGAAGAAATCGATTCCTTCTCTTGGTTTCTCTGATGCAGTTGCTGTTGAAAGTACAACTGTATCACCGTAGTGCAAAAGAACTGCACCATTTGCCTGAGCTGCCACTCTTCCGATATCTGCGCGGAGAGTTCTGCCGGCTAATTGCATTTCAAATTGTTTAAACATATTTTTTCTCCTTTTATTACTGTGGCCAAGCTGTCCGAAACTACTAAAAAAAGTACCAAACCTCTCTGATACGCTTTTCAGTGGTCTCGGCTCGGTTGCTTAGCCCATAATCCTTTGTATTATATCATAGTTATTTTAGGCTTGCAATGAATTTTTTTCCATGTTAAGATAATCCATGGTTACTTATGAAATAAAATCCATGGAGGAATATATAAATGATTAGTACAAGTAATGTTACATTGCGTGTCGGCAAAAAAGCATTGTTCGAAGATGTAAATGTAAAGTTTACCGAGGGAAACTGCTACGGACTCATCGGTGCAAATGGTGCCGGGAAGTCTACTTTTTTGAAAATCTTATCAGGAAAATTAGAGCCTTCAAAGGGTGAAGTTATTATCACACCTGGTGAGCGTCTATCCTTCCTTGAGCAGGACCACTTCAAATACGATGACTATCTGGTTCTCGATACAGTTATCATGGGAAACAGACGTCTCTATGAAATCATGAAAGAAAAAGATGCTCTTTACATGAAGGAAGACTTCACAGAAGAAGACGGAATCAAGGCCAGCGAACTAGAAGGTGAATTCGCAACGATGAACGGCTGGGAGGCTGAATCAGATGCTGCTTCTCTCTTAAATGGTCTTGGTATCGACACCGACCTTCACTACAGATACTTAAGAGATTTAACAGGTGCAGAGAAGGTAAAGGTTCTTCTTGCGAAGGCACTCTTTGGTAATCCGGACATCTTGCTTCTTGATGAGCCTACCAACCATTTGGACCTCGATGCAATTGCTTGGTTAGAAGAATTCCTTATTAACTTTAACAACACGGTTATCGTGGTATCCCATGACCGTTACTTCTTAAATAAAGTATGTACACAGATTGCAGATATCGATTACGGCAAGATTCAATTATATGCTGGTAACTATGATTTCTGGTATGAATCCAGCCAGTTAATCATCCGTCAGATGAAAGAAGCGAACCGCAAGAAAGAAGAAAAGATTAAAGAACTCCAAGAGTTTATCTCTCGCTTTAGTGCAAACGCTTCCAAATCCAAACAGGCAACTTCACGTAAGCGTGCGTTGGAGAAAATCGAATTGGAAGACATTCGTCCATCAAGCAGAAAATATCCATACATCGATTTTCGTCCGAACCGCTCTATCGGAAACGAAGTTCTCTCTGTAGAAGGCTTGTCAAAGACCATCGATGGCGTAAAGATTTTAGATAACCTTTCATTTACCATCGGACGTGAAGATAAAGTTGCTTTCGTAGGTGGAAATGAGCTTGCGAAAACCACATTGTTCAAAATCTTAACAGGTGAGATGGAACCAGATGAAGGAAGCTACAAATGGGGCGTTACTACGACTCAGGCTTACTTCCCGAAAGACAGTACACACGAGTTCGACAACGAAGACTCGATTGTTGAATGGCTCACACAATACTCAGAAGAAAAAGACGTTACGTATGTACGTGGTTTCCTCGGAAGAATGCTCTTCTCCGGAGAAGACGGCGTGAAAAAGGTAAAAGTTCTTTCCGGTGGCGAGAAGGTGCGTTGTCTCCTTTCTAAAATGATGATTTCCGGTGCAAATGTACTCGTTCTCGACGAGCCAACTGACCACCTTGATATGGAAGCAATCACAGCACTTAACAACGGATTAATCAAATTTCCGGGCGTACTGCTCTTCGCTTCCCGTGACCATCAGGTTGTTCAGACAACTGCAAACCGTATCATGGAGATTCTTCCTGGTGGTACATTAATCGACAAGATTACGACTTATGACGAATATCTAGAAAGCGACGAAATGGCTAGAAAACGCCAGGTATACACAGCAGATGAACGCGAGGAGGATAATTAAATAAAGTTATACACATATTAAGCAGTTAAGCAATTTATACAAAACATAATAACTGTACAAATTATTGACAACCAAATAAAAGCATTATAAAATGTATTCAAAACCAATTACATAAATAATTTACTTATCTAGGAGGAAAGAAAAATGGAATTTAAAGTAGTACAAAAAGAAATTCAATTACAATCAAGAGGTTGGATTCCTACATTCCACGACATATCAAGAGAAGTTGTAGAGATTGCTGAAGCATCAGGAATTAAAAATGGTACTGTATCAGTAGTATCCCACCACACAACATGTTCTGTTATGGTTCAAGAGTGTTCACATGACATTGACAGTTTTGACTTGGAATTCTTACAACATGATTTACTTGACATCATGAGAAAGATGATTCCTGACTTTGCTGAAGAACATCAATACCGTCATCCAGGTCCAATTCATGCGCAATTTGGACGTTTTGTTGACGAACCGGGCGACTTCACAAGCATGAACACAGACGGACACCTTCGTTATGTATTCTTCGGAAGAAGCGAAACAATTACAATCAAAGACGGTAAATTAGATGCAGGTGAATTTGCACACATCTACTTCATTGACTGGGATCACGTACGTGCTCGTAAGAGACAAGTTAACGTTACAGTAATGGGAACAACAGATGATGTGGAAGATAGAACATTTAATGGTGGCGAAGTTGTGGATACTCTTCGCAAGTATACACCGGAAGAAAAAGCTGACGATGTTCACTACACATTACAATTAGATGCAAGAACCTACAAATAGATTTGACTTGAAAATGCCACACTCTCGTAATTGAGAATGTGGCATTCTTATCTACATTTTTGTTGCGTTTTCTATATTATCTGCCACCTCTATGGCTAAACAACTTCCTTTAAAAGAATCCGGCGAAACAATAATCTTCATATAACATTCTCCATGAATCTTAATTTTTATAATTGTATATTTATCTCAAAGTATTGTCAATCCTTTATAGTAGTAAAAGGAGGAATATGACAATGAAAAAAACAGTTATGTTTGGCGGTGGAAATATCGGCCGCGGTTTCATCGGTGCTGTCCTAGCAGAAGCAGGTTATAGAATAGCATTTGCCGATGTAAACACAGATTTATTAAACAAACTTAATGAATTAGGAAAATATACGGTGCATATCCGAGACACAGAATGTCGCGACCAACTGGTTGAGAATGTGTCAGGTGTAAACTCTACAACAGATGAAGTAGTAAAAGAAATTGCAACTGCAGACCTTGTCACTACAGCTGTAGGTCTTACAATTCTGCCTCGAATCGCAGGTGCTATTGCGCATGGTATCAAGGCAAGAATGGATGTCGACTGTAAAGATTATTTAAATATTATCGCATGTGAGAATGCAATTCGTGCAACTTCTCAACTCAAAAAAGCAGTTTACGAGAAATTTGACGAGGCTACTGCCACTTATGCGGATGAATATGTTGGTTTCCCGGACAGTGCGGTAGACCGTATTGTACCACCGGTTGAGAATGACCCAAAAAATCCATTAGACGTTGTTGTAGAAGAATTCTATGAGTGGAGCGTAGAACGCTGTGGTTTCCGTGGTGAGATTCCGAACGTTCCTGCGATGCACATCGTAGAGGACTTAATGGCTTACTTGGAACGCAAGTTGTTCACCCTGAACACAGGACACTGTATCACAGCATATCTCGGTTCCTTAAAAGGGTATGAAACCATCGACCAGGCTATCGCTGACGAAAAGATTTACGCAATTGTTCGTGGTGCCATGACCGAAAGCGGCGAGGGACTTATTAAGAAACACGGATTTGTACCGGAAATGCACTGGGCATACATGGAGAGCATTATTAAACGTTACAAGAACCCATACCTCAAAGATGCGCTTGTTCGCATTGGACGTGAACCAAACAGAAAGCTCGCACCGTCAGACCGTCTGGTTGCACCGCTTCTCAACTCGTACTCTTACGGAATTGCAGTTGACAACCTGATTAAAGGAATCGCCGCTGCACTTCACTTTGATTTCGAAGGAGATCCACAGAGCCAGGCACTTCAAGAAAAGATTCGCGAATGTGGTGTTATTGAAGCAACAAAGGAGCTTACCGGTATTACTGATACAGAATTACTTTCCAAGATCTCAACTGCTTACGAAACCATTGCAACAGAAATTCAATAAAACACTTTTGCTTACCATAAAGGTCGACTACATCATAACATTTCTGTAGTCGACCTTTTCCATTTCTTCGCTTCTTAATCCTCAAAAGCCTCTTTTACTTTGTCCATAAAGCCTTTTTTCTTATTCTTCTTTTCTTTTTCAGCTTCCTCGCCTTGTTTCAGAGAGTTGCCGGTTAGTTCATCAAACTTACGAAGCAATTCTTTTGCTTCAGAACTTAATTTCTCCGGTGTCTGAATCACAAGCGTCACATAATGGTCGCCGCGAATCTTCTTATCTCGTAGTGATGGAACACCTTTGCCGCGAAGACGCACTTTTGTGTCCGTCTTTGTTCCCGGTGCAATCGTATATAATACATCGCCGTCTACCGTCCGAATGCGAACATCGCCACCAAGTGCCGCCTGTGCAAAACTAATCGGTGCAGTAGAGAAAATATGCATATCCTGACGTCCGAATACATGATGTCTAGACACAGTTACCTCTACAAGCAAATCACCTCTTGGTCCGCCATTAATTCCTGGCTCACCCTTTTCACGGATGCGAATGCTCTGGCCATTATCAATACCCGCCGGAATGGTCACTGATATTTTCTTCTTAGATGCCACATATCCGGTACCAGCACAGTCTGAACATTTTTCGCGAATCACTTTACCGGAACCATTACAGTCCGGACATGTCTGTACATTCTGCATCGTTCCAAAGAAAGACTGTGTTGTATATACCACTTGACCGCGTCCGTTACATTTCGGACAAGTCTCCGGTGATGTTCCCGGTTTTGCACCATTTCCACCACATGTTGTACATGGGTCTTTGATGACAACATCCAATTCTTTCTCACATCCGAAAATCGCCTCTTCAAATGTAATGCGGATTCCCTTGCGAACATTTGCACCCTGCATTGGACCATTGTAAGAACGTCTAGAACGACGTCCGCCACCAAACATATCGCCGAAAATATCGCCAAAGATATCTGTGAAATCCATACCACTGAAATCGAAACCGCCAAATCCACCGGCTCCTGCACCACCATCGAATGCAGCGTGACCGAACTGGTCATATTTTTGTTTCTTTTCTGGGTCACTAAGTACAGCATAGGCCTCTGAGAGTTCCTTGAACTTCGCCTCTGCATCTTTATCTCCCGGGTTTGCATCCGGATGATATTTCTTCCCCAAGGCTCTGTATGCTTTTTTGATTGTTGCGGCGTCGGCGTTCTTGTCTACACCAAGCACCTCATAATAATCTCTTTTTGTCTCAGCCATGATTTATTTGCCTTCCTATTTATCACAACGAAATTCTGCGAAACTTATAAGTTCCGCAGAACACGTTAACTTTTTATTTAGATCTCCTTGTAGTCTCCATCTACTACATCGTCACCATTGAATCCTTCTGGTGCCGGACCAGCTTCCGGTGTAGGGCCACCTTGTGCCTGCTGCTGTGCTGCGATGTTCTCATACATCTTTGTGAATACACCCTGTGCATCTGTCATGAGTTTTTCTTTCGCTGCTTTGATTTCTTCTACATCAGCATCTGTCATTGTCTCTGGTGTAGATTTTGCAAGTACATCTTTAAGAGCTTGGATGTCTGCCTCTACAGTTGCTTTTTCGTTTGCATCCACTTTATCAGCAACGTCTGCCAAAGCTTTCTCTGTCTGGAAGATGATTGCATCTGCATCATTTCTTGCATCGATTGCTTCTTTACGTTTCTTATCCTGTGCTTCGAACTCTGCTGCTTCTTTTACAGCTTTTTCGATATCAGCATCTGACATGTTAGAACCAGAAGTGATTGTAATGTGTTGTTCTCTACCTGTTCCCAAATCTTTTGCAGATACATTTACAATACCGTTTGCATCGATGTTGAATGTAACTTCGATCTGAGGAATTCCACGTGGAGCCGGTGCAATACCATCAAGTCTGAATTGTCCAAGTGTCTTGTTGTCTTTTGCGAACTGTCTTTCACCTTGAACAACGTGAATGTCTACTGCTGTCTGGTTGTCAGCTGCTGTAGAGAATACCTGGCTCTTGCTTGTTGGAATTGTTGTATTTCTTTCAATCAATCTTGTTGCGATTCCACCCATTGTTTCGATAGAAAGTGAAAGTGGTGTAACGTCAAATAAGATGATGTCGCCTGCGCCGGCATCTCCTGCTAATTTACCACCCTGAACAGATGCTCCTAAAGCAACACATTCATCCGGGTTAAGAGATTTGCTTGGCTCTTTGCCTGTCAATTGTTTTACTTTGTCCTGTACAGCCGGAATACGTGTAGA
This sequence comes from Faecalimonas sp., assembly GCA_045629665.1. Taxonomy (GTDB): domain Bacteria; phylum Bacillota; class Clostridia; order Lachnospirales; family Lachnospiraceae; genus Faecalimonas. The sequence goes on from JAZQRQ010000030.1 coordinate 18,762, forward strand.
ACCACCTACCAAAAGTACCTGTCCAAGTTCTGCTGCTGAAAGACCTGCATCTGAAAGAGCTCTCTTAACAGGCTCTGCTGTTCTCTCAACTAAGCTGCTTGTAAGTTCATCGAATTTTGCTCTTGTAAGGTTCATATCTAAGTGAAGTGGACCTGAAGCATTCATGCTGATGAATGGAAGGTTGATATTTGTTGTTGTAGCAGTTGATAATTCTTTTTTCGCTTTCTCTGCAGCTTCTTTTACTCTCTGAAGAGCCATCTTGTCTGCTGATAAATCCACACCGTTTGCTCCCTTGAAGTCAGCTACGATGTAATCAACGATTTTCTGGTCGAAGTCATCTCCACCAAGTCTGTTGTCACCTGCTGTTGAAAGAACTTCGATAACACCATCACCGATTTCGATGATCGATACGTCGAATGTACCACCACCTAAGTCGTATACCATGATTTTTTGTTCTTTTTCATTGTCAAGACCATAAGCAAGAGCTGCTGCTGTAGGCTCGTTGATGATACGTTTTACATCAAGACCTGCAATCTTACCAGCATCCTTTGTAGCCTGACGCTGAGCATCGTTGAAATAAGCAGGTACTGTGATAACAGCCTCTGTTACTTTTTCTCCAAGATATCCTTCAGCATCTGCTTTTAATTTCTGAAGAATCATAGCTGAAATCTCTTGTGGAGAGTATTTCTTGTCATCGATTGCTACTTTGTAATCTCTACCCATTTCT
>JAZQRQ010000031.1:0-3103 GCA_045629665.1 Faecalimonas sp.
ATTGGTCCCATATCATTTAAAAGAATATGGCGGGATAGCTCAGTTGGCTAGAGCATACGGTTCATACCCGTAGTGTCGCTGGTTCGAATCCAGTTCCCGCTACTTAAAAAAGATTCTGAAAAGAATCTTTTTTTGTTTTTATTGACGTGGTATACTAATATTACAGGAAACATGAAAGAGGTAAATTATGCGAGTAGGTTTAGGATATGATGTTCATAAATTAGTAGAAGGAAGAGACTTAATCTTAGGCGGAGTCAACATCCCATATGAGAAAGGTCTGTTAGGTCATTCAGATGCAGATGTTTTGGTGCATGCGATTATGGATGCACTTTTGGGAGCGGCAGCACTTGGAGATATTGGAAAACATTTTCCTGATACAGATCCAGCATATAAAGGTGCTGACAGTTTGAAACTTTTGGAGCATGTAGGAAAGATATTGGACGAGCAATTGTATGTCATTGAGAATATTGATGCAACAATTATTGCACAGCGCCCGAAGATGGCACCACATATTCCGACTATGCGAGAAAATGTTGCAAGAGTTCTTGGGATTGATGTTGAGCAAGTGAATATTAAGGCGACGACAGAAGAAGGGCTCGGATTCACAGGAAGTGGTGAGGGAATCTCTTCACAGGCTATTTGCGCAATCGAAAAAATTACTAATATGACAAGTTATAAAGTGGCAGACAGCGAAGCGGGATGTTCCGGCTGTGGAGGATGTAAGAAACATGAAGCTTAGAAAACTTCAACTAGAAGAACATATCCGAACAAGGCAATTGTGGGAAGAAATTTTCACAGAGGATACTCCGGAGTTCTTAGACTATTATTATTCGGTAAAAATAAAAGACAATGAAATCTATGTAATTGAAGATGGCGGAGAGATAGTATCAATGTTACACCTGAATTCGTATCAAATGCGTGTGGAGGACAAGTTGTATCACACACATTACATAGTAGCAGTTGCTACAGATGAAAGATATCGGCATCAGGGGTTGATGAGACAACTCTTGAATCACGTCATGCAGGTGATGGCAGACAGGGGGGAACCATTTACCTTTCTCATGCCGGCAAATGAGGCAATTTATAAGCCGTTTGGATTTGAATTCATATATGAACAGAAGAGAGAAAAGGTGTCTGGGAAAAAGTGTGAGAATAACACTCTGAAAATCAGCGAGGCGTGCACAGATGATTGTCAAGATATTGCTGATTTCGCAAATGAAGTGCTTAAGGCCTACGATGTGGTGACATGGAGAGATGCTAACTACTACCAAATGATTCTGGCAGAACAAACAAGTGAGAATGGTGGAATCTTAGTGGCGAAACGAGCAGGGAAAATAGAGGGCGTTTTTTGCTATGCGAAGGAAGAACAGTTCGAAATTCGTGAGCCTTTGTTTCATAATAAAGAAGTCTTACTACATGCCATCTCCCACCTCACCGGCAATGAAACAGATCACATTTTATGTGCGGGATATGGCTCGGAAGAATCAAAACCAATCATCATGGCGAAGGTTTTGAATCCGGAATTCAATTTTGACCTCAAAAATGCAAAAGTTTTTCTAAATGAGGTCGTCTAAAGGTTGACAAAAAGGTATATTTTTCATAAAGTTGTTAGTAGGAAAACGGAGGGAAAGACATGAAAGTATTTAATACATTATCAAAAAGAAAAGAAGAATTCGTTCCTGTGGAAGAGGGAAAGGTTAAAATGTATGTATGTGGTCCTACCGTATACAATTACATACACATCGGAAATGCAAGACCGATGATTGTATTTGATACTGTAAGACGTTATTTTGAATATAAAGGATATGATGTAAATTTCGTATCAAACTTTACGGACGTAGATGACAAGATTATCAAAAAAGCCATCGAAGAGGGAACTTCTGCTGATGAAGTTTCAAAGAGATTTATCGAAGAGTGTAAGAAGGATATGGCAGGTATGAATGTAAAGCCGGCTACGACACATCCGCTTGCAACAGAAGAAATCGATGGCATGATTGAGATGATTGGTCAGTTGATTGAAAAAGGTTATGCTTATGAGAAAAACGGAACGGTATATTTCCGTACCAGAAAGTTTGAAGAGTATGGTAAATTATCACACAAGAACTTGGATGATTTACAGTCCGGCGGACGTTCACTTCTTGTAACAGGTGAAGATGAGAAAGAGGATTCGTTAGACTTCGTTCTCTGGAAACCGAAAAAAGAAGGAGAGCCGGCTTGGGAGTCACCATGGTGCGATGGTCGTCCGGGATGGCACATCGAATGTTCTGTCATGTCTAAGAAATATTTGGGCGAGCAGATTGATATTCACGCAGGTGGAGAAGACTTAGTGTTCCCACATCACGAAAATGAGATTGCGCAGAGCGAGGCCGCTAACGGAAAAGAATTTGCAAAATACTGGATGCACAACGCATTCCTTAACATTGACAACAAGAAGATGTCAAAATCGCTCGGCAACTTCAGAACAGTTCGTGAAATCAGCGAGCAGTATGACCTTCAGGTGCTTCGTTTCTTTATGTTGAGTGCGCATTACAGAAGTCCACTAAACTTCAGCGCTGATCTTATGGAAGCATCTAAGAATGGACTTGACCGTATCATTACGGCGGTAGCAAATCTCAAGCATTTAATCGGTGCAGCTACAGTAGAAGCGATGACGGATGCAGAGAAAGAGGCATTTGCGAAGACAGCAGAGTTTGTAACAGGATTTGAAACTGCCATGGAAGACGACTTCAATACGGCAGATGCTGTATCTTCCGTATTTGAACTTGTAAAATATGCTAACACAACAGCAAGTGGTGAAAGTTCAAAGGAATATTTGGAAAGCGTGCTTGCACTGATTGTGAAGCTTACAGATGTTCTTGGTCTGATTGTTGAGAAAGAGGAAGAACTGTTAGCTGAAGATATCGAGAAGTTAATCGAAGAACGTCAGGCTGCAAGAAAGGCAAAGAATTTTGCAAGAGCTGACGAGATTCGTAATGAACTGTTAGAAAAGGGTATTATCTTAGAAGATACTCGCGAAGGAGTAAAATGGAGAAAAGCGTAGGATTTGAATTTGTTTCCTATATGAATGAGTTGTTTCAGATGGAAGAGGTGGATATCAGAGAAT
>JAZQRQ010000032.1:0-11138 GCA_045629665.1 Faecalimonas sp.
AATGAGAGAAACTACATTAAGAGAGATGATGGACAAGAAACCTGAAAGAGTTATCGAACTTGCTGTAAAAGGCATGCTTCCAAAAGGACCTTTAGGAAGAGAAATGTACAAAAAATTACATGTATACGCTGGTGCAGAGCATGCTCACGCAGCTCAAAAACCAGAAGTATTGACATTCTAATTAGGTGAAAGGGAGGAAATAACATGTCTAGCGCAAAATTCTACGGAACAGGAAGAAGAAAAAAATCAATCGCAAGAGTATACTTAGTACCTGGAACAGGTAACATTACAATTAATAAAAGAAGCATGGATGAATATTTCGGATTAGAAACATTGAAAGTTGTTGTACGTCAACCACTTGTTGCTACAGAAACATTAGACAAATTCGACGTATTAGTAAATGTGCACGGTGGTGGATACACAGGACAAGCCGGTGCAATCCGTCACGGTATTTCAAGAGCTTTACTTCAAGCAGATGCTGAATACAGACCAATTCTTAAGAAAGCAGGATTCTTGACACGTGATCCACGTATGAAAGAACGTAAGAAATACGGTCTCAAAGCAGCGAGACGTGCGCCACAGTTCAGCAAACGTTAAGGATTACTGCGAATTGCAGTATATGGAAGAAACCCAGAGTTTTACTCGTGGGTTTCTTTTTATATGCTGCAATTCGCAGTAATCCATACGATTCCAACTATATTTTGGGCCTATGTAGAAAAATAACTTTTCTAAACCCCAATTATCATGATTACAGGTGAACTCACATGCTTTTATTAAAGTTCTTTGGGTCTATAGAAAATAATCTTTCTATAAGCCCCATGAATTTCAAATATTGTGGGTCTACAACTATTATTCTTTTGCATAGGCCCAAAGTACACTCTTAAAAGCAAATTCTCACTGCCAAATGTTTAAAATTGGGTCTGCAGGCAGAATTATCTCCCATAGACCCAACACAGCAGAAAAGACTCCCGCGCCTGGGAACCTTCCAACTACTGATCTTGTTTACTCGAAAAGAAATCCGCCAATCTCTGCACATCCTCTAAACAAGCCCCACAAACAGTAGCAGCTCCTGTCCGTTCCTGCACTTCCTCTACTGTCTTTGCACCTGCTTCAACAGCATCTTTAATCATTCCGTTTGTGATATTCATGCAATGACATACTATTTTATCCATATTCATATTATATACACCATCCTTTCAATGTTAATATGTGTAAAGTAATACAAAATATGCAATCAAAAAGGCCTTCAAGTCAAAGCTTGAAAGCCTTCATCACATTTGAATGTTTGACGGCACACCCCAACATTTGTTGCAGAGCCGTTAATTCTTCGGTGAAAAATGCACCATCGGAGTTGTATTATCCATCTTTAAAAATGTATATCCGTTTTGAATTCCCCAGAAGAGAATGTCATCTACTGCTTCGACACTAAATGACTTGATATCATGTTGCAACACAACCGAAACATTGTGCTTTTGAATACCTGAAATGACGTTATTAGCTACACCTGCTGAAGTCGTCGCTCCTCCGGCATCCCCACTGCTTACATTCCAATCGCAGTACAAATATCCAAAACGAGATATAGATTGTGTCAATGCGCTCATGATTCCGGAACAATATTTTTTGCTTACCGTGTTATTCGTTCCACCAGGGAAACGTACAATTGTTGGTTCCACACCGGTCTGAGCCACAACAATATCTCTGATTCCAAACAAATCCTCATAATATGCTTCTTCGCTGCGATAAAGTTTTTCATATTTGTGTGTCAGAGTATGTAATGCAATTGTATGTCCGCGTCTGTGTGTTTCGCCTATCATATATTGATATGATGAAAATTGGTTAGTTACAAAGAATGTAGCTTTGACGCCATACTTATCTAAGATGTTGAGTAGCCTTGCAGTCTGTGAACTTGGTCCATCATCGAAGGTAAGATACACAACCTTGTTGCCCGGATTGATTGGATTAGCTACAGCTTGTTGTCGATATACATATACCTTGCGGGTGGTAGTTGTGGTATTTCCAAAAGAGTCTGACACGCTGTAGGTAATGGTGTTGATTCCCATTTTACTTGTGTCGACGCCACCGCTTACAGATACCTTTGTTGTGATGTCACCGTCAATATTGTCGGAGGCTGAGAAGCCTGGGTCTGTGTAAGTAGTGCCTACCTTTATGTAGGTCTTTAATTCACCATTCAAGGTGATGACGGGTTTGTTAAGGTCAGCTATCTGAACAGTTCTCTTTACTTCGCCTATATTTCCGGAGGAATCAGTTACAGTGTAAGTTAACACATAAGTACCGTAAGTATGTCCGTTTACAGTTCCCGATACAGTAACCTGACTTGTCAAATCCCCGTCACATTCATCTGTAGCAGTAAATCCCGGGTCAACAAAATCATAGCCTTTGTCGCGTGCAATTTTATTGCCCTGGACCAAAGTAATGACAGGGGCAATGACATCTTTATATACTAGAGTTCGCTCGGCGGTACCGGTGTTTCCGGAGGAGTCAGTAACGGTGTAAAAGATTTTACCGTCTTTTTCCTCACTTGTGACTTGTGCAGTCAAATCTCCATCATAATTATCGGTTGCTGTAAATCCTTCTTCCACATATCCGAGAACAGGATTCGCATAGTAATCCGGAGATGAAACAAGAGTGATTTCCGGAGGAGTTGTATCTACAATCTTGATAATTCTTTTTTCGGAAAGTTTCATTTCCTTATATTTAGCTATAAAAGTCACTTCATAGTCGCCTAATTTCGATAAATCCACGTTTCCCTTCATGGTAGTTGTGACAGGGGTACCTTTCCGATTAATCAGAGAGCCCTTGCAGAGTGCTGTAATCTCCGGCACCTTATCCACACCGTATTCTAAAGTAATTACTCTATCTGCTACGCTAAGGACCAAGGAGTATTTGTTAAATTTCCAGACGGCACCGATTGTCGCAAGGATGCATAACAGAACAGAAATGCTGGTAATTAGTATGATTTTCTTCTTCTTTGTCATTGTTTTATCACCTCTTGTAATGTATCTATAATTATAAAATATTTGTCGAAAAAAACAACCTATTTTCGACAAATATCTTGAAAAATCAATTTGACGAATTGGTATAAAAAGGATATGATATCAGTAAGTCAGAGAGGAGGAAGATGATGTCAAAACAAACTTACGATAGGGCGTACAAACTTGGAAAAAAAGAATATCAGCATCGCATGTCACGTGGCCAGAAACCGACACTACTGGTGCTTGACGATATACTTCCGCCGAAGGGTTCTTATTCAGAGGTCTATTTGGGAGTACAACAGATTCCAATTGAACAGATTGTAGGAACGAAGACTGTTGGAAGAAGCAATGCGTTTGCAAGAAACTTCATGCCAATATTGGAAGACAATACGGAATTTGCAGATAAATGGATGAGTCTCAGCCAAAGCCATGAATCAGAGGGGATTCGTGAGCCGGTGAAGGCTTATGAATATATGAATCAGTTCTATGTGGAGGAAGGGAATAAACGTGTTAGTGTGATGAAATATTACGATGCATTGTATATTCCGGGTATGGTTACACGCCTAATTCCTTGTCGTACAGATGAGATAGAGAATAAGATATATTATGAATTTTTGGACTTCTATGAGAAGAATCAGATAAACTACATTCACTTTTCCAAAGAGGGAAGTTATGCAAAACTGCAAGAAGCAATTGGGAAAGAGCCGGAGGAAGTGTGGTCAGAAGAGGATTGTCAAAACTTTCGCTCCATTTATTATCGATTTAAAAATGAGTTCAAACGCAAGAGCGAGAAACTCTCAATTACAACAGGGGACGCATTTTTAACGTTTATAGAATTGCATGGTTATCAAAATGTGTGCAATATGTGGACTGAGGAATTGAAGAGTACAATTGCACATACATGGGAAGAATTCGATCTGTTAGATGAAGAGGATGACATTGAACTCAAATTAAATCCACCAGACAAGAAACCCCTTCTCAGTATAATGAATCCGTTCAGTAAACCGAAGTTTAAGATTGCCTTTTTGTATGAGAAGACACCGGACTCCTCGGATTGGACTTATGGACATGAACTGGGACGTTTGCATTTAGAACAGGTATTTCCAAACGAAGTTGAGACAGTTTACTTTGAAAACGTGACAAAAAATAACGTGGAAACATTTATTGAAAAAGCGCTTCTTGAAGGATGCAATGTAATTATTACAACAACACCGTCTTTTGTTCAGGCAAGCGTGAAGGCAGCAATTGACAATCCGAAGGTTCGGTTTTTAAACTGTTCGGTAAATACGTCTCACAGATATATTCGCACCTATTATGTGCGTATGCATGAGGTTAAATTTCTGATGGGTGCAATCGCAGGTGCTATGGCCGAGAACGATAAGATTGCATATATTGCGGATTATCCGATCTACGGAACCATAGCAAATATCAATGCATTTGCACTGGGAGCGAAGATGGTAAATCCTCGTGCCAAGGTATATCTCGACTGGCGTTGCATCAAGGATAATGACACGATGGAGAATATTAGAAAATTGCAACCATCCTGTGTGTCAGCAAGAGATATGCTGATGCCAAATGATGAGACGCGGTATTTCGGAATCTACTATATGGACGGTGAGAAACTTCGCAACCTTGCGATGCCACTTCTCCATTGGGGAAAATTTTATGAGAAACTTGTCCGTGCGATTATAGATGGGACATGGGAACATGATGATTCCACGCTTATCAAGGCCATTAATTATTGGTGGGGCATGTCAGCGGGAGTTATTGATGTAGTATGCTCGCGTAATCTTCCAATTGGAACACAACGCCTGATTGAATTGTTAAAGACAACAATTATGAATGATGAGTTCAATCCATTTACAGGTGTACTCTATTCGCAGGAAGGTGTTGTTCAACAGGACGAAGAGAAAAGTCTTACGCCGGAAGAAATTGTTAATATGAATTGGCTTGCCGAAAATGTAATTGGTAAGATACCAACCATAGATGAACTAATGGATAGTGCAATTCCGGTTGTTATGCAACAGGGAATCGAAAAGAAAGGATAACTAAGTAAAAACAGAAGGACAGGAACTATATCAAAATATGAGTTTCTGTCCTTCTTTATAGATTGAAATTACATCTCTTTAGTTTTCTACTAAAATATCTAGTAAATCTTTGTAATCACTTTTGGAGGAGTGTGCATTTGTTGAGGTCTTCTTAGCATTGGCAACAGCGACAGCTGATTTTGCAATCGGTTGAATTGTTCCGGCACCGGCTACACATCCTCCTGGACAAGCCATTCCTTCTAGAAGATATCCGTCATATTTTCCGGCTTTTGCTAGAGTAAGGAGCTTACGACATTCTACTAGACCCTCTGCACTGGCGATTTTGACTTCGTGGTCTGGATAATTTTCCTTTATATATGCAGCAACCGCACTTGCGACACCACCACTCACGGCGAATCCACGGCCATCGCCACTTGCACCATGCATAGATTCCATTTCCTCTAATTGGTCAAAGTCTATATTTTTTGCTTCAAACATACCCTGCAACTCTTCGAATGTAAGAACGAAGTCTACATCGCTTCGAATTGTTCTTCGGCTGGCCTCTAACTTCTTAGCAGCACAAGGACCAATAAAAGCAACACGGCAACCCGGATGTTGCTTCTTTACAAGTCTACCTGTAAGTACCATAGGTGTCAGTGCCATCGAAATACAATTGCTGTATTCGGGGAATAGTTTTTTTGCCATTACAGACCATGCAGGGCAGCAGGAAGTTGCCATAAATGGCAGTTTCTTTGGAACCTCATTGATAAAGTCATTGGCTTCTTCGATAGTACAAAGGTCAGCGCCAATTGCCACTTCAATTGCATCTTCAAAACCGAGTGCCTTGAAAGCAGAACGTAATTTTTTTGATGTAAGCTTCGGACCGAACTGTCCTGCAACTGCGGGAGCCACAATTGCATAAACAGGTTCTTTTCGTTTGATTGCCTGAATCAATTGAAAGATCTGCGCTTTGTCTGCAATTGCACCAAACGGACAGTTTGCAAGGCACATTCCGCAGGATACACACTTTTCTTGGTCTATCTCTGCGCGACCGAGTTCATCTGAACCTATGGCATCCATACCACATGCCTTTGCACATGGGCGTTCCATTCTTGTGATGGCATGGTATGGACACACTTGAATGCATTTTCCGCATTTAATACATTTGCTCTCATCAATGACAGAACGACCGTTTTTGATGCGGATAGCATCACGTGGACATACCTCAGCACATGGCTGTGCGAGACAGCCTTGACATGCATCCGTTACTTTTATTACATTATCAGGGCATTTGTGGCATGCAAATTTGATAATGTTAATAAGTGGTGGCTGATAATATTTTTCGGGTATGATGCATTCCTCTGCCCCCTTGGATACCGGTGCATGCTCCGCAACCGGACGCAGCGGAAGCCCCATTGCAAGGCGCAGGCGTTCTTCGACAATGGCACGTTCTAAGAACACACTCTCTCTGTAACCGGTTGCCTCTCCTTTAATTATATCATAAGGAATCTGTTCGAGACGCATTTCACAGCCTTCCTCATACTCATATGACAACTTAGCAATCTCTGCAAATACTTGTTTTCGAATTTCGTTTACTGATGTATAGATACCTCTCAAGTCTTTTTTCTCCTTTTAGCATGTAGTCTTAAATACTCTAACAAAAGTACTGTGAAAAATCAACCTTTTTGGTTGATGATTCTATAAAAACAAGGTATAATCAATAGAATAACAACAAGAGGAGATTGACAGAATGAACCGAAGAATAACAACAAAACAAATCACTACGACTGCACTGCTTTTGGCACTATGTATTGTGTTTCAATCTATGAAAGGTCTATCAGTATACCTGACGGGTTCCGCCGTGAACTGTATTTTGGTAATTGCCACTTTGTATGGTGGTCTGTTCTCAGGTACATGCATTGCTGTTCTCGCACCTATCGTCGCTTATTTTACCGGAGCCACACCAATTATCAATATGATTCCACTAATGATGCCTGTGATTATGCTCGGCAATCAACTGATTGTATTAGGGATATGGATGTTTTATAGGAAGAGACTGGAAGTTGGAATGCTTTTTGGAAGCATTGCAAAGGCTTTGTTTTTGTGGGTAGCAGTTTGGTTTGTAGTTTTACCGGTTTGGGGGACAAATTTGCCAAAACCTATGGTGGTGACAGTGAAGACAACATTTTCTGTCACGCAGTTTGTAACGGCTTGTATTGGTAGCTTGATTGCATGGGTGATTTATAAGAAAGGATTCAGAAAACATGAGGATATTAGCAATTGCTGATGAGGAGTCGAAATATTTTTGGGACTATTTTGAAAAGAGTAAACTGGAGGGCATAGACCTTATCATATCATGTGGGGATTTAGACCCCAGATATCTGTCTTTTCTTGCGACTTTCACTCATGCTCCGGTTCTTTATGTACATGGGAATCACGATAAGAGATATGACGAGATAGAGCCGGAAGGATGCATCTGCATAGAAGATCAGATATACGAGTATAAAGGACTTCGTATTCTGGGGCTCGGAGGGTGTATGCAGTATACGGGGGACAAATATCAGTATACCGAAAAAGAGATGGTGAAGAGGGTGCGCAAGTTACGCGCGCAACTGCGACGGAAGAAGGGATTTGATATTTTGGTAACTCATGCTCCGGCAAAGGGGTTAAATGACGGACAGGATTTGCCACATCAGGGATTTCAAATATTTAATACTTTAATGGAGATTTATAAGCCGAAGTATTTCCTTCATGGACATATGCATAAGCAATACGGACGCAACTATAAGAGTGAGGATATTTATCAGAGTACACGAGTTATCAATGCATATGAAAGATATGTGTTTGACTACGAAACAGAAGTTTAGTAAAATACCAATATATGTAAAAAAGAAAGGAAGAACAAAGGATGAGTAATCTTACAGAAATCAGATGGCACGGCCGCGGCGGTCAGGGTGCCAAGACAGCTGCACTTTTGCTTGCAGATGTGGCCTTCCAGACAGGAAAATATGTACAGGGATTTCCTGAGTACGGTCCGGAGCGTATGGGAGCTCCAATTACGGCGTACAACCGTATCAGCGACACGCAGATTCGCGTACATTCGAATATCTATGACCCACAGTATGTGGTGGTAGTAGATGAGTCACTTTTGGAGACTGTTGATGTTACAAAGGGACTTAAGAAAGATGGCGCGATTCTTATCAATACAGAACGCACAAAAGAAGAGATTATTCCGCACTTAAAGGGATATGAAGGAAAGGTGTACACCATTGATGCGAAGAAGGTATCTTTGGCTACAATGGGAAAATATTTTCCAAACACACCGCTTCTTGCAGCGATTGTAAAAGTGGCAGGAATTATGGAAGAGGACGTTTTCTTAAAAGAGATGGAGGCTTCCTTCAAGCATAAATTTGCTAGTAAGCCTGAGGTAATCGAAGGTAACATGGCAGCACTTAAAATGGCAATGCAGGAGGTGCAATAATCATGGCAAGTAATATCAAAGAATTAGGCGTGAAGACAAAATGGCAGGATCTCACTGAGGGTATGATTATTGTCGGCGCAGGAACTTCCAAGGAGTTTAAGACTGGTGAATGGTCTTCTGTAAAGCCTGAATTTATAGAAGAGAAATGTAAGCAGTGCTTACTTTGCGTACCGGTATGTCCGGACAGTTGTATTCCGGTTCAGGATATGAAGCGCGGTGCGTTTGATTTAGATCACTGTAAAGGATGTGGTATCTGCGTGAAATCATGTCCATTCGGTGCAATTACAATGGAAGGGGTGAAGTAACATGGGAAAAAGAGAACGTTTATCGGGAAATGAAGCAGTTGCAATTGCGCTCCGTCAGATTAATCCGGACGTATTTCCGGCATTCCCTATCACACCGTCTACAGAGATTCCACAGTACTTTGCTTCTTTTGTGGCAAATGGGCAGGTAGATACAGAATTTATCACAGTGGAAAGTGAGCACAGCTCAATGAGTGCAACCATTGGAGCATCTGCGGCAGGTGCCAGATCACTTACAGCGACATCTTCTTGCGGTCTCGCTTATATGTGGGAAGAGTTATACATAGCAGCGTCAAACAGATTGCCATTGGCACTTGCACTTGTTAACCGTGCGCTTTCAGGCCCAATTAATATCAACTGTGACCACTCAGACAGTATGGGTGCAAGAGATGCAGGATGGATTCAGATTTATGCAGAAAATAATCAGGAAGCATACGATAACATGGTACAGGCATTCCGTATTTCTGAGCATAAAGATGTGCGCCTTCCGATTATGATTTGTCAGGATGGTTTTATTACCAGTCATGCTGTAGAAAATATTGAACTTTTGGAAGATGATGTTGTAAAGAACTTTGTTGGTGAATACGAGCCGGAAAACTATTTACTTAATCCAAAGGAAAAGATGGCAGTCGGACCTTATGCAATTACCGATTATTACATGGAAGCAAAGCGCAACCAGGCAGAAGGTATGAAGAATGCCGTAGCAGTTGTGAAAGAGATTGCGAAAGAATTTGCAGGAATCTCAGGCAGAGAGTATGGACTCTTTGAAGAATACTGCATGGAAGATGCGGAAGTCGCAGTTGTGATGATTGGTTCCGCAGCAGGAACCACGAAGGATGCCATTGATGCGCTCCGTGCAAAAGGAGAAAAAGTAGGTCTTATCAAGATTCGTCTCTATCGTCCGTTCCCGGCAGAAGAGATTGCAGAAGCTCTTAAGAATGTAAAAGCAGTTGCGATTATGGACAGAGCAGAAGGTTACACGAATCAAGGTGGCCCGCTTGGTTCAGACGTGATGGCAGCCATGTTCCGTGCGCGTTCACAGGCTCACGCTGTAAACTATATTTACGGTCTGGGCGGACGTGATGTGCGCGTGGAAGATATGGAAAAAGTATTTGCGGAATTGAAGCAAATCGTGGCAGATAACGATGCAGGTGAAACCTATCGTTATCTTGGAATCAGAGAGTAAGGAGGAAGACGGAAATGGCATATAATTTTAAAGAGACAATGAACAAACCGGAACGTCTTGCTCCGGGACATAGAATGTGCGCCGGATGCGGCGGTACAATTGCAGTAAGAAACGTACTTCGCGGTCTTCATGAAGGAGACAAGGCAGTCATCGGTAATGCGACAGGATGCCTCGAGGTATCTACATTTACATACCCATACACCGCATGGGAAGATAGCTACATTCACAATGCATTTGAAAATGCAGGCGCAACTATGAGCGGTGTGGAAGGTGCTTACAATGCACTGAAGAGAAAAGGCAAATTAGACGACACATACAAGTTCATTACGTTCGGTGGTGACGGCGGTACTTATGATATCGGTTTCCAATCACTTTCAGGTGCAATGGGACGTAATCATGACATGGTGTATGTATGTTACGACAACGGTGCTTACATGAACACCGGTATTCAACGTTCATCTGCAACACCGATGTATGCAGATACAACGACAACACCGGTAGGAAGCGACAGCAATGGTAAATTGCAGAACAGAAAAGACCTTGCAGCAGTGATTGCGGCGCATGATGTTCCGTATGTTGCACAGACTACATTTGTACAGAACTTTAAGGATCTGCACATCAAGGCGGAGAAGGCAATCTATACGCCGGGAGCAGCATTTTTAAATATCATGGCTCCATGTCCGCGTGGTTGGAGATATAACACACCGGATATTATGGAAATCTGTAAACTTGGCGTAGAGACATGCTATTGGCCACTATTTGAAGTGGTAGAAGGGAAATGGATTCTGAACTATGAGCCAAAGAAGAAACTTCCGATTGAAGAGTTCTTAAGCAAACAGGGAAGATTTAAACATTTATTTAAGAAAGGTAATGAACATCTTATCGAGCAGTTCCAGAATGAAGTGGATAAAAGATGGGAAGAATTACAATTTAGATGTTCTAAATAATGTATTGTACATAGGTGCAGGGAGCGCACGTTTCCTGCACTGAACTTTTATGGGAGGATATTATGGAGATAATCATTGTCAGACACTGTGAACCAAATTACGAGATAGATTCTTTGACTCCAAAGGGATGGAGAGAAGCAGAACTTTTATCATATCGGCTATCGGAAATGGATATTGATGAATTCTATTGTTCGCCACAGGG
>JAZQRQ010000033.1:0-3374 GCA_045629665.1 Faecalimonas sp.
AAACATGTGATTTGTCACTTTTGTCACCTAGCATCATCTAATATTCTGGTGGTAATTCACCGATTTCATCGTAACGGAATACCGGTCCGTCTTTACAAACGTATTTAGAACCGATGTTACAACGTCCACATTTACCGATACCACACTTCATACGAAGTTCAAATGTTGTATAGATTTGCTCATCTGTAAAGCCTAATTCTTTAAGTCCTGCAAGTACGAACTTAATCATGATCGGAGGTCCACAGATAAGAGCAACTTTGTTTGTATCAAGATTTAACTCTTTTACATAAGCAGGTACAAATCCTACATGTCCATCCCATCCTTCTTGTGGACGGTCAATTGTAAGGTGTACGTTAATGCCTTCTGTCTTCATCCAAACTTCCTGGATTTCTTTTAATTGGACCAAATCGTCTGCTGAACGAGAACCGTAAACGATATCTACTGTTCCGTAATTTTCACGGTTATCAATTACATAATTAATAACTGAACGAAGTGGTGCAAGACCGATACCACCGGCAATGAAAAGAAGGTTTTTACCTTTGAGTTCTGTTTCAACCGGGAAATGATTTCCGTATGGCCCACGCACTGTAATTTCAGAACCCACCTCTAAGCTGTGAAGGTAATCTGTAAGTTCACCACATTTTTTAATACTAAATTCCTGGAATTCTTTGTTTGTAGGTGAAGATGTAATAGAGAACATTGCTTCACTCACACCAGGAGCACAAACCATTGCGCACTGTCCCGGCATATGTTCGAATAACTTTCCGCCCTCCGGAGCATTTACACGGAATGTTTTAACATCCGGTGTCTCCTGACGGATATCTGTAATGATACCTACCTTTGGAATCAATGTATCCAAGGTGTATCCATCATGACAATGACATTCGCACATTAGTTTTCACCTCCCTGATTTTCAAAAGCCTTAATTACTTTTACAATATTAAGTGCTGAAGGACATTTTTCAATACAACGTCCGCAGCCTACACATGAGTACATTCCATTGTTGTTTGCAGGGAAGTACACAAGCTTGTGCATGAATCTCTGACGGAATCTCTGCATCTGGCTTGTACGGTTGTTACCGTGAGCCATCATTGTGAAGTCAGAGTACATACATGAATCCCAGCAACGATAACGTTTTACGCCATGTCCTGTATCGTAATCCTTAATATCATAGCACTGGCAGGTTGGGCACACGAATGTACATGTTCCACATGCCAAACATGGTTTGTATAGTTCTTCCCATACAGGAGAATTGAATTTGTCTAAGAGAACGTCTCCGTTCCATCCTTCTAAAGAAATGTTGGAATATGGAAGTTTCTCTACGATTGTACGGATTGCAGCCTTCTCTTCTTCTACTTTTGCGATGTCACCGTCTGTAAGAAGTCCTGCTACCTTTGCTGTCAAAGCCTCACCCTTTTCAGTAAGCGCTTTCCAGTACATTTCTCCATCAATCATCCATGTAGCAACGTCAGCTACAGGCTCTGCACAATCTACACCGAACACCTTACAGAAGCAAGTTTCTTCTGGCTCATGACAAGCCATGGCAACGATGGTTCCGTGTGCGCGTCTTGCTGCGTAGAATGTGTCAACAGGATCAACTAAGAATACTTTATCAAGTACCTCGATACCTTTTACGTCACAGGCTTTCATACCAAATACAACGAAATCCTGGTCTTTCAAAGCTTCCGGTTCAATTTTAATTTTTTTATCTTCTTTTTTAACAGTATATAAGTTTTCGCTCTGTGGGAAAAATGCATCTTTTGGAGATTTTACGCTTTTAAGCGTATCTAAATCTACATCTGCTCCTTCTACCCATGCTGCGAAATTCACCTGTCCGTTATTGTTAACAGGTACAAATAATTCTTGCTCTCCGGCAATTGCTTGGAATAATGCCGAAAGATTTTCTTTTGCTATCTTATACATCACATTATCCCCTTTCTGCTACGATGCTTGGTTCCACATCATCAAATGTATAGTTTGTAAGTGGTCCTCTTGAATCTGTGTCAGCACCTGCCTGATATTCACCATAGAACTCATTGATGTCCTTGATGTATTTACGGTTGAACAAGTGGAGACGGATGCCCTGTGGACATACTCTGCTACACTCACCGCAGTCTGTACATCTTCCAGCTACGTGGAATGCACGGATTACGTGGAACATCTTTTCTTCAAATGAATCTACATTTGCCTTCTGTGCGCTGTCAAACTTCGTGCTATCAAATACACATTTGCGGCAGCTACATGCAGGACATGCGTTACGGCATGCGTTACAACGGATACATTTGCTTAATTCTTCTTGGAAGAATGCAAACTTCTCTGCTGGAGACATTGCTTCAATCATCTCAACTTCTGCAAATCTCTCTGCATCTTTTGTGTCTCTTGATTCGCCGATGATTTCATCATAAATCATATGGTCTTTTCCTTTACATACGTGGCATCTTTCAAGCATAGCGTCACCGTATGCACAAGTTTTTTCACCGTAAATAGTCTGGAATGTAAGTGTATCGCATGCATCTGTCATCTCTGCGCCTGATACGCTCTCGATACCCTTGATTCCTAATCTTTTTGCTTTTTCAATATCCAATTTACCTTTACATCCAACACCTACGATATAAGCTTTATCTCTATCTACACGGTGTTCTTTAATCAATTGGTTAAAGCTGTATGTGTCACATGGCTTAAGACAAACCATTGTCTTGCCTTCTAACTTAGAAGCTTCAATCATGTACTTGCTAAGGTTAGCGCCACAGAATCCGTTATAAACGAAATCCTTTAATTCTTCTACTGTGTTAAAGTAAGCCGGTTCCGGATTGTATGGAAGATCGCCTTTTTTCCAGCCAAGAACGCGTGCTACTTCGCCACTTTCAAGAAGCTCTTTTGCACGATTCACTAATTCTTGCATCTCAAATCCCCCAATCTTACGTTTTTACCAAGTGAGTGAATCTTTTCTACAAACTCATTCATAGTCTGAGAGAATTTCACACCTTCAGCTGCTGATACCCATTCAACACGTGTACGTCCATTTTCTACACCGATGTAATCAAGCATAGAGAACAGAAGTGTCATACGTCTTCTTGCGAAGAAGTTACCACTTGTGTAGTGGCAGTCTCCAGGGTGACATCCACACATGATAACACCGTCAGCACCTTTTTCAAATGCACTTAAGATGAACATTGGGTTAACACGGCATGAACATGGTACACGGATGATTTTAACATCTGCAGGGTAAGCCAAACGGCTGCTTCCTGCAAGGTCAGCGCCCGCATAACTACACCAGTTACAGCAGAACGCTACAATTTTCGGTCTGAATTCGTTGTTGTTTTCTATCGACATATTGCATCTACCTCCGCTATAATCTGTCTATTTGAGAATCC
>JAZQRQ010000034.1:0-2020 GCA_045629665.1 Faecalimonas sp.
CACACAAATATCATCTTATATTCAAATCGGCACAAACAAAAGTCGCCGTTCAGTCAAACGTGAGAAATATACAATATCTTTTATCCTACAACAGAATCCGATAACCAAAAAGAATATTGAAATCTTACGAATATTGGATGCTATAAGATTTATTCGTGAAATCCCTGCAACCACTCCTAATGATGCTTGTCTAAGACTTAAAGAGATTGTTAGAGACTTAAATGACGAGCAAAGGGAAATGCTTGTTAAATGCGCCATCAAATATACGAATTATGTTCGTGCATTGTGTGGTGCAATACTGGAGGATATAGGTTGCAATGATAGTCTTTTAGAGTCTATACGCAAAACTCTTAACGGGTTGACTGAATACAAATTACCAATATCAGAATCTGTTTTACCAACTAAACAAAATTGGAAAATACATGAACCTTCACGAAAATAAGAAACTGTTTACTGATGCTGTTCTTGCTGCATCTGAAAATTTGGATATACGCCCTGTCTATATTGAGAAAGACTATTGGATAACTCGATCCCTTAAACTTATGGTGCAGAACTCCAATGCCGAAAAGGCTATTTTTAAGGGTGGAACATCATTATCCAAGGCACATAAAATAGGAAATCGTTTTTCGGAGGATATTGACATTGCCATATCTGATGCAGATACTTTAACGGGCAACCAATTGAAGATGCTGATTAAAAAGATAGCTAAAGAAATGACATCGGGATTGGAGGAGGTTGTAGTACCTGGAGTTACAAGCAAAGGCTCACGTTATTATAAAGCAATGTATTCGTATCCAAATGTCCTTGGCAAAGCGATTAAAGAAACAGTCAACATCGGACAGTTATTGGTGGAGATAAATTCATTTGCTAATCCCTATCCATACGTCTCAAAAAGTATAGATTGTTTTATCGCACAGTTTTTCCGTCAGACAGGTAATGATGCATTGGTTGGAGAATATGGCCTACAGTCCTTCACATTGAATGTATTGGATAAAAGACAGACATTGACAGAAAAACTGGTATCTCTTATTCGTTTTTCATTGTCAGATAATTATATATACGATGTGGCAGCCAAGATACGACACTTCTACGACTTGCATTATTTGTTGCAAGATTCAGAGTGTGTCGAGTATCTGAAATCAGAACAATTCAAGACGGATTTCAACACCTTGTTGGCTCATGACAGGGAAACATTTGATAAACCAGAAGGTTGGAATACGATGGAAATAGGACAATCTCCATTATTATCAGACTTCTCTAATTTGTGGTCTAATCTGAAAGACACTTATTTGAAAGAGTTGCCGGCAATTGCTTTTTCGGAAATACCTAAAGAAGATGTTGTTGCAAAAAGCTTTGAGGAAATAATAAATCACATATTGTAAGATATTAGATGGAACATTTGCCGTGACTAAGTATCATGGGCTGTGACCCGCAATTATAAAAAGTAACCCGCCAGCAGACCTATAGGATGCTGACGGGTTTTGTTATTGATTTTGGGCTTTCTAATCTTGCTCCTTTATCTAATCATCAAACTCATATTCGGTTTATTTGTTGCAAAGGTCAACAAAAACCGCTTACCGTTGCAACTTTTTCAATGAATTGTGTCATCCAAGTACACTTGACTACAACTTCAATGAGTTCCCACGCTTCTGAGCCTGTTCATATCTACCGATGGCAATATCATCCACTTCGCGAACAGCCTTGCGGTACTCACTATTGGATAAGTCCTCTTTCATATCTGCCGTGAATACAAGGAAAGTTCCGATAACTCTGTAATCCTCCTTGTCTTTGCCAAAGGCTTCCATCACACTTTTGATGGTCTTTGCTTCCTCTCTGCTGAAGATGCTGCGATAAGTGTCCTTGGCAAAACTGATGAAGAATCGACAGCCTTTCTGAAAGTGCCATTACTTTGCATTAGGATTTTTGTAAATATCCTCAGCATTTTGTCTCTCCACGAAAGACGGTCTTTCAGATTGCGGATTTCATCATCCTTTTTAAGTACAGCATTGCGAACGGCACT
>JAZQRQ010000035.1:0-13998 GCA_045629665.1 Faecalimonas sp.
AGAGATACCGTGCATTAATCGAAAGATTAGGATTAAGAAAATAATTAAAGTATTCAAAACTTATACAGACACACAACACAACAATTAAGAAGCAGGTCGAAAGACTTGCTTCTTTTCAAAACAAGGAGAAATTGGTATGAATAAGTTACCATTTGTTACAAAAGAACAACTAGACGAAATTATCAAAGAATTTCCGACACCATTTCATTTGTACGATGAAAAGGGAATCAGAGAAAATGCAAAAGCTTTAAAAGATGCATTTTCATGGAATAAAGGATTTAAAGAATATTTTGCAGTGAAGGCTACGCCAAACCCATTTTTGATTAACATTTTAAGGGAATACGGTTGTGGCTGTGACTGCTCATCATATACAGAGTTAATGCTTTCAGAGGCAATCGGAGCAGTTGGAGAAGATATTATGTTTTCTTCCAATGCAACACCTGCCGAGGAGTTTGTATACGCAGATAAATTGGGAGCAATCATCAATTTAGATGATTTTACACATATTGATTTCTTAGAGAAGGCAATCGGTCACATTCCGGAAACCATCAGTTGTCGCTATAATCCGGGCGGACTGTTCCAAATCAGTAATGATATTATGGACAACCCTGGTGATGCGAAGTATGGTATGACAACCGAGCAGCTTTTTGAAGCTTTTAAAGTATTAAAGGCAAAAGGTGCAAAGAATTTCGGTATCCATGCGTTTCTTGCAAGCAATACCGTTACGAATGATTATTATCCGATTCTTGCAAAGATGTTGTTTGAATTGGCTGTGAAATTGCAGAATGAAACAGGTGCGCATGTTGCATTTATCAATCTTTCAGGTGGAATCGGTATTCCTTATCGTCCGGACCAAGAGCCGAATGATATTAAGGTGATTGGCGAGGGTGTCAGAAAGGCTTATGAAGAAGTTCTAGTGCCAGCAGGTATGGGCGATGTTGCAATCTACACCGAGCTTGGCCGGTACATGATGGGACCTTACGGTTGTCTTGTGACAAAGGCTGTGCATGAAAAGCATACTCATAAAGAGTATATTGGCTGTGATGCGTGCGCTGTCAACTTGATGCGCCCTGCAATGTATGGGGCATATCATCATATTACAGTTATGGGTAAAGAGAATGAGCCTTGCGACTACAAGTATGACATTACAGGTTCGCTTTGCGAGAATAACGATAAGTTTGCAATCGACAGAATGCTTCCGAAGATTGACACAGGTGATGTGCTTGTAATTCACGATACAGGTGCTCATGGCTTCGCGATGGGGTACAATTATAATGGTAAATTGAAGTCGGCAGAAGTGTTGCTTTGTGAAGACGGAACAGCAAAACTCATTCGTCGTGCAGAGACTCCGAAGGACTATTTTGCAACCTTTGACTGCTTTGATGAATTCAAAGAAAAACTTTAAAAAACAGTTGACATCAACCTGATTATAGGTTATTATAATCAAGTCGCTTGACACAGTAGTGACAAGCGCGAGCGGATGTGGCGGAATGGCAGACGCACAAGACTCAAAATCTTGCGGGGGTGACCTCGTGTGGGTTCAAGTCCCACCATCCGCATGAAAAAGATATCTCAGACAAATGTCTGAGGTATCTTTTTTTGTAGCGGCGAGTCCCTTGTACCCAAGGTCCAAGGTCTTCGCTCCGCTACGGTCGGCGCAGGACAAACGTCCACTGGACGTTTTGCGCCCCACCATCCTCCGTTTTGAAACTTTTACGGTGTAAGTGCTTGTTTTTTATATTTACATCGTACGAAATCGATGGAATTTTTTGAGATTACGGTTTAAAATAATGAAATAAGAATACACACCGTAATTTTGTATGAATATTTTTGATTTTAACTAAAAATTACGGTGAAAAACTTGATTCGTTTAATATGAGACGTAAATTTTAAAATATGTTATAATATTATACGGTGTGGAAAGACTAAAACGTAACATACACCGCAAAATGTATATACCAGAGCAAAACAACACGAAAATGAATCACCAAGGGGGAAACAAGATGATTAAAACAATTTTATGGGATATTGACGCAACATTGCTTGACTTTCATGCAGCAGAAAAGCAAGCGATTAAAACTTTGTTTGAACGCTTTGAACTTGGTGAATGCACGGATGAAATGATTCAAAGATATTCAAAAATCAATCGTTCTTATTGGGAACGCCTAGAACGAGGAGAAGTTACAAAGTCAAAGGTGCTCGTTGGAAGATTTGAAGATTTCTTTGCGGCTGAGGGAATTGATACAAGTATCGCACCGGAATTCAACAAGGCATATCAGCTTAGTTTGGGTGATACGATTGTATTTTGCGACGATGGTTATAACATTGTGAAGTCTTTGAAGGGAAAAGTAAAGCAATATGCGGTTTCGAATGGAACAGTTGTAGCGCAGACGAAGAAACTTCGACTTTCGGGACTCGGAGAACTTTTTGACGGTGTGTTTCTTTCGGAGGACTTAGGTGTAGAGAAACCGAATCTAGAGTTCTTTGACAAGGTATTTGCAGATATTGGACCAATTAACAAGAATGAAGTTGTGATTGTGGGTGATTCTCTGACAAGCGATATTCGCGGTGGCAATAATGCAGGAATTCTCACATGCTGGTACAATCCTTCTAATGCAATCTGTAGAGGAGATTATAAGATTGATTATGAGATTGCAGACCTTCATGCGATATATAACATTTTGAATAGATAAAACATAATTTGAAGCTAAGAATGTTTGTTCTTAGCTTCTTTTTGTGATATAATCAAACATATATGCGAATCATACATGTTATCAATGATTAGAAAGTGCAGAGGAATGAGCAATGAGCAGTAAAATTCTTTTGATTGACGGACACAGTATTTTGAATCGTGCCTTTTATGGCGTGCCGGATTTAACGAATTCTGAGGGGCTTCACACGAATGCCATCTATGGATTTTTAAATATTATGTTTAAGATTTTAGAGGAAGAGAAACCAGAATATTTGACGGTTGCGTTTGACGTGCATGCACCGACATTCCGCCATGAGATGTATCCGGAATATAAGGGTACCAGAAAGCCAATGTTGGACGAACTTCGTCAGCAGGTTCCTGTTATCAAAGAGGTTTTACAGGCAATGGGTGTGAAGATTGTGGAACAGGCAGGATTAGAGGCTGATGATTTGCTCGGAACCATTTCAAAGCGCTGTGAGAATCAGGGCATGGATGTTGCGATTATCTCCGGTGACCGCGACCTGTTACAGCTTGCAACCGATAAGATTAAGATTCGTATTCCAAAGACGAAGCAGGGTAAGACAGAGGTTGAGGATTATTATGCTGCAGATGTAAAGGCTCGTTACGAGGTAACACCAAAGGAATTCATTGACCTTAAAGCGCTGATGGGTGATTCGTCAGATAACATACCGGGTGTACCGAGTGTTGGTGAGAAGACGGCAACAAAGATTATTGTGGAATATGGTTCGATTGAAAATGCATACGAGCATGTGAGCGAGTTAAAACCACCGCGTGCAGCCAAAGCATTAGAAGAGCATTATGATTTGGCGCAGATGAGCAAGGTGCTAGCTACCATCAATGTGAATGCAGATATCAGCTATAATATGGAAGAAGCACGACTGGGTAATCTTTATACAGAGGAAGCGTATGTGTATTTCCAACGTTTACAGTTTAAGAATCTGTTGTCGCGTTTTGAGGTGTCAGGACCTGCAAATAAGATTGAAGACTACTTTAAAATCATTTCTAATAAAAAAGAGGCAGAGGCGATTTTTGCACAAGCAAGAAAACAGCAAGTGGTTGGAATTTCATATTATAAAGATATTCAAAATGTGCTTCCGCTATTTGCGATTGACGCAGGACTGACAGGTATTGGTATTGCGTTTGGAACAGAAGATATCTATGTAATTACGACGGACCATGGGATTACAGAAAGTTATTTATTGCGAGAAATTACAGAACTTTCGAAATATGTGCGAACTTTGTCCATGTTCCATGTGAAGGATGCACTTAAATATATTGAGGATGTGAAACAAGAGGCATGTTTTGATGCAATTATTGCAGCGTATCTCTTGAATCCGCTGAAGAATGACTATGAGTTCTCTGATGTTGCGAGGGAGCAACTTGATCTCTTGATTGATGATAAGAAAGAAAACGTCCAACTGGCTTTGTATGAGGCGTATGCGGCATTTGCGTCTCAGCGTTTACTCTTAGAAAAGTTAAAAGAAGCAAAGATGGATGATTTGTTCTTCAATATTGAGATGCCGCTTGTGTTTACACTTTATCAGATGGAGAAAAACGGTGTAAAGGTTGAGGCGCCTGCACTTAAGGTGTATGGGGAGCAACTCGGCACTCGTATTGTGGAATTAGAAAAGGAAATCTATGAACTTGCAGGTGAGGAGTTTAATATCAATTCGCCGAAGCAGCTGGGCGTCATTTTGTTTGAGAAAATGGAACTTCCACATGGCAAAAAGACGAAAACAGGCTTTTCCACATCGGCAGATGTACTTGAGAAACTGGCGCCGGATTATCCGATTGTATCACAGATTTTAGAGTACAGACAACTTACGAAACTAAAATCCACCTATGCCGATGGCCTTGCAAATTACATTCAGATGGATGGAAGAATTCACGGCAAATTTAATCAGACGATAACGGCAACGGGACGTATCAGCAGCACAGAGCCGAACCTTCAGAATATTCCGGTTCGTATGGAACTTGGAAGACTGATTCGAAAGGTCTTTGTGCCGGAGGAAGGCTATGTGTTTGTAGATGCAGATTATTCACAGATTGAACTTCGTATCCTGGCACACTGTTCGGGAGACGAGCAACTTATCACAGCTTACAAAGAGGCGAGAGATATCCACAGAATGACAGCTTCTCAGGTGTTCCATATACCATTTGATGAAGTGACGGATTTGCAGAGAAGAAATGCTAAGGCAGTTAACTTTGGAATTGTGTACGGAATCAGTTCCTTTGGACTAAGCCAAGACCTCAGTATCACGAAGAAGGAAGCGGCGCAGTATATTGAGAATTATTTTAATACCTATCCGGGAATTAAGAAATTCTTAGATGATGCTGTGGAATCAGGAAAAGAGAAAGGCTATGTCACGACGCTCTTTGGTCGTAGAAGACCGATTCCGGAGCTTTCTTCAGGAAACTTTATGCAACGTTCATTTGGTGAGCGTGTAGCCATGAATTCGCCGATTCAAGGCACTGCGGCAGATATTATGAAGATCGCCATGATTAATGTGCAAAAACGTCTTGCAGAGGCAAATATGAAGTCGAGACTGGTGCTTCAAGTACACGATGAACTTTTGATCGAAGCACACGAGTCGGAAGTAGAACAGGTAAAAGAGATTCTTGCGTTTGAAATGGAACATGCAGCACAGCTTAGCGTTCCATTGGATGTAGATATGCATACAGGCGAGAACTGGTACGAGGCAAAATAAATGAAGATTATAGGAATCACAGGAGGCGTCGGCTCGGGCAAGAGCCGAGTGCTTTCTTATATGGAAGAAGCATACAATGCTGTTGTTTGTCAGGCTGACCATGTGGCGTGGGAACTTCAGGAGCCGGAACAGAAGTGCTATGCGCAGATTGTTAAGCATTTTGGTAAAGATATTTTAAATGATGATGGAACAATCAATCGCAAGAAATTGGGACAGATTGTTTTCAATGACAATGAACAGTTACTAGTACTGAATGGGATTATGCATCCGGCAGTGAAAGAAACCATCGTACAGATAATTCAGTCAGAGCAGGAAAAAGGGACTGACTATTTTGTGTTGGAGGCAGCTTTGTTGCTGGAAGATGGTTACAGCCAAATCTGCGATGAATTGTGGTATATTTATACGGATGAAGATACAAGGCGCCTTCGCCTGAAAGAGAGCCGCGAATACAGCGATGAGAAGATTAACGCAATTATGGCATCTCAACTTTCGGAAGAAGTTTTCCGAAAAGAATGTCAGATTGTGATTGACAACAGCGGAGATTTTGAAGATACTTGTTATCAGATTGATAAATCAATGAAATAGGAGAACTATATGAGACTATGCAGCATAGCAAGTGGTAGCAGCGGAAACTGTATCTATGTTGGAAGTGATTCGACACACTTGCTGGTGGACACCGGAATCAGCAAAAAAAGAATAGAAGAAAGTCTGGCCGAGTTGCAGGTCAGCGGAGAAGACCTGGATGGAATTCTGATTACGCATGAGCATTCCGACCATATACAAGGATTAGGAGTATTTTGCAGGAAATACGAAGTGCCAATCTATGCAACAAAAGGAACAATTGCGGGGATATGCGCCTGCAAAACAATTGGAAAAATGCCGGAAGGATTGTTCCGTGAGATTTCCAGTAATGAAACATTTGATGTTGGAGATCTAACCGTCAAACCATTCGCAATTTCTCATGATGCAAATGAACCGACCGGTTTTCGAATTGAACAAGAAGATAAGTCAGTTGCGGTTGCGACAGACCTCGGTATCTATGATGATTATATTGTAGAGAATCTGAAAGGCTTGGATGCGGTTGTTTTGGAGGCGAACCACGACATACATATGTTAGAGGTTGGTCCTTATCCATACCCGCTAAAGCGACGTGTACTTGGTGACCATGGGCATCTTTCCAACGAGTTGTCAGGGCGGCTTTTATGTAATATATTACATGACAAGATGAAACATGTGGTTCTCGGACATTTGAGCCGAGAAAATAATTATCCGGAGCTTGCGTATGAGACGGTAAAATTGGAAGTAACAATGAGTAACACTCCATATGATGGAAATCAAATTCCGCTTATGGTTGCAGATAGAGATAAGATGTCAAAAATATTATATATCTAACAGGAGGTAACGTATGAAAAAATGTATTATCACAGTTGTAGGAAAAGACACCGTAGGAATTATTGCCAAGGTATGTACATATTTGGCAGAGAGCAATATTAACATTCTTGATATTTCACAGACTATCGTTCAGGGATATTTTAACATGATGATGGTTACGGATGCTAGTAAGACTGAGAAAGAATTTGGAACAGTCGCAGAAGAATTAGAAGTTATCGGCGAGGAAATCGGTGTTACGATTCGTTGTCAGAGAGCAGAAATCTTTGAAAAAATGCACAGACTTTAAGAGCAAGACGGGAGATAATCATGATTAATATTTATGAAGTTACAGAAACCAATCAGATGATTTCACAGGAGAATCTTGACGTTCGTACGATTACGCTCGGCATCAGCCTCATGGATTGTATTGATTCTGACTTGGATAAATTAAATGAAAAAATCTATAACAAAATTACAACAATTGCTAAGGATTTGGTTTCAACCGGACAGGCAATTGAGAGAGAGTTCGGCATTCCGATAGTCAATAAACGTATCTCTATTACACCAATTTCTTTAATCGGTGCGGCTGCATGTAAAAGCAGTTCAGATTTTGTGACGATTGCAAAAACATTGGATAGAGCGGCACATACCGTGGGAGTCAATTTTATCGGCGGATATTCTGCTCTTGTATCTAAGGGTATGACGCCGGCAGAAGAGAACTTGATTCGTTCCATTCCGGAGGCACTTGCAGTAACAGAGCGAGTATGTAGTTCGGTTAACGTTGGTTCTACAAAGACAGGTATCAATATGGATGCAGTAAAACTCTGCGGTGAGATTGTAAAAGAGGCTGCAGAGGCAACCAAAGACCGCGATTCATTAGGTTGTGCCAAATTAGTAATTTTCTGTAATGCTCCTGATGACAATCCGTTTATGGCTGGTGCTTTCTTAGGTGTTACTGAGGCTGATGCGGTGATTAATGTCGGTGTCAGCGGCCCGGGTGTTGTAAAACGTGCCATTGAGCAGGTACGCGGAAAAGGTTTTGAGGAACTCTGTGAGACAATTAAAAAGACTGCATTTAAGATTACACGTGTTGGTCAGCTTGTTGCAGGAGAGGCGTCCAAACGCCTCGGTATTCCATTTGGTATTATTGACTTATCACTTGCACCAACACCGGCAGTAGGTGACAGTATTGCTGAAATATTAGAAGAAATCGGTTTGGAGAGAGTCGGTGCTCCGGGAACGACTGCTGCACTTGCGATGCTTAACGACCAGGTGAAAAAGGGCGGTGTTATGGCATCTTCTTATGTCGGTGGCTTGAGCGGTGCATTTATTCCTGTTAGCGAAGACCAGGGAATGATTGATGCTGTATCAGTGGGTGCATTGACGTTAGAGAAATTAGAGGCCATGACCTGCGTATGCTCTGTTGGCCTTGATATGATTGCAATTCCTGGCAAGACGAAGGCGTCTACCATCTCAGGAATTATAGCTGATGAGATGGCAATCGGTATGGTGAACCAGAAGACAACGGCCGTGAGATTAATTCCGGTTATTGGAAAAGATGTCGGCGAGGTCGCTGAGTTTGGTGGACTTCTTGGATATGCACCGATTATTCCGGTGAATGAGTTTGACTGTAGTTCATTTGTGAATCGCAAGGGAAGAATTCCGGCACCGATACATAGTTTTAAGAATTAAAAAATGTGGGTATAGAACATTTGGAAACAATTGTCTATACCCACAACTTATTAAATCTTGATAATAGCGTGTTGTAATTCATTGATGAAAGGTGTTTTGAACTTATTTGTTACAACAGATTCATATATATTTGATGCAAACACATCTATTTTAAGCATGTCTCTTGCTAAATCAGACAGGGTTTCATCTTTGCCTAATTTTGAAATCAAAGGAATAGAAGATGACTTCTTCAAATCAGATAACAAAACACTTGACGAACTTCGAAATCCTAATACACGCGCATACTCAATTTCCGCATAATCACTTTTCTTCACACCGAGCAATATATGAATCAACGCTCGGCTGATTCTTGTATATGTGATTTCTTTTGTCTTCAATAATTCACAAAACTGATCAAAAGAAACATAGTCATTCAAACGATTATAAATTCGATTCGCTAATTCTTCTGAAACATCTGCGTAATCAAGCAAAGAAGTCGATGTTTCGTTCAGCAACTTATATTTTAACAGCAATGAAAAATCATTGGCATACACAGGATATCGCACTTTGTAACTATCTTCTAAAAAAGGCATGCATTCGGAAGGAATCTGTCTGTATAACTGAGTAAAATCTCCATCTGTAATTGTATTGCGAAGAGCGCTTGCAGAACTGAATTGGTCCTGCAACTCTGTGTCGTGATAATGAGACGCTTCACGTTGGATAGTCATTGGCTCAATGTTGCTGTTCAATCGATGCAAAGCCTTCAGATATTCAATTCCAAGAATGTTATTTGGTTGTTCCAATAACTCAGCCAAATGACTACTATCACATACAGCTTGAATTGCTTTTTGGCGCGCGAGAGGAAAAGACATACCTGAGCGCAGATTGAACTGTAAATTTTCTTTGTATTCTGCAGGTTCATCACATAATATTTTTGCTAAATTTTTTAAAGGCTCTATATCCCCACATTCGCTTCCAAAACATATCGCATCCACAAATCCTAATTTATCTAGCAGAGATACAGCACCATATGCAAATTGTTCCGCAGTACCGGTGGCATAGCACACAGGTAATTCTATCACTAAATCTGCGCCGGATTTCAAAGCCATTTCTGTACGCAGATGTTTTGGCATAATAGCCGGTGCACCTCTCTGAACAAAGTTTCCGCTCATTACAACAACAACGTAATCTGCATTGGCAACTTCTTTGGCTTTTTCTATATGATATTTATGTCCATTGTGAAATGGATTGTATTCTGTGATCAAACCGACAACTCTCATGAGTGACTCCTTTTATATCTTAATATTAACATTATACAATAAGATGAAATTATTTGACAAGATACATAAAAAAGAGGTACATTATAATGAGAATAAATCGAAAGGGGGAAATCATATGAACAGAGAAGAAATCCTGGAAATGTTAGAAGACAGACAATTCAAAAACTTACGAGAAGTATTGGAAAATACACACCCCGTCGATATTGCTGAACTGTTAGAAGAACTTGATGACAAACAGATTATTCTTGTTTTTCGTATGTTAGATAAAGATGAGGCGGCAGAAGTATTTACTGAGATGAACAATGATGTTCGAGAGGTGCTTTTGAATGCACTGACCGATTCTGAGATCAAAGAGGTCGTGGATGAAATGTACTTGGATGATTTCGCTGACCTTTTGGAGGAAATGCCGGCGAATGTTGTAGACCATCTTCTGATGAATACAGATGAGGAGACAAGAAAGCAAGTGAACGCACTCCTCAAATATCCGGAAGATAGTGCCGGAAGCATCATGAATGTGGAGTATATTGCCTTTTCGAAAGACATGACTGTTGAAGATGCAATTTTAAAGATACGTCAGGTCGGCATTAACAGAGAGACGATTTATACCTGTTATGTTTTGGAAAAACGTAAGCTCATTGGAGTTGTTTCACTCAAAGAATTACTGATAAGCGGTGATAGTCGTACGGTAGAGGATATCATGGAAACCAATCTTCTTTATGTGCATACACACGATGATCAGGAAGAAGTGGCAAGCATGATTAACAGGTATGGTTTGATTGCGATTCCTGTTGTAGATAACGAGATGCGCATGGTTGGTATCGTTACGGTAGATGACGCCATGGAAGTCATTGAAGAGGAGACAACCGAAGATATCAATATGATGGCAGGTATCGTTGCGCCAAGTGAGGAGACCTATTTTGCAACGAGCGTGTGGCAACATGCGAAAAGCCGTTTTCCTTGGCTGTTGTTTCTTATGTTGTCTGCAACATTGAGTGGATTGGTACTCGGTCATTTTGAAGCAGCACTTCTCGCAATGCCGATTTTAAATACATTTGTACCGATGCTCACCGGAACCGGAGGTAATTGCGGTTCGCAGAGTTCAACCCTGATTATTCGTGGTCTTGCGACAGATGAGATTGAACTTCGAGATGTTCTTAAAATCATTTTCAAAGAACTTGGTGTAGCGCTTTGTGTCGGTGCTATGTTAGCCATTGTGAATGGCATTCGAATTGTTATAATGTATCACGATCCGACTTTAGCTATCACGTTAGGTGTTACATTGGTATGTACTGTTATTTTGGCAAAGACAATCGGTTGCACATTGCCACTTGCAGCAAAGAAATGCGGATTGGATCCTGCTCTTATGGCAGCACCGCTTATCACAACTTTAGTTGATACAGGAACTATTTTATTGTATTTTACGATTGCAACAAAGATATTTGGGATTTAGATTGTTCTAAAATATGAACAAAAATTGTCTTGTATACAAAATACGAATGGGATATAATAGAAAATATATGAGATTAAATACGAAAGGAGTCATTAAGTCATGGGATTTATTGATGTTATTAAAGAAAAAGCAAAACAAAATGTAAAGACAATCGTTCTTCCGGAAACAGAAGACAAAAGAACTTATGAAGCTGCCGAGGCAGTGCTCAGAGAGGGAACAGCGAAGTTGATTCTTGTTGGTAGCAAGGAAGAAATCGAGAAGAACGGTGCCGGATTCGATATTTCAGGTGCAACAATTGTTGACCCTGCAACTTATGAGAAGACGGAAAGCTACATTGCAAAATTAGTAGAACTTCGTTCAAAGAAGGGCATGACAGAAGAACAGGCAAGAGAGTTACTTCTTAAGAATTATTTATACTACGGTGTAATGATGGTTAAAATGGGAGATGCTGACGGTATGGTATCGGGTGCTTGTCATTCAACAGCAGACACACTTCGTCCATGCTTACAGATTCTTAAAACAAAACCTGGCACAAAATTAGTATCGGCATTCTTCGTAATGGTAGTGCCGGATTGTGATATGGGTGCAGACGGAACATTTATTTTCGCCGACTCTGGTTTGGAACAGAATCCGGATTCAGAGAAGTTGGCAAACATCGCAATTTCCTCTGCAGAATCTTTCAAAGCATTAGTGGGTGTAGAACCAAAGGTTGCAATGCTTTCACACTCAACAATGGGAAGTGCAAAACACGCTGATGTAGATAAAGTTGTAGAAGCAACTCGTATTGCAAAAGAATTGGCTCCGGAACTTGCTTTAGACGGAGAAATGCAACTTGATGCGGCTATCGTTCCTGAGATTGGTAAATCAAAAGCTCCGAACAGCAAGGTAGCAGGACAAGCTAACGTTCTTGTATTCCCTGACCTTGACGCAGGTAACATCGGATACAAATTAGTTCAGAGACTTGCAAAAGCAGAAGCTTACGGTCCACTTACACAGGGTATCGCAAAACCTGTTAACGACTTATCTCGTGGATGTAGCGCTGCTGACATCGAAGGTGTTGTAGCAATCACAGCTGTTCAGGCTCAAGCTGAAGAAAACAACTAATTAGGAGGATGTTTAGAATGAATGTTTTAGTAATTAACTGTGGAAGTTCATCATTAAAATTCCAACTTATTAACTCAGATACAGAAGCAGTACTTGCAAAAGGTCTCTGCGAAAGAATTGGTATTGACGGAAGTCTCACATATCAACCGGCAGGCGGAGAGAAAACAACAGAAAACAAATCAATGCCAACACATACAGAAGCAATTCAGTTTGTTATCGACGCACTTACAGACGCTGAGAGAGGTGTTGTTAAGAGCCTTGATGAAATCGGTGCAGTTGGACACAGAGTTGTGCATGGTGGAGAAAAGTTTGCTTCATCCACTGTAATCACAGATGAAGTGTTTAAAGCAATTGAAGAATGTAATGACCTTGCACCGCTTCATAATCCTGCCAACTTAATTGGTATTGCAGCTTGTCAGAAACTGATGCCTGGTACACCAATGGTTGCAGTATTTGATACAGCCTTCCATCAGACAATGCCGGAAGAAGCGTATATGTATGGCCTTCCATATGAATATTATGAAAAATATAAAGTAAGACGTTATGGTTTCCATGGAACAAGCCACAGCTTTGTTTCAAAAAGAATAGCTGATATTATGAACAAGCCTTACGAAGAGGTAAAAACAATTGTTTGTCATCTTGGAAACGGTGCAAGTATCTGTGCTGTAAAGAATGGTAAATCTGTTGATACATCTATGGGACTTACTCCATTGGAAGGTCTTGTAATGGGAACACGTTCAGGAGATATTGATCCGGCTATTTTAGAATTCCTTGCAAAGAAAGAGGACATGGATATCACAGCACTTATGAACATGTTAAATAAGAAATCAGGTGTTCATGGTGTTTCAGGTATTTCAAGTGACTTCCGTGATTTGACAGCAGGTGCTGAATCAGGAAACAAACGTGCAAAGATTGCTATTGATGTGTTTGCTTATCGCGTTGCAAAATACGTTGGAAGCTATGCTGCGGCAATGAATGGAGTTGATGCAATTGCCTTTACAGCAGGTATTGGTGAAAATGTTTGTCTTGTAAGAGAAAGAGTGTGTGAATATCTGGGATTCTTAGGTATCGCACTTAATAAAGAAGCAAATGCAATTCGTGGTGAAGAAATCGAAATTTCAACACCAGATTCAAAAGTAAAAGTGTTTGTTGTACCGACAAACGAAGAGCTTGCAATTGCTCGCGAGACTGTTGCGCTGGTTTAGGATAATTTTTCTAAATATTTTGTTGACAAATCATTTTTTAATGGTATAATAATTGAGGTGTGATAAGGAGAACTATATGTTTATTAACCTATCAGACGTTCTGTCAGAGCATCATAAGTCGATTGATGAGGTCGTTTCTGTAGAGATGACAGAGTTTCAATCTTCACTTGGAAGCATGCCGATTATTGAAAAAGGACCGGCGCACATTGTTGTAAAACATGTGAAGCAAAGGGAACTTTCAATAGAAGGTGAATGTAAACTGATGTTGGAGATTCCTTGTGATCGATGTCTTGAACCGGTTGCAGTAGAATTTGATTTAAAATTCACGAAAAATATCGATTTGGACGATGATGAACAGACAGATGAATTGGATGAAAAAAATTATATTGACGGATATAATCTTGACGTAGACAAGTTGCTCTATAATGAGATGTTGATAGGATGGCCGATGAAAATTCTATGTAGCGAAGACTGTAAAGGGATTTGCAACACATGT
>JAZQRQ010000036.1:0-53397 GCA_045629665.1 Faecalimonas sp.
GTAAATGCTTTGTAAGAGGTGAAACAGTTGGTAAAACCAAAAAAAGAAAAGACCTTTGACTATGGTCTTTTACTTGTCGTTATGGTTTTGATTGTTGTGGGTTTGTATCTTCTTTATAATACAAGTTCTTACAATGGTCAGATTAAATTTCAAGATAAAGCATACTATTTAAAAAAACAATTATTTGCCACAGTGCTTGGAATTGGCGGAATGTATGTGATGGCCAATATCGATTATCACATATGGAGAAAATTCGCCGTGGCGGCATATGTGCTGTCTCTGGGGTTATCTTTGGCAGTTCTGTTTATTGGTGATGAGTATAATGGGTCCAAAAGATGGTTGTCTTTTGGACCTTTGTCATTTCAACCGTCCGAATTTGCCAAGCTTGCAGTCATTTTGTTTTTAGCGAGTATGATTGTAAGGCAGGGAAAAAAGATGAAGAAAATGAAGACACTTCTGTTTATTATGTTTCTGATTCTTCCGATTGTAGGTCTCGTGGGTGCAAGTAACTTAAGTACGGCCATTATCATTCTTGGAATCGGTGTTGTGCTTGTGTTTGTCGCCAGTCCGATGTATGCACAGTTTATCTGGATAGGTGTGAGCGGGATAGCCTTTTTGGCTGTTTTCCTTGCCACGGCGAGTTATCGCTTGGAGCGCCTTGCAATCTGGAGAAATCCCGAAAACTATGAAAAAGGGTATCAGACGTTGCAGGGACTCTATGCCATCGGTTCAGGGGGATTGTTCGGCAGAGGAAGCGGTGAGAGTATTCAGAAGCTTGGCTTTGTTCCCGAGGCACAGAACGACATGATATTTTCCATTGTCTGCGAGGAGTGGGGACTTGTGGGCGCGGGATTTTTAATAATCCTGTTTCTGATTCTGATATGGCGCTTTTTTGTTGTTGCGGTCAATGCAAAGGACCTGTTTGGCTCCTTGATTGCAACGGGAGCAATGGCACATATGATGATTCAGGTCATTCTGAATATTGCCGTGGTTACGAATACGATACCGAATACCGGAATTACATTACCGTTTGTCAGTTACGGTGGAACCTCAGTTTTATTCCTATTAACAGAAATAGGGCTTGTACTGAATATTTCCCATATGGTAGAATAATATTGTTCACATTGCGTTTTCGAGGTGGGCTCTGAACAGTAGGTGGAACAGGGGAGGAAATAAAATGCAGGAGGATACAAAAGGCAAGAAGAAAAAACGCCGCAGAAAGAAAAGTAAATTCGGATACTATCTGTATGCGGTTACCGTTTTACTTCTTACCATTATAAATATAACGCTGGCGGCCTTGCTTGTTACTCAGGTGCAGGGAATCGAAGTGAAGGGCGCCAAATACAGTCAAAAGAGCGACATTGTGGCGTGGATAGAGGAAGATCCGCTGACTAACAATTCACTGTATACATTATGGAAATTCAAATTCGGTCACTATACACTTCCGGTATATTTGGAAGATGTGGATGTGAGTCTTGCAGCGCCATGGAAAGTCAAGGTGAAGGTGCAGGAAAAGCAAATGATAGGCGGTATCTTGGTTGATGATAATTATGTGTATTTTGATGCAGAGGGCTTGGTGCTAAGGGCAGGGAGTGAATATGATGCGCAGCTTCCGCTTATAGAGGGACTCGCGGTTAAAGAAGCAAAGCTCTTTGAATATCTGGACGTGGAGAATAAAAAGGTGTTTTCTTATATTGTGAAGGTTACCGATGAGATTCAGGGGGCGAACTTAAGTCCTGACCGTCTGGTGTGGGAGGACGACAGTATGAACCTCTATTTCGAGCAGGTATGTGTTAAATTAGGAAAATCTAATTTTGCTGAGAAGATTATGGAACTACCGCCGATTCTGACGGAATTGGAAGGAAAACACGGCACACTTCAAATGGAGCATTACACGGAAGACAGTAAGAACATCAGTTTTGAAAAAAGTGATGAAGAATCATAAAAAAACTATTGATTATTTATTGAAAAGTCTTTATTATATATGTATATGGCAAAATGCGATACGTCTAGGGGCGTATAAGATAAATAAGGGAAACAAAGGAGGAGAAACTCTTGTTAGAAATCAAAACAAATGAAATGGAAGCAGCAGCAAAAATCATCGTTGTAGGTGTAGGCGGTGGCGGTAACAACGCAGTAGACCGCATGATTAGTGAAGATATTGCGGGTGTTGAGTTTATCGCAATCAATACAGATAAGCAGGCGTTGCAATCATCAAAGGCACCAACATTAATGCAGATTGGTGAAAAACTTACAAAAGGTCTTGGAGCAGGTGCAAAGCCTGAAATCGGTGAAAAGGCTGCAGAAGAAAGCGAAGAAGAAATCGCAGCAGCACTTGAAGGTGCTGATATGGTATTCGTTACCTGTGGTATGGGTGGCGGAACAGGTACAGGTGCAGCACCGGTAGTAGCACGTATTGCAAAATCAATGGGTGCACTTACTGTAGGTGTAGTTACAAAGCCTTTCCGTTTTGAAGCAAAGACACGTATGAACAATGCGTTATCAGGTATCGAAAAATTAAAAGAAAATGTTGATACATTAATCGTTATTCCGAACGACAAATTATTAGAGGTTGTAGACAGAAGAACAACTATGCCGGAAGCGCTTAAGAAGGCTGATGAAGTATTGCAGCAAGGTATTCAGGGTATCACAGATCTGATTAACACATCTGCACTCATTAACCTTGACTTCGCTGACGTTCAGACAGTTATGACTGACAAGGGTATCGCTCATATCGGTATCGGTTATGGTAAAGGTGATGACAAGGCACTTCAAGCTGTTAAAGAAGCTGTGGCAAGCCCACTTCTTGAGACAACCATTGCAGGTGCATCACATGTTATCATCAACATTTCCGGTGACATTACATTGTTTGATGCAAGCGATGCTGCAGAATATGTTCAGGATCTTGTTGGCGAGGAGACAAACATCATCTTTGGTGCTATGTATGATGATTCCAAAGCAGATGAAGCTACAATCACTGTCATCGCTACAGGATTACACAATGTAGGAGGCACAGCTTCAAAGATCAGAAAACAATTAGAAGGCAAGGCTCCATCACTTCAGGGTGATAAGTATGTTGCACCGGTAGTTCCGACACCGGTAATGCCTGAATTAGATCTTGGACTTGCTAATCCGGCTTATGCAAAACCGGCACAGGCTACTGCAGGAACAGCACCTACATTACAGTCGCCAAAAGCACCTGTAAGTCAGGTAAAGGAACAATCAATTAAGATTCCTACATTCTTGAAAAAATAATAGTTAATCGTAAAGACACGTCATTTTAGGGCGTGTCTTTTTTATGCAAATTTTGTCGAAGGGTTTGCGGGAAACCGCACACGCTTCGACATTTTTTTTGCCCGTCAATTCCTATAATAGATTGTGCTTGAGTACCAAATCAATTTCGTAGCGAAAGAGAAGGTGGTGGAGCATGTATTATGAATTATATGTGGATGTATTGTTTTTGGTAAATTTCATGATGGACTACATATTGCTTCTGATTGTGAGAAAAATGCTGCAGTGCACTGCCACGCACGGACGCATTTGCATCGGGGCTGCAGTCGGTTCCCTACTGACTTGTCTGGTTGTTGTTTTGCCAATACCATACGCCATTGTCAAACTAATACTGTTCCACGTGTTGGTAAACACATGCATGATTCGAGTAGGACTAAAAATCAAAACCATACGGTCTTTTCTAAAAGCAATCATCATGTTGTATATAGGGAGTTTCCTTTTAGGTGGGATTATGGAAGTCTTCCGGCCGTACGTAAGAGTCGGAAGTCTCTTTTTGCTCATCGCCATCATCGGATACTATCTGGTTGTGGCAATTTGGAAGTTCATTTCCTATATGCAGAGATGGAACCAGTGCCACTATGTGGTGGATTTATATCTGGGAAGTGAGAAATATCAGATAAAAGGAATGATTGATACGGGAAATGGTCTTCGCGACCCGATAAGTGGAAAGCCGGTTAGCATTTTAGACCGACATACTGCGAGACAACTTTTAGGGGAAGAAGATTTGAAGGACGTGAGATACATTCCTTATCAGTCCATTGGAAAGAAAACAGGGGTGCTACCGGCTGTTCAGTTGGAACGAATGTGCATTTTGAAGGACACAGAGTGCTGGGTGGAAAAACCTCTGATTGCAATTAGTGAGGAAGCGATTTCCCAAGGAGGAGAGTATGAAATGATTTTAAATCCGAATTTGTTTTAGGAGGAGTTAAGATGATTATGAAACTGGCTGTGGGACGGCGGTTTATTCGGACTTTCCTGTTTCCGGAAAGTCAGGAAATCTATTACATAGGAGGGGCAGATGTTCTGCCGGCTCCGTTAGGGGTGGAAGAAGAAAATACAGCGATAGCGGAACTTGGAACAGAGCGGGAGGAAGAGGCGAAAAAGCTCTTGATTGAGCACAATTTGCGCCTTGTTGTATACATTGCGAAGAAGTTTGATAACACGGGAATCGGCGTAGAGGATTTGATTTCCATCGGAACCATTGGTTTGATTAAGTCGATTCAGACGTTTAATCCAAACAAGAATATCAAGCTTGCAACCTACGCGTCCCGCTGTATTGAAAATGAAATTTTAATGTATCTTAGAAGAAATAATAAGACAAAGCTGGAGGTTTCCATCGATGAGCCTTTGAATGTGGATTGGGATGGAAATGAACTTTTGTTGTCAGATATTCTTGGAACGGAAGAAGATACGATTTATAGGGACTTGGAAGAAGAGGTAGAGCACAAGCTCCTGGTGAGGGCTATCAATTGCCTCTCGAGCAGAGAGAAGCTGATTGTGCAGATGCGATATGGTCTTTCATCGCAGGATGGGGAGGAAAAGACACAGAAGGAGGTTGCGGACCTCTTAGGAATTTCCCAGTCCTACATTTCCCGATTGGAGAAGAAGATTATGCAGAGACTAAAGCGGGAAATGGTTCGTTTTGAAATATAAAATTATTGTAAAACTGTATCATTAGGGAGGGGAAAGTGGTATGATAAAAGAAAAAGGGGTTGACGATAGTGAAACTTACATTTATCGGAGCGGCTCATGAAGTGACGGGAAGTTGCCATTTGCTTGAGGCGAACGGAAAAAACATTTTGATTGACTGTGGAATGGAACAGGGAGCAGATTTGTTCGAGAATCAGGAACTTCCGGTATCCGATGCAGATATTGATTATATCTTGCTGACACACGCGCATATCGACCATTCGGGACTTGTTCCTTTGATGTGCAAGCATGGATTTAAGGGGGATATTGTTACGACATTTGCAACAGCAGACCTTTGCAACATTATGCTTCGTGATAGTGCTCATATTCAGGAATTTGAAGCGGAGTGGCGCAATCGAAAGGCAAGACGTTCCGGTACACCGCTTTATGAACCGATGTATACAACGCAGGATGCAATTGATGCGATTGCTTTGCTTTCCCCAGTTGATTATAGACAGAAGATTGAACTATGTCCGGGAATCTGGGTAAGGTTTAACGACGTCGGACATTTGCTTGGCTCGGCCAGCATTGAGGTCTGGATAGAGGAAGAGGGTATTTTCAAAAAGATTGTGTTCTCGGGAGATGTGGGTAATATTGACCAACCGATTTTAAAAGACCCGTCTGCAGTGAAAGAGGCGGACTATGTTGTAATTGAGTCTACTTACGGCAATCGCATTCACAGCGAGGAAAAACCAGATTACTTGGGTGAATTCACAAGAATCTTGCGCGAAACTTTTTCAAAGGGCGGCAACGTTGTGATTCCTTCTTTTGCAGTTGGAAGAACACAGGAGATTCTCTATTTTATCCGCGAGATTAAGGAAAAGAATCTGTTGCCTGAATTTGCAGGGTTTGAAGTGTATGTGGACAGTCCGCTTGCTATTGAGGCAACCAGCGTGTTTACGAAGAACGGAAGAGCCTGCTACGACAAAGATGCAATGGCTCTTGTAGATAAAGGAATCAATCCGTTGGTATTTCCGGGACTGAAACTTTCGGTGACTAGTGATGATTCCAAACTCATTAACTTTGACGAGAAGCCAAAGGTGATTGTATCTGCTTCCGGTATGTGTGAGGCGGGACGTATCCGTCATCACCTAAAGCATAACCTCTGGAGAAGAGAGTCTACAATTTTGTTTGTGGGATATCAGGCTGTCGGGACACTTGGACGCAAACTGATTGACGGTGCTGCAGCAGTCAAACTTTTTGGTGAGAATATCGAGGTTGCCGCAAGAATTGAGTCTTTGAAAGGTATCAGCGGTCATGCGGATATGAAGGGACTTCTGAATTGGCTGGGTGGTTTCGAGACCGATGTGCAGCATGTGTTTGTCGTACACGGTGAGGACCAAGTCGCAGATGAGTTTGCACAGACCATTACAGACACTTATGGATGGAATGCGTTTGCACCATATTCCGGAGGCTGCGTGGACCTCGCAAAGAATCAGATTGTTACGGAAGGTGTGCGTGTAGCTAAAAAGAAGATAGAGAAGCCTGCAAAGGTGAAATCACAGAATGCATTTAACCGTCTGGTGCTTGCCTGCAAACGCCTCATGACAGTTGTTATGAAGTGTGAGGGTATGGCAAATAAGGATCTTGCGAAGTTCGAGGGACAGATACAGAATCTCGTGGAGAAATGGGATGTAAAAGAATAGTGTGTTGTTGTGGCTCTGCATGTCTGCAGAGCCATATATATTTGAACACTCAATTAATTCTTGTTTTTGGCGTCAACTGGGTATACAACAAGTTTATATGTTCTCTTATACCCATAAGTATTCTCAGATAACACGGAAAAGTTAATTTTATGGGAAGATTTTCTATAGAAAGGTAATTACATTGGATTAATACCCATGATTTTGCGAAACCATGGGTATTTTTCAAGTCTAAGTTGATGATATAGAAAGCGTGAGATATAAAACCTTCTTTTAATTAAGATATTTGAGTGTTTCTGGGTATAAATTATCTAAAAAATTTGCCAATACCCACTTTTATTGTAATGGACACGTTGGGGGATGAGATTAAGCGGAAATTCAAGCAAGAATTGGGTCTGACACATAAATATATGTGTATAGACCCACAAGATCAAGATTCTTTGTCAAGGACTAAAAGTTTTTTTATTTCAACCTAAGATAGAATAGATTGGAGCCATCTTGTACATCATTTTACTAGTACGAAAAGTTCTAGGAGGATGACAGGATGGCTCTTAATAAAGTAGAAATCTGTGGTGTGGATACGTCAAAACTTCCACTTTTAAAGGAGGATGAGAAAAAGGCACTCTTTGCCAGAATTAAGCAGGGGGATCAAGAAGCAAAAGAAGAATATATTAAAGGAAATCTACGCTTGGTTTTGAGCGTAATCAAACGTTTTGGAAATAGCAATGAAAATGTAGATGACTTGTTTCAGATTGGTTGTGTGGGTCTAATTAAGGCAATTAACAACTTTAATACAGAACTTGATGTCAAGTTCTCCACTTATGCCGTACCGATGATTATCGGTGAAATAAGACGCTACATGCGTGACAACAGTTCTATTCGTGTCAGTCGTTCTCTCAGGGACACAGCTTATAAAGTAATCTATGCAAAAGAAAGTTATCTAAAGCGCAATCTTCGTGAACCAACGCTTGAGGAAATCGCAACGGAAGTTGGAATATCGAAAGAAGAGATTGTATTTGCAATGGATGCCATCCAAACTCCTATGAGCCTGCAGGAACCTGTCTACAACGATGGCGAAGATGCTTTGTATGTTATGGATCAAATCAGTGACAAGAAAAATAAAGAAGAAAACTGGGTGGAGAATCTTGCGTTGGAGGCTGCAATGAAGTGCTTAAACGAACGCGAACGCTATATCATCAAGTTGCGTTTCTTTGAGGGTAAAACGCAGATGGAGGTAGCTCAAGAGATTGATATCTCACAAGCGCAGGTGAGTCGCTTAGAGAAGCATGCTCTGAAAATGATGAGAAATTATTTGAGATAGAATTTTTGGAAAAAGTGTGCTTTGCACACTTTTTCTATTGAAATTTACTTTTGTTCATACTATGATAAATATATAAATACAACGAGGAGGAGAGCGATGTACAAGGCATGCATATTTGACTTAGACGGTACATTGACAGATACACTGGACTCTTTAACGTATTCTGTGAATGCGACACTGAGAGAACTTGGGCTGGGACAGATTACACCTACTCAATGCAAGGAGTTTGTTGGTAGTGGTGCAAGACGTCTGATTGAGCAGTCTATTCAGGCAACAGGAGATCCGGAGGCGAGTCGTATCGAGGAGGCAATGGAGGCGTATGGACGTATTTTTAAAGTACACTGTACTTACCATGTTGCACCGTATGATGGCATTGTGGATATGCTTAAGGAACTAAAAAAAGAAGGCGTTCAATTGGCGGTACTTTCTAACAAACCGCACCTTCAGACACAGGATGTGGTTGCAACCTTTTTTGAGGAGGGCACATTCGCAAGAGTCTATGGGCAACAGGAGGGCGTTCCGAGAAAACCGGACCCGGCAGCTGTGCATATGATTCTGGAGGAACTTGGTGTCAGTGCAGAAGAAAGTCTCTACATCGGAGATTCTGATGTGGACATGTTAACCGGATGTGCGGCGGGTGTAGCGGCAATTGGTGTAACATGGGGATTCCGTTCCAAAGAGGTTCTAATGGAACACGGTGCAACATACATTGTTGACAAACCACAAGAAATAGTTTCAATTGTAAAGGAGTAAAAGAATATGTACGAATATGATGAAGAATGTTTGAAAGTATTTTTGAAGAAGCAATTACAATTATTTGACGAACCTGTGGCAGAGAGTTTGGATGAAGCGGAAGCGTTTCTGGAGGACTGCATGGCAGTGGTAGTGAATTCGCTGAAAGAAGTAAGAGAGTATTTCGATGAAAATGGAACAGATATTTCCTATATGTCTGATGAGGATTTAGAAGAGGCATCGGAAGTATTTGCACTTCCAAGTGGAAGATACCTCGTAGTTGAGGGATAAAATAAAAGAAAAGGAAGACAAAAAAATGTACAATGGAAATGAGAATGTTGTAATCTGTGACCATCCGCTTATCAAGCATAAGATTACAATGCTGAGAAACAAGGAAACGGGAACGAATGAGTTCCGTGCTATCGTGGAAGAGATAGCGATGCTGATGGGATATGAAGCCCTCAGAGATTTGGAACTAGAAGAAGTTGAGGTGGAGACACCGATTGAAAAGGCAAACTGTCCTGTAATCGCAGGTAAGAAGCCGGCAATCGTGCCTATCTTACGTGCAGGACTCGGTCTTGTAGGTGGACTTCTGAAACTCATGCCTGCAGCTAAAATCGGTCATATCGGTCTTTACCGCGACGAGGAGACACATGAGCCTCACGAGTATTACTGCAAGCTTCCGGCGCCGATTGATCAACGTAAAATCTTTGTTGTAGACCCAATGCTTGCAACCGGTGGTTCAGCAGTAGCAGCGATTGATTTTATCAAGCAACACGGTGGAAAAGACATCACATTTATGTGTGTGATCGCAGCACCGGAAGGAGTAGAAAAACTTCAGAAAGCTCACCCGGATGTGAAAATTTTCATCGGTAATCTGGACAGACAGTTGAATGAGAATGCATATATCTGTCCGGGACTTGGAGATGCCGGAGACAGAATTTTCGGAACAAAATAAATTGAATAAGACAATAAAAAACTTCCGTTGTTTTAATTGCAACGGAAGTTTTTGTATGCCTTTTATTCAATTAGTTGCGTCCACCAACTTCAAAATCTACTCCTGTATCCTGTGGTTCTTCTGTGTCAAAGACATAATCTTTGCCAGGGAGAATTGCGTTCAGGATGATACCTGTTAAAGCACCAACTGCAAGACCTGAAAGGCTAATTGTAATCTTGCCAATCTGGAATGCGATAGCACCTGCAGCACTGTAGTTGATACCGATTGAGAGAACCAGAATCAAAGCTGCGATGATAACGTTGCGTGATTTTGTGAAGTCTACTTTGTTTTCAACTACGTTGCGAACACCGACTGCCGAAATCATACCGTAAAGGATAAGTGAAATACCACCTACGGTAGCAGTTGGCATTGACTGAATCACTGCAGAGAATTTCGGACAGAATGAGAAGAATACAGCAAAGCATGCTGCAAGTCTCACTACAAATGGGTCATATACTTTCGAAAGGTTAAGTACACCTGTATTTTCACCGTATGTTGTGTTTGCAGGAGCTCCGAAGAGTGAAGCTACGATTGTTGCAAGACCATCACCGAGTAAGGTTCTGTGAAGTCCAGGTTCTTTGATATAATTTCTTCCTGTTGTGGAAGAGATTGCGGAGATGTCTCCAATATGCTCTACGATAGTAGCAAGAGCGATTGGCATAATCGTGATAATTGCAGTAATCATTTTGGAAGCATCAAAGTTATTGAACATTCCGAGAATTGTCATCTCTTTATGAATCGGAATACCAATCCATTGCGCATTTGCAACACCTGAGAAAT
This sequence comes from Faecalimonas sp., assembly GCA_045629665.1. GTDB lineage: Bacteria > Bacillota > Clostridia > Lachnospirales > Lachnospiraceae > Faecalimonas. The sequence goes on from JAZQRQ010000036.1 coordinate 10,454, forward strand.
CTACTTTACCCATGCAGATTGCTACTACATAGGAAGCAGCAACACCAATCAGAATAGGAATAATCTTAATCATACCTTTACCAAAGATATTGCAGAGGATGACAGCGACAATCGCAACCAACGCAATCAGCCAGTTGGAAGAGCAATTGTCGATTGCAGACTGCGAAAGTGTAAGTCCGATTGCAATGATAATTGGACCTGTTACAATTGGTGGGAAGAATTTCATAATCTTTCCTGCAGAGAATAATTTAATCAATGCTGCAAGAACAAGATAGAGTAATCCGGCACATGCTACACCAAAGCATGCGTAAGGAATCATTTCTACGTTGCTACTTCCGTCTTCCAACATAGGCGCAATTGCAAAATATCCGCCGAGGAATGCGAAAGAAGAACCTAAAAATGCCGGAACTTTACCTTTGGTCAGAAGGTGGAAAAGGAGTGTTCCAAGACCTGCGAAAAGCAAGGTTGTAGAAACATCCAAACCTGTGAGAAGTGGAACCAGTACAGTTGCACCGAACATCGCAAACATGTGTTGAAGTCCGAGAACAATTGTTTTACCGGCACCAAGTTGTTTGACATCATAGATGCCTTCGTGCGTATCTTTGTTCATGTTTTCTTTCTCCTTTAGAACTTTTTATCTTTTGCCATCGTACCACAAAACGACAAATTATTCAACTTTTCCTTTCGATAATGCGTCCTCAATTGCATTTATAATGATCTGTGAAGTGTAAGGGCTATCCTCGTTATAGGAAATGTCTTCGAGAGACTGTGTTTCGTAAATCTGTTCGGCGATATATTCCACGGTCGGCTGCACCAGAGGATACATGGTTGCTACAGTTTCATCCAGATTGCTGATGCGGATTGCATTGATATGGGTGCGGTCTACCACAACCTCAACTTCGAGATTGGTACTGTTGAGTGATACCGTCGATGTGTAGATGCCCGGTGTATACTGTGCTTTCGAATCCACTTCTTTTTCCTTTTTAGGAACGAACATAAATGCCAATAATATAATTAAAATAATGCCGAGTGCTACAAAAACGGCAGTGTATATAATTTCTTTCATGTGTAAGACAACAATCTTCGTCTTAGAACTCATAAGTGCCTCCTAAGGTATAAAATCTGTTTTTTTATAATGTATGTAAAGATTAGGAAATTTATTCATGGCTTTTGCGTGACAAATAGGCGACATTCTTGTAAAATAGGAGAAGCAGAAGAAAAAAGAGGTGTAGATATGTTTATTATTGTAGGGCTTGGTAATCCGACAAAAGAATATGAAGGCACACGCCATAACGTCGGATTCGATATCATAGACGCACTTGCGGACAAATATAATATATCAGTGACAGAACGCGAGAAACGCGCATTCTGTGGGAAAGGAATTATTGAAGGACAGAAAGTGCTTCTTGTTAAGCCGCAGACCTATATGAATCTGAGTGGCGAGAGTGTGAGAGGACTGATCGACTATTATAAGGTAGATACAGAGACAGAACTTCTTGTCATTTTTGATGATGTCAGTCTGGATGTCGGACAGCTTCGTATTCGCAAGAAGGGAAGCGCAGGCGGACACAATGGGATTAAGAATATTATTCAGCATCTTGGAAATACTGTGTTTCAGCGCATCAAGGTTGGCGTCGGAGAGAAACCGAAGGAGTATGATTTGGCAGATTATGTGCTGGGACATTTTTCGAAGGCAGAGCGAGAGGTTATGGAGGATGGATATCAGAATGCCATAGAGGCAGTGGAAATGATTGTGCGAGGCGATATTGATGCGGCAATGAACATTTTCAATAAGAAGGTGGCCGCAAAGGAGTAGAGTATGCAGGCTTTGATTGCACCGCTTACGGAACTGGCAGAATTCGAGACGGTTTTAAAAAAGCGAAAACAGGAAACAGGAATTCTCCAATTTGCAGGGTGTGTGAATTCCCAAAAAACACATTTAATGTATGCACTCAGCGATGGTTTTGATTACAAAATCATCGCTGTTTCCAGTGAAATGAAAGCTAAACAAATCTATGAGGAATATCGATTCTTGGATTCTGACATCTATCAGTATCCGGCGAAGGACTTGCTCTTTTATCAGGCGGACCTTCGTGGAAAATATTTATTAAAACAACGAATGGAAGTCTTTCAGGCGATTATGGAAGGCAAGGGCGCAACGATTGTCACAAGTTTTGACGGATTCATGGATGCACTTCTTCCACTTGAAATGATGCGTGAGAGAATTCGCAGATTCAAAGTGGGTGACGTCGTAGACTTTGAAACAATCAAAAAAGACATGGTACTTCTCGGATATGACCGGGAGGAACAGATAGAAGGACCGGGACAGTTTGCCGTACGAGGCGGAATTCTGGACATCTATCCGCTTACCGAAGAGGTTCCGATTCGTGTGGAACTTTGGGGAGATGAGATTGATTCGATCCGTACATTTGATGTGGAGAGTCAACGCTCTATTGAGAACTTAGATGCAATTACAATTTATCCGGCAAGTGATTTCCCGGAGGAAGAGGCGAAAAGAGTGTCTCTTCTGGATTATTTTAACCGAAAAGAAACGATTATATTTCTCGATGAACCTGTGCGCCTGATTGAAAAGGGTGATGGAGTAGTAGCAGAATTCGTGCAGGCACAGGCAAATCGTTTTGAAAGTGGCCTTAATGTATCCGATGAAGAAATGAAATTGTTTACAGCAAAAGAAGTGGCAGATAAGATGAGCCATTTTTCTTGTATTGCATTTTCAGCACTGGAGATGAAGTGTAAGGAACTTCGTGCGAAAGAAGTCTTTCATTTACAGAGTAAAAGTGTGAACCCTTACAACAACAGTTTTGAGATGCTGACGAGAGACTTGAAGCGTCTCAAGAGAACCGGGTATCGAGTAGTACTTTTATCGGGTTCGAGGACGAGAGCAAAGCGTCTAGCGGAAGATTTGCGCGATTATAACCTGAGCAGTTTTTACAGTGAGGATATGGTGCGTGAGGTACAGGACGGCGAGATTATGGTTACCTACGGTCACGTAGCAGAAGGCTATGAGTATCCGATGCTGAAGTTCATGGTGATATCTGAGACAGATATTTTTGGGAAGACTAAGAAAAAGAAGAAGCGTAAGACCTATGAGGGTCAAAAAATATTAAATTTTGCAGAATTAAAGGCCGGAGATTATGTGGTTCATGAGAATCATGGTCTCGGCATTTATCAAGGGATAGAAAAGATTGAGATTGATAGAGTTGCAAAGGATTATATGAAGATATCTTATGCTGCAGGCGGAAATCTCTATATTCCGGCAACCCAACTTGATTTGATTCAGAAGTATGCAAGTGCCGATGCGAAGAAACCGAAACTTAATCGCCTCGGTGGACAAGAGTGGAACAAGACAAAGACCAGAGTGCGCGGTGCAGTCAAAGAGATTGCAAAGGACTTGGTTGAACTCTATGCGGCAAGGCAGGAGAAGGCAGGATTTGTCTACGGGGAAGACACCGTATGGCAGAGGGAGTTTGAGGAAATGTTTCCGTTTGAGGAGACGGACGACCAGCTCCTTGCGATTGAGTCCGTGAAACGCGACATGGAGAGCACGAAGATTATGGATCGTCTGATCTGCGGTGACGTGGGATATGGTAAGACGGAGATTGCGATTCGTGCGGCGTTTAAGGCGGTGCAGGAAAATAAACAGGTCGTGTATCTCGTGCCGACTACAGTACTCGCACAGCAGCATTACAATACGTTTATGCAGCGCATGAAGGAATTCCCGGTGCGCGTGGACCTCATGTGTCGCTTCCGTTCGAGCGCGCAGCAAAAGAAGACGATTGAAGATACAAAGCGTGGTTTGGTAGATATCGTAATCGGAACTCATCGTGTGCTCAGCGACGATATGGAGTTCAAGGATTTGGGACTGCTCATCATTGATGAAGAGCAGCGCTTTGGTGTACAACACAAGGAAAAGATTAAAAAGTTAAAAGAGAATATCGATGTTATGACTTTGACGGCAACTCCAATTCCGAGAACGCTGCACATGAGTCTTATCGGAATCCGCGATATGAGTGTGCTTGAGGAAGCACCGAATGACCGTATGCCGATTCAGACGTATGTTATGGAATATAATGATGAGATGGTACGTGAGGCGATTCAGAGGGAACTCTCACGCCAGGGACAGGTTTACTATGTCTATAATAAGGTGAAAGATATTGATGAGATTGCGGCAAGAATTCAGAAACTGGTTCCGGAGGCCAATGTTGCTTATGCGCATGGCCAGATGCGGGAGCATAAGTTAGAAAATATTATGCTTGATTTTATCAACGGAGAGATTGATGTACTGGTTTCCACCACGATAATTGAGACAGGACTTGACATTTCCAATGCCAATACCATGATTATTCATGACGCAGACCAGTTGGGGCTCTCGCAGATGTATCAGCTTCGCGGACGCGTGGGACGCTCAAACCGCATGGCGTACGCATTTTTGATGTATCGGAGAGATAAGCTTCTCAAGGAAGTGGCGGAAAAGAGGCTGGCGGCTATCCGTGAGTTTACTGACCTTGGATCCGGATTTAAAATTGCCATGCGTGATTTGGAAATCCGCGGTGCAGGGAACCTTTTGGGTGCGGAGCAACATGGCCATATGGAAGCGGTGGGATATGATCTTTATTGTAAGATGCTGAATGAAGCAGTGAAGCATTTGAAAGGTGAATTAGAGGAGGAACCATACACAACTACGGTTGATTTGAATGTGGATGCATTTATTCCTGCAACCTATATACCAAACGAATATCAGAAACTTGACATTTATAAACGCATTGCTTCGATTGAAAATGAGGAAGAGATGGACGATATGCTGGAAGAACTGATTGACCGATTCGGAGACGTTCCGAAGAAGGTACAGCAGTTGCTTTCAATTGCATTACTAAAAGCGTTGGCTCACAGTGCGTATGTGGTTAGTGTCGAGCAAAAGGGTGAGGTTTATAAGTTTACCATGTATGAGAAGGCAAAGGTGCATGTGGAGCGAATTCCGGCGTTGATTGAGAAATTTAAAGGTAATCTTAAGTTTAAAGTAGATACCAATCCGTACTTCCTATATCAGAAACTCTCAAAGAACAGGAAAGAGAAGGATGAGGATGTGCTGGAACTTGTGAAAAATGTGTTAAATGACATAAAAACATTGCTTGATTAGGGAAAAAGCGTTATAATGTATTGCTAGAAGCACTAAGGAGGATTTATAACATGAAATTATTAAAAAAGGCAGTTACGCTCGTACTTGTAGCGTTAATGACAATGGCATTGTTCGTTGGATGTGCAAAAGATAAAGCGGAGAATTTAGACCAGAAAGAAGTAGTAATGGTTGTCGGAGAGACTGAGGTTCCTATGAATATTGCTAATTTCTTTGTGAGATATAATCAGTCGATGATGGAAGCGATGTATACACAATACATGGGTGAAGATGTGTGGATGCAAAAAGTTGAGAAAGGTGTTACATATGAGGACAGCGTGAAAGACTCTCTTTTGAAAGAACTTCAGAAAATGTACATCGTTGCCAATCATGTGGCAGATTATTCGGTTGAGCTTACGGAGGCAGAAATAAAAGCAATCGAAGCAGCAGCGGATGCGTTTATAGCTGAGAATAAAGATGAAGCTACGCAGGCAAAGGTTTCTGCTGATAGAGACACTGTTGTTGCATATTTAAAACTTCATACAATTAATGAAAAAATGGGTGAAGCAATGCGAGCAGACGTTGACACAACTGTAACAGATGAACAGGCAGCGCAGAAGAGAATGCGCTATTTGGAAATTAAGAAAGTAGAAACTTTGGAAGACGGTTCTACAAAGTCTTTGACTGAAGATGAGGTAAAAGCGGCTCAAAAAGAGGCAAAGGCATTCCTCAAAGATGCAAAAGCTAACGGAAGTATGGAAGCTTATGCTACCGAGGCTAAAAAAGAAACAAAGACGTTAGCATTTGCTGCAGATAGTACAGCGTTAGAAGAAAAAGTGATTAAGGCAGCAGACAAGCTTAAGGTAAATGAGTTCTCAGAGGTTATTGAGACAGAAACAGGTATCTATGTTCTTCAATTAGAGAGCGAATTTGATGCGGATGCAACAGAAAAGGCAAAACCGGATGTTCTTGCAAAACGTCAGGAAGCAAGATATCAAGAACTTGTTGAAAAATGGACGGAGGATGCTAAGATTACAGTTCATGAAAAAGTATGGAAGAAAATCAGCATTCAGGGACTTAAGGTAAATAACGTAGAAGATCCAAAAGAAGAAACAGAAGAGAAGACAGAAGAGACCGCAGAATAATGTTTTAAAAACAAATGGGTGTAGTTCCAACGGAATTACACCCATAAATTATATTTTGACCATTGTTTGAAATTCGACGGTTTTCCTTCAAGATGTTGAACGTTATGACATGAATGAGCCAACAATTTCATTGACTAATTTGCCGTCTGCTTTGCCTTTTACTTTTGGCATAAGTTCTTTCATGATACGACCTTTATCCTTAGCTGAAGGAGCAACGATACCAAGGTCAGCTAGTACGCCGGAAATGATGGCTTTAATCTCGTCTGCATCCATCATCTTCGGAGCAAATCCTTCCAACACAGAGATACGTTTCTGGAATTCTTCAATCAAATCCGTGCGGTCTGCAGGTGTCATTTCCAAAGATTCTTTTGTCTGCTTAATTTCTTTTAAAACAACTTGAACTTCCTCTTCCTCTGTCAAATCCTCTCTCTTGTCGATTGCTTTGTTCTTCAGTGCTGCAAGGAGCATAGAGAGTGTATCCTTTGTTTCTTTGTCTTTTGCTTTCATGGCCTCGACCATGGCTTTTCTTACTTCATCTGTTTTACTCATAATATCATCCCTCCTATATATTATCGGTTGATTCCCGATTGTATTTCATCAGCCCATTGCTGCAGGCTATATGTTTGCCCATCAAATAATTTGAGGATTGCGCCTGTAGGAGCCTCGTCGCTAGCAAATGCGTTGGCTTCATCGGTATCTACGTGCATTGCGAGCTTGAATGCCGGACTGACACGGACAACTACGTCTGCAAAAATCAGTCCTCGCTCATAGCTCTCTGTAATTACAAATACTTCATCGTTGTCTCTCACACGGGCACGGCTTGCCTCAAGCGGTGTCATATGTATATGGCGCTTTGCTACGATTACACCCTTTTCAAGTTCAATGCTTCCATTCGGTCCTATGAGTGTACATCCAGGTGTATCTTCTGTGTATCCGGATTGACGAATCACACCCGGAACGCCGATTTTTCGGGTGTCGGTCATAGAAAGTTCAATCTGTGTCTCTTTACGGAATGGTCCGAGGATTGCTACATTTTCGAATTTTCCCTTGGGACCAACCACTGTAATACGCTCCTTGCAGAGGTATTGCCCCGGTTGGCTAAGCTCATGCACGTAATGAAGCTCGGCATCCTCACCAAATAATTTTTTAAAATCTTTCTCGCAGACGTGGATGTGTCTTGCAGAGGTTTCGATAGGAATTTTCAAACTCATTTTATTTGCTCCTATAATAATAATGCGTTTATTTTAGCACAATGAGGTGACAAATTCAACTTAAAAAAGGAAAACAATGCTAACCAATAATGAACTCAATATACTGACAAAGACACCTCCTATCATGGCACGGAACACGAGGCGAGAAATCACATTTCTTTTTTCCGGGCAAAGGACTCCGATACTGCCGATGCACATTCCCATACTGGAAAGATTTGCAAAACCGCAGAGTGAGATTGCACAAATCATACCTGCTCTTGCGTCCAGTTCGCTAAGATGATTGGAAAGTTCGCCAAATGCAATAAATTCATTTAGGATGAGTTTGTTTCCTAATAAAGTTCCTTCTAATAAAATTTCCTTTCCATTTAAACCCAGCAGAAATCCAAACGGAGCAAATAGATAGGCGAAAATCTGCTCCAAATTGAGATTAATAAATCCTAAAAAAAGGTTGATAACGGCAACAGCACCGATAAATCCTATAAGTGTCGCACCAATTGAGATGACAATCTGCATACCGGTTGATGCACCCTCTGCAAGCGCATCTATTACATTGGAATTCGTTCCTTTTGATTCTATTTTTACATCTGTTATGGGGTGTATTTGCTCTGCCTGAGGATAGATAATCTTAGAGACCAATATACTGCCAATCGGAACCATTGCACTGGCAATCAGCAAATATTCCATAGGAATTCCAAGTGCCTGATAACCGCCAAGAATGGATGCTGATATACTTCCCATGCCGGATACTAATATGACAAATATTTCACTTTCGGTCAAATGTTTTAAGTATTTGCTAACTAAGATTGGACTGTCTGTGTGTCCGAGGAACATGTTGGCAACTGCGACAAAACTTTCGACCTCTGTTGTACCCATAAGTTTTCCTACCGCTTTTCCAATCCATTTCACAATAAAACCAATCACTCCGAGATAATATAGTGCTCCAACCAGTGCTGAAATAAAAATGATATTGCCTAGGCTTTGAATAATAAAAACGCTCAGCTTGGAACTGTCATAAAGATCGCCGAAGACAAAGGACAAGCCTTCACCACCACAGTCAATAAGCTTTGTCAATCCATTTGAAATGAGTGTGATAATTTTTTTGCCAAAAGGAATTTTGACCACAAACAAGGCAATGATAAATTCTATGAGAAGCGCCTTGACAATTATTTTCCAATTTATAGCACGGCGGTTCCATGAAAAAAGCCAACAGATTGTAAGAACTACTATAATACCTATTAGATTTAATACCAAATTCATATTAAATATCCTCGCAATTCAAATAAATTAGAGTATATCCAATGTTTGGTTTTTTATGCTATAAGCATGCGTATTTTTTGACACGAACTTTGGTATATTATTTCTACTTTTACAGATAATAGATTTACAACCACAGTTCAGCCATAAGCTCGAATTCGCTGCTGGGCAGCTACTTCTCGCTGTGGCAGAGCGCCATATGCTCCGAAAAGCAAAAACAGCTTTGCGAACAAGTTCTCGCGCCGTTTTTATTTTCAGAGCGCATGGCTAAACTGTTAAAAAAATGTCAAAAGGAGAAATTTATATATGAAAGCAACAGGTATTGTACGTCGCATAGAGGAATATGGTATAATAGGACAAAAGTCGAGAAAACCGCATAAACACTAGGGTTTTCGCTGATTTTTGTCCAACTCAATTTGCACAAAATCCGGTCAAAATCGGTTTTTCGGTGATTTTAGAAAGGAGCAGAACACATTCTAATATGCGTCAGAAATACATACTCTGAGCAGCCAAAATTAAATATTCAACTGTAACAAGTAAAGCCGGATGAGATTATACCTTATCTGGCTTTCGCTTGTTTTTCTGATAAATTTATTCACAAAGCAAATTAACCAAATTCCGTTAATATATATTGCAATTGTCGATTAATGGTGCTATAATATATTTTACGCATGATATTTTCATAAAATGAAGAAAGGTAGGGATTTGTTTTGGATGGCATTACACAACTTATCAAATCAGAAATAATAAAACAATACAAAAGTGTACGTAAGTTTTCCGAAAAAAGCGGTATTCCGTATAGTACGCTTTCTAATGCGTTGTCTAAAGGGATTGGCGGAACATCCTACGAAACGGTTATAAAGATTTGTAATTTGCTTAACCTAAAGCAGGCGTATGATGCGGATCTTACGGTGTTTAATGAGCATTGTTATGAGATTTGTTCTATGCTTTCAGCTCTCGATGATCATGCAATACATACTCTCAAGACCATTTTAAGTGTTGAGTATGAACGATGCACTAATGGTAAGAAGATACATAGACCATATGAAAGATTATCGATAGCCGGTCCAGCCCTCGAAAGTCAGAAAGACACCAAGGAGGGTACTGTATGATTAGCAAAGAATTAAAGCGTTTAAGTCGACGTGAGCTTGTAGATATTATCTATCAGTTAAAGAAAAATGAGCAGGAAATGCAAGAAGAAATAGAGTTGCTTAAAAACGAACTTCAGGATAAACGTATTCGTATTTCCACAGCGGGTTCAATCGCTGACGCGGCTATGTCGGTTACAAATGTGTTTTCTACTGCACAAATGACCGCCGATATCTATTTGCGTGAAATCTCCTGTATGAGAGAAGATGCGGACAGAGAGTGTGCAAAAAAAATTGAGGAAGCTGAAAAGAGAGTAAGAGACATTCTCGCCGATGGTGAGAAAAAATTTGACACCTTGAAAGCGGCTTATAAAAAAGAATATGCGAGATGGCAACAACTTAAATCAGAGGTTGCAGCGCTTGAAGAAAAAAACCAGTTATTGCGTGAGGGGATAAATGATGGCCAATAAACATGCAAAAAAAGTTTCTGTTCCCTCTTTAACGGAAATTCAAAGTGAGCGCAAGCGTATACGAAGGGGTACATACTATCGCCAAGCTCTTCGAGGCACGGTTTCTGTGCTTTTGGTAGTAGCTGCAGTCGCGGTTTTAATTACAACCTTGTTTTTGCCAATTCTTCAAATTTCGGGTGATAGTATGTCACCTATGCTAGAACATGATGAGATCGTTGTCCTTTTAAAAACAAAAAAGTTTGAGAGAGGTGATTTAATCGGCTTCTATTATCAGGGAAAAATTCTGCTAAAAAGAGTCATAGCGTTGCCCGAGGATGAGGTGGCAATTGATGCCGATGGCAATGTATACGTAAATGGCGAATTATTAGAAGAACCTTACGTTACAGATAAGGGACTTGGAGATTGCGACTTAGAATTTCCATATAAGGTACCGGGAACAAGTTACTTTGTATTAGGTGATAGACGCTCCAATTCGGTGGATAGTCGAAACTCGGTAGTTGGGGCAATTTCAAGAGATGATATTATCGGAAAGGTCTTTATAAGAGTCTGGCCGCTTCCCGAATTTGGATTCGTTTACTAAAAACATTTAAAACTACTTAAACGAAAGGAGGGAGAGACGTGCAGGATATCTTGAGTGAAGGCCTGAAGAAACTAAAGAAAAAGCGAGTTAGAAGAACGCGAATGCTTGCCATTCTGCTTGTTCTCTCTCTCATAGTTTCTTTAGATGTTTTCTGGTCCTTACGACAACCGGGTCTGACGTTAGCTGGTGATGCCGACTGCAGTATGGTCGAGCATACTCACGATGAATCGTGCCAAAACGGAGAATTCCCATGTGAGCTAACAGAACACGTTCATACCATTGAATGTTATTCCGATGAAACAGCTGATGTGGAATCGCAACTCGACTGGCAGAAAATGTTTGATAATTATCCCTTTACGGGAAACCTGAGTACGGACTTAGTCGGTATTGCTAAAACACAGGTTGGGTATTCTGAGAGTAAACTTAACTTTGAGGTAAACAAAAGTGGCATACGACACGGTTACACACGATACGGTGCTTGGTACGGAACACCATACAGCGATTGGTCTGCAACATTCGTATCGTTCTGTTTACATTATTCCGGTGCTCCTCCTGATGAGTTCCCAATAAACACCGGTGCCACATCTATGGCAGAACAGTGGAGACGATTGGGTAAATATGCATCCTTTGGTCGATATACACCGGTTAGTGGCGATTTAGTATTCTTTAAAGATAACACAGTGGGAATTGTCTCTGAAGTACATAGTGCCACGATGGTTGTCATTTGTGGCGACATAGAAAACTCTGTCAAAAGCAGGTTTCTATCTTTGAAGGATACATCGATTGCCGGATGGGGACTTGTAAGCAACTCGGTGTCAAAAGAAAATCTACTGGATATTTCAAACGGACCTGCCGTATTTATTTTTGAAGGCGTCACTACGACACCGCAAATACAACCTTTCTCTTTGAGAACTTCACGAGCAATCAAAGAATTACTTCCTTATTTGGAAGCTAACGGAGGAAGTTATTTCTTCACATTGCTCGACAAAAATAACCAAGAGCTCCCTAAAGATGCTGATGGCAACTATATTGCTCAGGCGAATACCGGATATAAGCTGACAATCTCATTTAACAGTCCGGAAGGATTTTCTCCCGGAACTTATCAGTATCAAGTCCCTAACGGTTTGATGGTTGATGGCGGTGAAGGAACCTTTATCCTAACCGACGGTACAAATGTAGGTAGTTGGGTGGTAACCGATACAGGACTCATAACCCTCGTGTTTAATGAGCATATGAACAGCCGTACCGATATTACCATCAGTGCTACTTTGGGAATCCATTTCCCTGAGCAGGAAGACCCCATTGATTTTGATGGTAAAATTACAGTCACGGTAGAAAAACCACCGCCTCAATCCAATCCTACATATGTGAACAAGTGGGGTAACCAAGGCGGAATACCGGGAAGTAACGGTACTGACCCCAACAAAATCTATTGGGGAATTGAAATTATTGGTAACAAGGATTCACAAATTCCCGGCAGTATACTCACAGACCATATTATAGACGGTCAGTGGAGTAAAACACACCGATTTACCGAATCGGATATTGCTGCAGGACTTTCATTTGGTGCATCAAGCCCTGATGGAAATTGGCACAGCTGGCAGGTTACCGCTGATGACCCGCATCTTATCTGGACAGAGACAGGATGGACATATAAAATGCCCAAAACTGCTACTTGTGAGTGGTGCGGTGAGATCGAACTTGGGAACGAGGGCTGGTACTATTACATCAACTATTCTTCAACGCCGAATCCCGAAAATACGGCGGGTACCTTTGGCTACGAGAATGATGCCACCATTGATGGCGCATACGGATATTCCTGGGTGAATTTCACTCACAGCGAGGCATACGGTGAAATCGTAAAGAACGGTGCCTTTACTTCGGATGCTGACGGTGGTGGATTTCTTTGGGAATTTAAAGCAACGATTCCGGGCCGAGCAGAAGGAAAAAGAGCCGACTACCACTGGTACATCATGGATAACATGAAGCTGTTGGATAGCGGCGGACAAGTTGTTGGTCTCGTTGAGAACGATGCTCACTTGGCAACGGTTATGGTAACATACAACGGCACTACATTTGAGGTGCCTCGTATTCAAGATGCAACTGCCGATGATTTGTTTACATGGGACAATAGCTGGTCAGCAACTGAAAATGGCATTAACCACGGCAGAGAGCTTAATCTTTTAACTCGTTGTAAGTGTACAAAGGACACTTGCCACTGGGAAGAGGGCTGTGGAGAATACTGGTACCAAAAAGATGATGGCACATATGCAACGAATGGCTTCTGTCAATGTTGGACAGTAAATGAAAATGTGACCTTCACTTTCGTTTATAAGACTAAAGATTTGTCCATCGTTGAAAACTACGGAGGCCATGGCTATCAGGTTCAAAATATTGCCGAACTGTTCTACATGCCGGATGGTGCTGTCGGCGGTGCTTCGGTTTCAAGATCTGAAGCAAACGTGCCCATCCCCGGTCTATTCAAAAAAGAGTTGACCCACGACTTCGACGGTTATACTGCTAATTACAAGGTAACCATTAACGAAGCTAAACTGGTGTTGACGGATGGTTCACCATTAAAGATTCACGACGTTATGACCGATACGTTGGCGTATATCAGCGGTTCACTGGTGATTACAGCGGAAGATGCTGCAGGAAATGTCACCACGTTGCAACAAGGTGTAGATTACTCAGTTGCCTACGACGGTACTGGAAATCAGACAGATCAAAACGGTGAAGAGGTTCATGTACTGGATATTACAATCTTACGGCCGCAACCGGTTATGTACACCCTTGATTATGATGCAACACTGGTGCTTCCTAAAGTAGTAACAGGCGGTATTAAATACACCAACTCGGCCACGATTACCCTTTGGGGTGAGGATATTACCGATAACACCGTCGAAAAAGTCTATGCCGATATCAACATTGCGGCAAAGAGTTATAAAGTGGAGATGTTTAAGACGTCTGCCTTAACAGGGGAACCACTTGGCGGCGCGACATTCGGACTTTACAACGTAAATGGTGGTTTGATTACTACAGAAGTGACAAATGATAAGGGACAACTGTTGTTCCAAACCGATATTATCGAAGGTATTATCTTACGGGAACATGTGCTCTACTATATGCAAGAATTGAAAGCACCACCGGGTTATCAATTAGATGATGCGAAGTATTGGTTCTGCTTCTGTGATGAAATCAGTGATTCCTGTGAAACTTGTGATGAAGTTTTAGCAGGTTTAGATGCCACACGAATACCTTTTGAGCAGATTGGAAAGGTAAATGCTACTAATCAACTTATTAATTACGATCTGCCCGCAACCGGCGGCCCCGGTGTTTATCCCTTGATACTTGTGAGTGTGCTATTTATAGTTACACCGCTTGTATATAGATTCATTCGAAGGCGCAAGCGAGAAAGGAGGGGCGTTGGATAGCTTCCCTTTCTACGGCGGAAACGCGCCGGAGATGAATCAAAAGAATAAAATTTTAATTTAGAAAGGACCCAAAATTATGAAAAAGTTTTTATCTATTCTTATGGTGCTGGCTATGATTTTGGCAATGAGCACCACCGCATTTGCAGCAGAAAACACAAGTATTACCATCAATGGTGAAGCAGGAAGAACATATAACGGTTATCAGTTGTTAGATCTTACTACTAGTTTGAAAAGTGACGATCATCACAAACAGCACGATGGCAATCATAATGATGATTGCTATAACTATGCTTACACTGTAAACGGAAAATACCGCGTAATTCTCCAGCAGGAAGTTTTTGATAACGGTGGAAATTATCTCTGGGAAGGCAGCACAAAACCCGCTACTGCAACATTGATTACCGATGAGCAGATTTTGAAGTATCTCTCTAATCAGACCAGCGACAATGGCGATGTTTATCACACTATGCGACAGGTGGCAGATCGTCTCTATCGTGCTATTCTGGATGAAAGCATTGAGGCAGACGCAAAGGAGATCGATGGCAAAAACACAGAGATTGTACAGGGCTACTGGATGTTTGCAGATGTATCTGATCTTACCGATAATGCAGCAAACTCTTTGGTAATGGTAGATACTGCTGGTCAGGATGCTGTCACAATTTCTCCCAAAACCGGACTTCCTACCGTTGAAAAGAAAGTAAAAGATATTGAAGACAGTGAGGATGACAGCATTCTTGATAATCCTTGGCACGATTCCGCTGATCACGATATCAACGACACTGTTCCCTTTAAACTTACAGGTACTCTTCCCAGCAACGCTCAGTACTATGAGTCTTACAAAATGGTATTCCACGATACCTTATCCGCAGGTTTAACTCTTGATACTAAAAGCTTTAAGGTTTATATGTATGAAACCAAGCACAAAGCTGACGTAGACACAGACTTAAATGAGCATCTCACAGGTGGTGCAAAGGATGTTACCGCAAACTTTGTTCCTAAAACCGAAGGTCTTACTGATGGTTGCACATTTGAAATTGGTTGTGAAAATGTATTTGCTATTGAAGGCGTAACCAAAGATACTGCTTTTGTTATTTACTATGAAGCAAAATTAGAAGGTAATGATGTTGTAATTGGAGCAGAAGGTAACCCCAACGAAGTTTACCTTGAGTACTCCAACAATCCTTATGGAGAAGGAACAGGTAAAACTGAAAAAGACATTGTAAAGGTATTTACCTATAAACTCGTTATCAACAAAACCGATTCTCAAGGTCACGAGTTGTCAGGTGCAGGATTTACACTTTCTAAGAAAAATATTGACGGTACATACACCATTATTGGTGAAAAAGCTGCAGGCGAAGGAATTATCCAATTCGTTTGGGAAGGCCTTGACGACGGTGACTACAAACTCGAAGAAACCACTGTTCCTGCAGGTTACAACAAGATGTCCGACATCGTATTCTCTATTTCTGCTGTACATAGCGAAAACGCCGGAGAACCCACCCTCATTTCTTTGGATGGCGGTGTAATGGGCACAGGTGTTGTTGATACCGGTGCAATCACTAAGGATATTGTTAACAATACCGGCACCGTTCTTCCCGAAACCGGAGCACAGGGCACTATGTGGCTCATTTTCGGTGGTGCAATGCTCGTAATCTTGGCAGGCGTATTTATGATTACTCGTAAGAAGATGTCTGTTTACGAAGACTAATATTAAGATTGCATTTTAGATTTATTTTGCTTTGAGAACAGCGGCGGATGGTTTATTCGCCATCCGCCGCTTTCCAAGTTAAGGCGGTGGACAGATACTTATGAAGAAAAACAAAATAGGAATTCTATTGGTTCTGATGCTATTCATAGGCGTCTGTGGGCTGCTTTATCCGTCAGTAAGTCAGTATTGGAATTCCAAAACACAAACTAAGGCGGTTGAAAATTACCGAGAAATTTTAGACTCTTTGCAGCCGGAAGATTATGATGCTTTTTTTGAAGAAGCTGGAAACTATAACGCTAAACTTAGTGAATTGAATTTTCCTTTGACCGATTATCATCAGCTTAAAGGATATAATGACATTCTTAATCTAAGTGGAACAGGCATTATGGGATACGTATCCATTCCAAAACTCGGCGTAGAACTACCGTTATACCACGGAATTTCTGCCGAAGTTTTGAATGTGGCTTGTGGACATTTAGAAGGTACATCTCTCCCAATAGGAGGCGAAAGTACCCATTGTGTTCTATCCGCACATCGCGGGCTTCCGCACGCTAAACTTTTTACCGAGCTTGATAAAATGGAAGTTGGCGACACATTTACCATTACGGTTCTAAACCGAACCGTTACCTATCAGGTGGATCAAATCAAAGTTGTTCTTCCAAATGAAACAAACGATGTTCAAATTGTTGCCGGTGAAGATTTGTGCACGTTGCTCACCTGTACCCCCTACGGCATCAATTCCCACAGATTGTTAGTTAGAGGAACCCGTATTGAAAATGCGGCACCTGTGCTGCATGTTACGTCTAATGCTTATCGAATTGATTCCCTTGTGGCAACTCCCGTTGTAGCAGCACCGATTTTACTAATTCTATTGGTTGTTTTGATGATAAAATATCGAGATAAGGGAAGCAAACCGCTTATCTCAAAGGAGGAAGAAGAATGGCTAAAAGAAGAATGGGGATAATCGCTTTTATACTTTGCATTTGCCTTTATCTAATTCCTTGCCAAGTGCAGGCGGCATCAACATCAGATGCAAAGGAACCTATATCTACAAATGAAAACTGTTCTTTGACGATCTCCTATTGTAGCGGTGGTATTGCTTTTTCGGAATTGCCTGTAAATCTATATAAAATTGCCGATGTTTCTGCGGATTATCAATATACACTTACGTCGTCCTTTGAAAAATCCAATCTGATCCTTAATGGGATACAGACAGTCGGTGAATGGAATGTTATTCGATCAACCTTAGAAACATATATACTTGTTAACGATATCACGGCAGGTTTTAATGCAAAAACAGACTTTGAAGGTAAAGCATCTTTTGATGCATTAAAGCCGGGGCTTTATTTAGCAATTACAGAGCGTATAATTCAAGATGAAACAACCTATGTATTTGATTCTGCTTTAATCGCCTTGCCCGGTTTGGGTGCAGATGGTTTATGGCAGTATCAGGTTGACGTTACCTCTAAATCCGAGATTATTCCCCCAAGCCGAGATGATGAGGAAATAGAACTCAAGGTATTAAAGCTTTGGAAAGGTGACGGCGGAAGTTCAGCTCGTCCTACAATGATAGAAATCGAGATATTCCGCAACGGCACAAGCTATCAAACGGCAACACTTTCAGAAAATAACCACTGGACATATACTTGGTCTACAAAAGACGATGGCTCGGATTGGAAAGTTGTCGAGCGTAATATTCCGACGGGATACACCATGACCATCGAGGAACGGGAAACTTCATTTGTGCTAACTAATACATTAAATCGGGATGTTCCCGATAATCCCGATTCACCACAGACAGGTGATACCTCGAATATTATGCTTTGGGTTATTCTGATGATTGTTTCTGGCAGTATGCTTATTATCTTAGGAATCACGGGGAAGAGAAATCGCGTATGATGAGCCGAAAGAATGATGTTATAAGAAAAATTTTAATAATTATCGGCGTGTGCTTACTTGCGGCTGCAATAGCACTCTTATTTGCGTGGAAATGGAATATTCATATGTCTGAGCAAAAAGCAAAGGAATACGTAAACGTAATACGTGAGTTAATCCCCGAACCGCAAGGTGCCGTCCCGGAGGAACGCAGAGATAGTACGATGTCAACCCTGTCCATTGACGGAACGGACTTTGTGGGAATATTAGAACTCCCACGATTTGAGTCGGTTCTTCCAGTTTGCGCTGAATGGGGAAACCCCTCAAAATGCCCTTGCCGTTTTAGTGGAAGCGTTTATGATCAAACTATGCAGATTGGCGGCACATCTCAAAAAGGTCAGTATGACTTTTACCGTGATATTTCCGTAGGAGATAGCGTTTTCTTCACAGATATGGAAGGTAATCGTTTCTCATACACAGTAACCGATATTCGCTATGAGAAAAACGCAGACCAATCCACCCTGCAACGCAAGGATGCGTCCTTAACGCTGTTTGTTAAGAATGTGTATGCTTTTGAATACATAATCATTTACTGTGATGTTGTTCATTAATACTATAAATGTGTCAATCAAGCATCTAATCAAAGTCGAAGAATTAAGTTTGAGGTGCCTTTTCTTTATGAAAATTTAAAACAATTGGAAATTCTACTCATAATTTCTACAAAAAGTGTGATACTAACAAAGAACAAAAAAACAACGACTCGTCCCAGATAAGGACCTTGGCAGAGTGGTCATTGGAAAAACGCCGAAAACCCGCGTAAACACTGGGGTTTTCGCGATTTTGCCCTTTACCCAATGTGTTCCATAAGGACAAAAACCAACCGCCGTAAACTTGATGAGACGAGGCTGATTTTGAGCAAACCGAAAATGTCGAAAACCCACATAAAACAAGGCTTTTTGGCACATTTTTAGAGTAGAGAAAAGGAGTAGAAATATATGAAAGCAACAGGTATTGTGAGAAGAATCGATGACCTCGGTCGTGTGGTTATTCCGAAAGAAATCAGGAGGACACTTCGCATCCGCGAGGGAGATTCTCTTGAAATCTTCACGGACCGTCAAGGTGAAATTATCTTAAAGAAATACTCGCCAATTGGCGAATTGTCACGTTTTGCGAAGGACTACGCAGAGAGTCTTGCAACCACGCTTGGAAGCACAGTCTGCATCACAGACCATGACCAGATTATCGCGGCAGCAGGCTACGGCAAAAAGGAATTACAGGACAAATATATTAGTAAGCGCTTAGAGACAGCTATCGCAGAGAGAGAGCAGATTATGGCATACCAAGGAGAGAAGAAATTTGTGCCTATTACAGATGATATGCAGGAAGGATTTTTAGGACAGATTGTAAGTCCGGTTATCTGTGAAGGAGATGTTCTTGGCTCCGTAGTTCTTCTTGAAAAACAGGACAAAAAGAAGATTGGAGAAACCGAGCAGAAGGTGATTACCTGCGCCTCGAATTTTCTTGGACGCCAAATGGAACAATAAAGCATAAATTGTCCCTCCGCCTCATAGATTGAGGTAAATAAGGAGGGATTTTTTATGCGTAAAAGAAGAGGCGAGAAAATCATGTGGATGCTGAAATCGTTATTGGCATCTTATATAGTAACCGGATTGCTGCTTTTGGGGCTTACATTTCTTGTGTACAAGTTTGAATTGGACGAGCAAGTGGTAGTCGCCGGAATTGTGGCTATCTATGTAGTATCCACATTTATGGGTGGATATATTATCGGCAAGCTCACCCAAGCAAAAAAGTACATTTGGGGAATGATAATCGGAGTTGTGTACTTTTTGTTATTGTATTTGATTTCTTATGGGGTGTATCGGGAATTTAATACGAACGGACTTAGTGCAATCACAACTGCAATTCTATGTATCGGGGGAGGAACTTTGGGAGGTATGTTGTCATAACAAGTTAAATTTATTTGAGAAGCAGAGGAAGAAATTCCTTTGCTTTTTTTACATTGAAAAACACTTTACAGAAGATAAAAAGACCGTCATAATAAGAAGAAAAACAAATCAAATTCAAGAGGTATAGGATGGAACAATGGTTTGTAATGCGAAAAGGTGCACCTTTTCAGGAAATAGCAGAAAAATTTCAGATTAGTCCAATTCTGGCGAGACTCATTCGAAACCGTGACATTGTGGGAGATGAGGCAATCGAGCAATATCTGAACGGGACGATTATGGATCTTCATGATGGCATGCTTATGAAGGATATGAATCGGGCGATTGACATCCTGATGGAAAAGATACGAGAGGGAAAGAAGATTCGTGTCATCGGCGATTACGATATTGACGGTGTCAATGCGACTTACATATTGCTGGAAGGACTACGAAAATTAGGTGGAAAAGTTGACAGCGATATTCCGGATCGCATGAAGGATGGTTATGGACTCAACCGTGACCTGATTAACCGCGCATACAAGCAGGGCGTGGATACTATCATCACCTGCGACAATGGTATTGCTGCGAGTGAAGAGATTGATTATGGGAAACGTCTTGGTATGACGATTATCGTCACAGATCATCACGAGGTTCCGTATGAAGAAATAGATGGAGTGAAGCATTATATTCTGCCGCCGGCAGATGCGGTGATTGACCCGAAACAGGAGGATTGTATCTATCCGTTCAAGGAACTGTGCGGGGCAGCAGTTGCATATAAGGTGGTCGAGGCGCTTTTTGAGGCGTTTGGAAGAGAAGCAGAAGATGTGGATTACCTCATGGAAAATGTGGCAATTGCAACTGTAGGCGATGTCATGGATTTAGTTGGCGAGAACCGTATCTTTGTAAAACAAGGTATAGAAATGTTAAAACGTACACAGAACCTAGGATTAAAGGCACTTTTGGAGTGTACAAAGGTAAATGTGGATAGATTATCTGCTTATCACATCGGATTTGTCATCGGACCATGCTTGAATGCGAGCGGGCGATTGGATACAGCAAAACGTGCACTTAATTTACTTCAGGCAAAATCGCAGCGGGATGCAGATATGCTTGCAGGAGATTTGAAGGCGCTCAATGACAGCCGCAAGGATTTGACCATACAGGCTGTGGAGGAAGCGATTGCTCAGGTAGAAGAGTCAGAACTTAAGTACGACCGTGTACTTGTGATTTATCTTCCGAATTGCCATGAGAGTCTGGCAGGAATTGTGGCAGGTAAAGTGAGAGAACGTTTTTACAAGCCGACACTTGTGCTTACAAAAACAGAAGATGGAATCAAGGGATCCGGACGTTCGATTGAAACCTATCACATGTATGAAGAGTTAAATAAGTGCAAGGAACTGTTGGCGAAATTCGGCGGACATAAGCTTGCGGCAGGGGTTTCGCTTGAGGAGCGTAATCTGGACGCATTTCGCAGGATGCTCAACCAGAAGAGCAGTTTAACAGAGGAGGATCTGACGCCGAAGATTTTCATTGATTTGCAGATGCCACTTTCGTATGTCAGCGAGGAACTGATAGACCAACTGGAATTTTTAGAGCCATTTGGAAAAGGAAATACGAAGCCGGTATTTGTGGAAAAGGATTTGACCGTTTTAAATACCAAAGTTTTGGGCAAGAATCAGAATGTACTCAAGATGCAGGTGCAGGATGCACATGGAACAAGGATGGAAGCATTGTATTTCGGTGACATTCCTAAAATTTTAGCATATTTTGAAGAAAGAAAAGGTGCTAAGATGGCATTTACTTATTATCCAACAATCAGTGAGTATCAGGGAAATAAACATTTACAAATAATTGTACAAAATTATCGGTAATGATGTGCTAAAAAGTTTGAAAATTCGACAAAGTAGTGGTATAATATCGTATATTTTAATTTCGGAAGGCAGAGGGGGCAACATCTATGGGTGAAAAGACGGTTTTGGAAAACCCATATAGCGGACTAGAGATAGTTGAAGGCCAGAAAGTCATGGCGCCGGAAGATTATCAGGACCCGAAAGTATTATATGACAAGTTAATAAAGCGTGTTCGCAAATACCATCCGTCAGACGACATTTCTATGATAGAGAAGGCGTTTGACATTGCTTATCATGCCCACGAAGGACAGTGTAGAAAATCCGGCGAAGCGTATATTATTCATCCGTTGTGGGTGGGTATTATTCTTGCTGAGTTGGAATTGGATAAAGAGACGATCGTAGCAGGTATTTTGCATGACGTTGTGGAAGATACCGTTTTGACGGATGAGCAGATTACAGAGATTTTCGGCAAGGAAGTTGCACTCTTGGTAGATGGTGTGACAAAGCTCGGAAAATTATCGTATTCATCGGATAAACTAGAAGTACAGGCAGAAAACCTGCGTAAGATGTTTCTTGCGATGGCAAAGGACATCCGAGTTATTTTGATTAAACTGGCAGACCGTCTGCACAACATGAGAACCCTGCAGTTTATGCGGGAAGAAAAGCAGATGGAAAAGGCAAAAGAAACCTTGGATATCTATGCACCTTTAGCCCAGAGACTTGGTATTTCCAAGTTAAAGACGGAGCTCGATGACCTTGCACTTAAGTATTCGAAGCCGGAAGTCTATTATGACTTGGTAAAGCAGATTAATGCCAGAAAATCAGAGCGTGAAGAGTTCGTGCAACATATTGTGGACGAAGTATCCCAACACATGGAAAATGCCAATATTAAGGCAGAGATTAAAGGAAGAGTAAAACATTTCTTCAGTATTTATAAAAAGATGGTCAACCAGGATAAGACGGTAGACCAGATATATGACTTGTTTGCAGTTCGTATCATCGTGGATTCCGTAAAAGACTGTTATGCAGCGTTAGGAGTCATCCACGAAATGTACACGCCGGTTCCGGGACGTGTCAAGGATTATATTGCGATGCCAAAGCCAAACATGTATCAGTCACTCCATACGACGCTCATGAGTTCGGTGGGACAGCCATTTGAGATTCAGATTCGTACCGCAGAGATGCATAAGACAGCTGAATATGGTATCGCGGCACACTGGAAATACAAGGAGTCTCATGATGGTAAGAAAGATGTTTCCATGCAGGAAGAAGAGAAACTTAGCTGGCTTCGTCAGATTTTGGAATGGCAGCAGAATACAGATAACCGTGAATTTTTAAGTCTTCTGAAAGGGGATTTGGATTTATTTACAGATGATGTCTATTGCTTTACTCCGAATGGAGATGTAAAGAATCTTCCAAAGGGTTCAACACCGGTTGACTTCGCGTATTCGATTCACAGTGCGGTTGGAAATAAGATGGTGGGTGCCAGAGTCAACGGTAAACTTGTAAATATAGATTATAAGATTCAAAATGGCGACAGAATCGAGATTATGACTTCCCAGAATTCCAAGGGACCAAGTCGTGATTGGCTCAATATTGTCAAGAGCACACAGGCGCGAAACAAGATTAACCAGTGGTTCAAGAAGGAATTAAAAGAAGAAAATATTATTCGCGGAAAAGAACTCTTGCAGGCGTATTGTAAGACAAAGTCTTTGGTTTACAGTGATTTGACAAAGCCAAAATACATGCAGGTGGTTCAAACAAAATATGGATTCAAAGAGTGGGAAGGTATTCTCGCAACAGTAGGTCATGGCGGACTCAAGGAAGGTCAGGTTATCAATCGTCTCCTTGAAGAATACACCAAGGATCACAAGGAAGAGATTACAGACGAGACAATTATTGAGCGTGTGAAAGAAGCTACCAAGCGTACTGCTCAGGTTACCAAATCGAAGAGCGGTATTGTTGTGAAAGGCATTGACGACATGGCTGTTCGTTTCTCAAGATGTTGTAATCCGGTGCCGGGGGATGAGATTGTCGGCTTTGTGACAAGAGGACGAGGAATGTCGATTCACAGAACAGACTGTGTCAATATCATCAATCTTTCTGAGGCAGAGCGCATTCGACTCATTAACGCAGAGTGGGAAGCAAGTGTTGTGGAAGAGCGCGGACAATATACAGCAAGCATCAAGATATTTGCCCATAATCGTCAGGGACTTTTGATGGAAGTATCGAAAGTGTTTACTGAGAATAAGCTTGATATCAGCAGTCTCAACACACATACCAGTAAGCAGGATGTGGCAAGTTTGGACCTCAGTTTTGTGGTTACAGGACGTGACCAGCTTACACATGTGATTGAGAAACTGAGACAGATTCAGGGAGTATTGGATATCGAGCGTACGACAGGTTAATATGTGATAGAATAAGGAAGGTTCAAGGCGTGTGCCTTGAACCTTTTTGATGCTAATATTTGCGAGTGATTCCCAAAACATTAATCAGAGCTTCTTGAAGAACCTTGGAGACATTTATTCCGGCAAAATCGGCAGCATGATTTAACCAACTTGGCAGTGAAACATTTCTCCGTACAGGTTTTGTCTCGATTTTTTTTCGATATTCATATACGTTTGCATCAACAAGAGATAAAAAGGTTCTCCAGAATTATAAAACGTACTGGCTGTTATATCTATTATTCTTTTGCTTGCGTAAAAATTACAGGATACATTTTTTTATAGTTATAACCCCCTTTTCTGAATATTGCTTTTGCTGTTTTCTATAAAACACGTTGTAATGGTATTTTTACTTAATATAATACACAATCTGTAAAATTGGTTAATCTGCCAATTGTTGAAAAGTATACTATATGATATACTGTGCTTGTGGGTATGCCAGCTATGCTGGATTGCACGCCTTATCTACATAACCTGTAGTTGTGGAGAGGAAGGACAACCAAATGATTAAATTATTTACCGATAATTATCACGCAATCATGGTTGGATTAGGAATCTTGAACTTTCTATATACAATCATGAAAGACATTCATAAGTTAAGACACGAATAATGTAAGTAGCTTCGTAAATGGATTAAAATTCCAATTGCCTATGTGACCACCAATCACAGACTACATAGTTACACTAATTCTTCGCAGATAAGCAAAGAGGTTTAATGTTGAAATTTACGAAAAACTTGCATTTCACATATATGTGAGTTATAATAAGTGTGCGTGATAGGTAAATGATAGTTATCATTTGTCCTTGTCGTCTGGTAAACGACAAAAATCATTAGGATCTAGAAAAGCATCAGAGCATATCTGGTGTTTTTCTTTTAAAGGTGGGAAAATTATGAAAATAGAAAAATTCGTACTTGGTTCTATGGTAACCAATTGTTATTTGATTATAAATGAAGAGACAAAGGAACTTGTAATCGTTGACCCGGCAACGTGTCCGGATTATGTGGTGAGCCATGTAAAATCAAACGGCTATATTCCCAAAGCCATATTCTTGACACATGCTCATTTTGACCATGTGATGGGAATTGATGGATGGGTGAAGGAATTTGGCATTTCAGTGTATCTTCATGAGGATGAGAAGAAGTTACTTATGGACCCAGAATTAAACTTGTCGGGCGTGTTTGGTGCTAGTTATTCGTACAATGATGTCAAATGTTTAAAAGACGGACAAGAAATGAATATAGCAGGATTTACTTTCAAAATCATTCATACACCGGGACACACTTGTGGAGGATGCTGTTATTACTGCGAAGAGGAAAATGTTTTGATTAGTGGAGATACACTGTTCTATCAGAGTGTCGGACGAAGTGATTTCCCGACAGGTAGTATGGGAACTTTGGTACGATCGATTAAGGAGAAATTGTTCTGTTTGCCGGATGATGTGATGGTGTATCCGGGACATAATGATTTGACATGCATTGGAGATGAGAAAAAGTATAATCCATTTGTGTAAGGAGCAAACATGATTCGAATTCAAGTAAATAGTGTGATGTTCGCTTATGATATGTTTCATATCACGAAGGCATTTTATCCGGGAACAGAGATTATGCAATCTGTTGATGAGAGTTGTGAAAATGCGGTGGAAATCACATTAGATGAATCGATTCTGAAAATATCTAACGAAGAATTATCAGAAATCGAAGACCGAAAACTAAAAAAACGCTATGTGAACCTAAAGGTCTATGAGTGGTTAAAGCAAGTCACAGGGAAAGAACTTTCATGGGGCATCATGACCGGAGTTCGTCCGACGAAACCGATGATGAACCTGATGGAAGAAGGCTTATCTGATGAAGAAGTTATCAAGTGGATGCAGGAAACATATCGTGTAACAGATGAAAAAGCACATTTGGGATTGCAGGTTGCGAAAAAAGAAAAAGAACTGTTAGAGCAGCTTAATTACAAAGATGGATACAGCCTGTATGTCGGAATTCCATTCTGTCCAAGTATCTGTTCTTATTGTTCATTCTCGTCATATCCACTTGCACAGTGGGAAAACAGAGTTGATGAATACCTGGATGCTGTGTGTAAGGAACTGACATTTATTGCGGAGCGGTCAAAAGAAAAGAAGTTAAATACCATCTATATTGGCGGAGGAACTCCGACGACACTCAATCCGAAGCAATTGGATAGACTTTTGACACATTTGGAAACACATTTTTCGTATACAGACCTCAAAGAGATTACGGTGGAAGCGGGACGACCGGACAGTATTACAAGAGAAAAATTAGAAGTCTTAAAGACGCACAATATTGGCAGAATCTCTATCAATCCGCAGACGATGCAACAGAAGACGCTTGATGTTATCGGAAGAAAACATACGGTGGAGGATATCAGAAGGGTTTATTGTATCGCAAGAGAATTGGGATTTGACAATATCAATATGGACCTCATCGCAGGGCTCCCGGGTGAGACTGCAGAGGATATGAGGGATACGCTTACACAGATAAAAGAGATGGCACCGGACAGTTTGACGGTTCATGCGCTTGCGATGAAGCGCGCATCGAGACTTACGCAAGAAAAGAAGCAAGAGGCACCTCAAAGTAGGCAAGAAGAAGCCCAAATCGCCGAAACCTTGTCCGAAATGATAGAACTTGCAGGAGATTTTGCGAGTCAAATGGATTTGGAACCGTATTACCTTTACAGACAGAAAAATATTGCCGGAAATTTTGAAAATGTTGGCTATGCAAAGGTTGACAAAGCCGGAATATACAATATACTTATTATGGAGGAAAAACAATCGATTGTAGCCGTGGGAGCAGGTGCATCCACGAAGATTGTGGTTCCGGAGGAACAGGTCATCATTGACCCGAAGACCGGCAATCCGAAAAAGATTGTCCGCTCGGAAAATGTAAAAGATGTAGAACAATATATCAGTCGAATAGACGAGATGATAGAGCGAAAAGGAGAACTTTTATGGCATTAAAGAAGAAACCGGTTACCGGCATGAAAGATATGATGCCGGCCGAAATGGAAGTACGTGATTATGTAATTCAAATGGTGAAAGACACTTATCGTACGTTTGGATTTTCATCAATAGAGACTCCATGTGTGGAACATATCGAAAACCTTTGCAGTAAGCAGGGTGGCGACAATGAAAAATTGATTTTCAAAATCTTAAAGCGCGGTGAGAAGTTAAAATTAGAGACCGCAGAGACAGAGGCAGATTTGGTGGACGGTGGTCTCAGATACGACCTTACCGTACCGCTTGCGAGATATTATGCAAACCACGCAAATGAACTTCCTTCACCATTTAAGGCAATGCAGATTGGAAATGTGTGGAGAGCAGACCGTCCGCAGAGAGGACGTTTCCGCCAGTTCGTACAGTGTGACATCGATATTCTCGGCGAAGCAAGTAATTTGGCTGAGATTGAACTCATTCTTGCGACAACAGCAATGCTTGGAAAACTGAATTTCAAGAACTTTACAGTATGCATCAATGATAGAAATATCTTAAAAGCGATGGCTGCATACAGTGGTTTCCGCGAGGAAGATTACGACGAAGTCTTTATTATCTTAGATAAGATGGACAAGATTGGTGCAGAGGGTGTAGCTAATGAACTGAATGAACTCGGTGGATACACACAGGAAAATGTAGATACTTATCTTGCACTTTTTGATGAGATTACAGGAGATATCGAAGGAATCCGTTTCTGCAAAGAAAAACTGAATGGATTCTTAGACCCGGCAATCGCAGATGGTATGGAGATGATTATTTCCAGCGTGGAAAGTGCGAAGGAAGCAGAGTTCAAGATCAAATTCGACCCGACGCTTGTGCGTGGGCAATCCTACTATACAGGAACCATTTTCGAGATTCGTATGGATGAATTCGGCGGTTCGGTAGCAGGTGGCGGACGCTATGACAAGATGATTGGTAAGTTCACAGGACAGGACACACCGGCGTGTGGATTCTCCATTGGATTTGAACGTATCGCAATGCTTCTCTTAGAAAATGGCTACGAATGTGGCAATAAGAAGGAGAAGAAAGCGTACCTGATCGAAAAGAACATGCCACAAGAGGGAATCTTAAAAGTTCTCGCAATGGCAAAAGAGGACCGTGCAAACGGCAAACAGGTTCTGATTGTGAACATGAAGAAGAATAAGAAGTTCCAGAAAGATCAGCTCATGGAGGAAGGATACAGCGATATCAAAGAAGTATACGCAGATTCCATCTAACAAGTGGGTTTAATAAATAATAGAAAGAGGAAAAGTAAATGGCAGAATCAATGAGAGGCTTAAAAAGAAGCCACAGATGTGCGGAGTTAAATAAAGCAAATATCGGCGAGACCGTTACCGTTATGGGTTGGGTACAGAAGAACCGTAACAAGGGCGGTATCGTGTTCGTTGACCTTCGCGACCGTTCAGGAATCTTACAGCTTATTTTCGAAAATGGAGATGTGAGCGAAGAAGATTTCGAAAAAGCAGGAAGACTTCGCAGCGAGTTCGTTATCGCAGCAGTAGGTGTCGTAGAAGCACGTTCCGGTGCGGTGAATGAGAATCTTGCAACAGGTGAAATCGAAATTCGTGTAAAAGAGCTTCGTATTTTATCTGAGTCAGAGACACCGCCGTTCCCAATTGAAGAGAACAGTAAGACAAAAGAAGAGTTGAGATTAAAATATCGTTACTTAGATCTTAGAAGACCGGACCTTCAGAAGAACCTTATCATGAGAAGTAAGGCTGCAACACTGACACGTCAGTTCCTTGCAGATGAAGGTTTCCTTGAAATCGAGACACCGATTTTAGTAGGAAGTACACCGGAAGGAGCAAGAGATTACTTAGTACCAAGCCGTGTCCACCAAGGAAGTTTCTATGCGCTTCCGCAGTCACCACAGCTGTTCAAACAGTTACTTATGTGTTCCGGATATGACCGCTACTTCCAAATCGCAAAATGTTTCCGCGATGAGGACCTTCGTGCTGACCGTCAACCGGAATTTACACAGATCGATATGGAGCTCTCATTCGTAGATGTAGATGATGTTATCGATGTAAATGAGAGATTGTTGGCGAAATTATTCAAAGAAATCTTAGACGTAGAAGTTCCACTTCCAATTCCGAGAATGACTTGGCAGGAAGCAATGGACCGCTTTGGTTCAGACAAGCCGGATATTCGTTTTGGTATGGAATTAGTGGATGTATCAGAAGTAGTAAAAGACAGTGAATTCGTAGTGTTCAAGGGCGCATTAGAGAACGGCGGAAGTGTTCGCGGTATCAATGCAAAAGGACAGGGCGAAATGCCACGCAAGAAGATTGATAAACTGGTTGATTTTGCAAAAGATTTTGGTGCAAAAGGTCTCGCATACATTGCAATTCAAAATGATGGCACAATCAAATCATCATTTGCAAAATTCATGACAGAAGATGAGATGGCAGCACTTGTAAAAGCAATGGATGGAGAGAATGGCGACTTACTTCTCTTCGCTGCAGATAAAAATAAGGTGGTTTGGGATGTACTTGGTAACCTTCGTCTGGAAATCGCTCGTCAGCTTGAAATCTTAGACAAAGGTGATTACAAGTTCTTGTGGGTAACAGAGTTTCCACTTCTCGAATGGAACGAGGAACAAGAACGCTACCAGGCAATGCACCATCCATTCACAATGCCGATGGATGAAGACTTACCACTTCTTGATACAGATCCTGGAAAGGTTCGTGCAAAAGCATACGACATCGTACTCAATGGTACGGAACTCGGTGGCGGTAGCGTGCGTATCTTCAATAATGATATTCAGAACAAGATGTTTGAAATGCTCGGATTCACACCAGAGCAGGCAGAATCACAGTTTGGATTCTTGCTCAACGCATTCAAATACGGTGTTCCGCCACACGCAGGACTCGCGTATGGTCTTGACCGCTTGATTATGCTTATGGCAAAAGAAGACAGTATTCGTGATGTTATCGCGTTCCCGAAAGTGAAGGATGCATCATGTCTGATGACAGAGGCACCTACCAGAGTAGAGCAGAAGCAGTTAGATGAACTTGCGATTGCGCTGGTAGAGACAGAGGAATAAGTTATGACAGAATGGGAAAAAGCAGAAGCGGGCTTATTCTATATGCCACCGAATGACCCGAAATTTATTGAGGGATTAAAAAAGAGTCAGCAACTGAACTATGACTACAATATGCTTCGCCCGGCTCAGATGGAAGAACGTCAAAAGATGATTCGCGATAATTTTGCAAAAGTAGGTGAGAACTTCAAAGTAGAGCAACCATTTTATGCGGACTTTTGGGAACGCATTTCAGTGGGTGAGAATTTCTACTCGAACTATAACTTCAAGGTTCTTGCAGGAAATAAGATTATAATTGGGGACAATGTACTCTTTGGTCCGGATTGCGGGCTCTATGCGGCAGGACATCCGTTTGATGCGGAGTTTCGTGCTACCGGAGCAGAGTATGGCTGGCCAATTAAGATTGGTAATAATGTGTGGATTGGAGGCGGAACTAAGATTGTCGGAGGTGTGAGCATCGGTGACAATACGGTGATTGCAGCCGGCAGTGTGGTTGTAAAAAGTATTCCGGCAAATGTGCTTGCGGGAGGGAATCCATGTAAGGTGATTCGTGAGATTAAACCGGAAGATGATGATAAGTACAGAGAAGGATTCAAGTGTTTTTAGCACTTGAATCCTTCTTCTTTTTTCTGCTGAATCATCCCGGCCTTCTTTTTAAAGGTGTAAGGGGGTTCGCCGACTATGCGAGAAAATACAGCGATAAAATAGTTATAGTCTCCAAAGCCACATTCTGAAGCCACATCTACAATGCGCATATTCGGAGCATCACGCAATAGTTGTTTTGCTTTTTCCACGCGCAGATGCCGAATGTATTGAGAAATGCCGCAACCGTATAGTTGGTTGGAGAGTTTATACAGGCGGGAACGCCCAATATCCAAGGTGCGGCAAAGAGTCTCTGCGGTGACTGGCTCCGTAAAATGTGCGGAGAGGTATGCATCCAGTTTTGCAGCGGAACTATCCTCGCGCAAGGAGGCTAATTTCTCCATAACCAGATACGAGGCAGTAGCATGCAAAATGCGGGCGGCAGACTGGATATATTCTTTGCCGACACGCGGGCATGCATCGCAGGAGGCGAGAAGTTGTTCCATATCAATAGGATAGGTGCGACACAGAGATTCAATGGTGCTAAGACCTTCTTCCTGTGTTGGATAGACGAATACATGGCCAAACATCAGATATCCCACCAATACATTTCCAACATATAGTGGGGTAATTGCTTCAGTCAGCCCTGCATGGCAGCGATATATGTGCGTTCGGTTCTTCTTGGATGCCGTCGCACAGGCCTCTCGGTCACAACGGACGCAGGCATCGCGGCCCGCACTGCAACTGCGTACAATCGCGCAAAATGGTGAGCGGTTCTCGGGATACGAGATTAGTTCATTTTGTTCTGCGTCAAATATTGTGATACGGATATTAGTAATTCGGTAAAAATCTTGTAAGACTTTTTGTAATTCATCTAATTCGAAAACGGATATCATAGCAACCTCCAAAATTAGTACAAATAAAAACATAGAAATTATAACATACAAGTGGACGAATGCAAAGTTTTTTGGACGCTTTTCTATATTTTCTTTAACCTATATTTTGTACAATAAAGAAAAAACAGTAGGAGGAATATAACAATGAAGAAAATGACTTTTGCACTTTGCTTTTGTAACCGTGGTTTTATGCCGGGAGAGTTAATCTACGGTGCTCGTGAGGACATGGTTAAGGCTGTTACCGATGCAGGTCACAACTACATCATGATGGATGCAGAGTTGACTCGTTATGGTGGAGTGGAGACAAGGGATGAAGGACGTCTGTATGCTAAGTGGCTCAAAGAGCATGACGGTGAGTACGATGGTGTTATTTTTTCAATGCCTATTTTTGCTGATGAAAATGGTGCCATTGCCGCTTTACAAGATGCCGGTGTGCCGATTCTGATGCAGGCTTATCCGGATGAGATCGGACAGATGGACTTTCAACATCGCCGAGATGCATATTGCGGAAAATTCTCTGTCACAGATGTATTCTGCCAATATGGTGTGCCATTTACAGTGATGAAGCCGCATGTGGTGCATCCTCTTAGCGACAAATTCCAGGAAAACCTGAGAGATTTTGCAGCTATTTGCCGTGTTGTAAATGGTATGAAGCGTTTTAATCTCGGCTGTATCGGAGCTCGAACAACTGCATTCAAGACAGTACGTTTTGATGAACTTGCTATGCAGAAACATGGTATCAATGTAGAATCCTTTGACCTGAGTGAGCTGTTTGCTAAGGTGGGAGAGAAGAATAGCGATGATCCGATCGTATTAGCGAAACTGGAACGTTTGAGAAACTACACTGATTTTAGTTTGGTGCCGGAAGAGAATGCATTTACTTTGGCAAAGGTGTCAGTTGTAATTGACGAATACATAGAAGAATATCACTTGGATGCACTGGCACTTCGTTGCTGGAACGAAATGGAAACATACTTGAGAGTTTGTCCATGCGTGCTACTCAGCGAATTGAATGACCGTGGTATTGTGGCATCTTGTGAAATCGATATGTGCTCAGCTATCTCTATGCGTGCTATGGCACTGGCTACTGAAGGCGCTACGGCTGTTCTTGACTGGAACAACAATTACGGGGATGACGAAAATAAGGTAATTCTGTTCCACTGTGGACCGGTAGCTCAAAGCCTTATGGCCGGTAAGGGTACTGTTACCGAGCATAAGATGTTTGCGAAAAATGATCCTGGCAGCGGTTGGGGATGTAACGAGGGACGAATTAAGGCTATGCCGATTACAATATCCAACTGCCAGACGAAAGACGGAAAAATTGTCATCTACGCTTCTGAGGCGAAATTTACAGATGACCCAATTGAGGATGCATTCTTCGGTTGTGGCGGCGTAGCTGAGATTCCTGATTTACAGGATAAACTGATTAAACTGGCACGTGGTGGTTTCAAACATCACACAGCAATTGCAGAGGGCCATGTGAAAGAGATACTCAAAGAGGCCTTTACTACATATCTGGGATATGATTGGGTGGATATTGACTAAGGAGGTGAGCCAATGATCAGCTTTGGAATAGATATTGGCGGTACAGGCTGTAAATGCGTAGCTTTCCGAGAAGATGGAAGTCAGCTTGCCTTGGCTTACAAAGAATATCCGCTTCAGGCGGGCGCAACGGGTCTGCCTGCACCGATGCTCACTGATGCAGTGTTTGAGGTAATTTCTGCTTGTTCGAAGCAGCTTGAGAATCCACAGGAGGTGGCGGCCATCACCGTTTCCTCCTTTGGAGAATCCTTCGTGGCAGTGGATGCTAACGGGGATGCCCTGACGGATATCCTGATGTATTTCGGAAGTGCAGAAGGAGAGGAGTTTGACAAACTGGTGAGTGATATTGGCGAGGAAGCGTTTATGCGCATTGCTTTGCTGAAGCCGGAAACGTCATATTCTCTCTCAAAAATGCTGTATACCAAGCAGGTGGCTGACCGTCCGGTGTGGAAGTATCTGTTCATAGCCGGATATATTGCTTATTGTCTGACCGGCGAAGCTTGCACAGATATTTCCCTGGCCTGCAGAAGTCTCCTATATGATGTAAAGAACCGCTGTTGGTCTAAGGAATTACTGGATGCTTGTGGTATTCAAGAGGAAACTTTGCCACGTGTTCTTCCAACCGGTGGGATTGTTGGACCTTTGCTTCCGGCTGTTGCTGCGAAGCTACAGTTACCTGAGAATGTGCAGGTGGTCATGGGCTCTCACGATCAAATCGTAAATGCCCTAGGCGCAGGTGTAACTGCAGTTGGTGATGCGGTAGATACATCTGGTACCTGTGAGTGCGTAACGCCGCTTTTCGCTGAGATACCGGACGACTTTGCATTTCAAAAAAATAATTTTGCATGTGTGCCGTATCTTGCAAACCGGGGTTATGTCACTTATGCCTACAATATTTCTGCAGGCTCAGTGGTACGTTGGTGCCGAGATGTGTTGGCAAGATACTTAGATGGCGAAGCGATACAGCAAGGAAAGAGCGTTTATGATCTACTCAATGAGGAGTGTCCGGATAAGCCGACCTCTCTGATGATTTTACCTTTCTTACAGGGAATGGGCGGAACTCCTGATGTAGATGCGAATGCCACCGGACTGATTGCCGGTCTTACAACAGAGACTAGGATACCGGATATATACAGGGCTATCTTGGAAGGTATCACTTTCGAAATGAGATATAATCAGGAAAAATTAGCTGAAAACGGGGTTGAGTTGGGACGCTTGTATGCCTGTGGCGGCGGTGCGCGTTCACGGGTGTGGTTGCAAATCAAAGCGGATATTTTGGGTTGTGAAATCCTTCCGGTCAAAGCAGAAGAGACCGGTGCTATGGGAAGTGCCATTTTGGGATTGGCTGCAGTTACCGACAAGGACGTGTTTGAGGTAGCTTCACGTTTCTGGAAGTATGGTGAACCAATTCATCCGGACGTGGCACGTCAAACTCTTTACAACGAACGTTACGAAACCTATAAAACACTGCGTAATCTATATACGCAATACAAATAACAAGTGTCTGTGACACGACAAGGAGGAATAATATTATGCCTATCATTACAGGAAGAAAAAATGTGTTGGCCGTATATGAAAAGGCGGCCGAAAGAGGTTGGGTAATTCCATGTATCTGTTCTGAGAACCTGACCACAACGGAGGCTGTTCTTACAGCAGCCAGTGAGTTTGCGAAAGAAAAAGGATATGACAGCATTCCGATTACTTTGGCAATCACCAATCAATATGACCATCGTAGTCAATCTACAAATTATACACACACGCGTCGTTGGGATATTGGACTGAAATTGTTCCGCGCCGACATTGAGGTGTTAGCTGAGGCGTTTCCAAATGTCGATATTCTGATTCATTTAGATCACACACAGCATGACACAGATGCTGAACTTTTGGAAAGTGACTTGAGTATGTATTCTTCAGTGATGTACGATGCATCAAGTTTGCCAATGGAGCAGAACATACAGAAAACAAAAGCATATGTGGCTCGCAAAGGACATGAACTCTTAATTGAGGGAGCTTGTGATGAAATTGTGGATGCTACAGGCGAGGTAAGATGTGAGATTACTGACGCTGATAAATGTGCATATTTTAAAGAAGAGACCGGCGTAGATGTCGTGGTAGCCAACCTTGGTACAGAGCATCGTGCCTCTGGAAAAGAATTACACTATTATTCGGATGCGGCTCGTGCTATTCGCGCAAAAATCGGTCCTCGCATTTGTTTACATGGAACATCTTCTGTATCGAACGAACAGATTCGTAAATTGTTTGAGGATGGTATCTGTAAGGTAAATATATGGACAGCTATGGAACGAGATGCAGCTCCGGCACTTGCAGAGTGGGTGGTTAAAAATGTTGCCTCTCTCGCAGGTTCGGAAACAGAGCAAAAACTCATTGATGAGGGATACCTGACAGAAAGCTCCAAAACAGGAAATGCGCCTTCTTTGCAACATTTCCCAACAATTGTTCGTCAAACCATCGTGTTTGAAGAAATGAAAAAGATTGTACGTAGTTATCTGGATCTGTGGTATATTGCCGAATAGGTTTAGAAAAAGGCTTCAAGTGTTTTTGGCACTTGAAGCCTTCTTTTTGTTTAGAATCCCAATTCTTCGCCGATTAAGATTACCTTGATTCTTCCTTTGTGTCTGGAATGTCTCGTAATCACAATCTGACAACACATACAATCTTCTGAGTGGCAATCTCCGCAGTGTCCGAGTGCCGCGCAAGGTGTACGTGTACCAAGTCTTGCTGCATTTGGTGGCGCCGCGTAAATGCCTACGCGCTCAATTCCTGAGTCAACATCATCAACAACTTTGTTCATACCTGCAAGCACGAGTATCTGCTCCGGTCCATGAATCAGGCAGGCCACGCGGTTACCGTTTCCGTCAATATTTATCAGTTCTCCGTCCACTGTAATTGCATTTGAACTTGTTAAGAAATAATCAGATTGCATGGTTTTAAAGAAGATTTCTTTCTTTTCTTCCGGTGTCTTCGCCACACTTCTGTCAATGAAATTTAAATGTTCAGCACTTTTAATAGCATCTAGGAGACCCATTTCCTTTACAGTCTCAGTTCCGCCCATACCGACAGTTCCGCCATCTTTCATAAGCTCCATGGCAAGTGCTACGGCTTCGGCCGAAGTCTCGCAGTAGAAGGCTTCCATATTACGTTTCTTAAAGTTCTTTATCATTGTATTTCCGAGTGTTTTGTATGCTTGTTGTTTTGGGGTCATATGTATTCCTCCGTTTCTAAAATATAAAAATATTGTATCACAAATACATATGAAATCCAAGATTGATAAATGATAAACAATATGTTTGTATAAAGGTACAATTATTGTGAAATATGCACTAGATTTCATAAAAAAATCATTGTATAATGATAGAAAAGTACAATATATTATATTGAAGGAGGACATAAATCAATGGCTAGAAAAATGAAGACCATGGATGGTAATCATGCAGCAGCTCATGCGTCTTATGCATATACCGATGTTGCAGCGATATACCCTATCACTCCTTCATCTGTTATGGCCGAAGCAACAGATGAATGGGCTACACAAGGTAGAAAAAATATTTTTGGACAAGAAGTACAAGTGACAGAAATGCAATCAGAAGCAGGTGCAGCCGGAACAGTACACGGTTCATTGGCGGCGGGAGCTTTGACTACAACATATACGGCATCACAAGGTTTGCTCCTTATGATTCCAAACTTATATAAAATCGCAGGAGAGCAACTTCCGGGAGTATTTAACGTATCGGCTCGTGCAATTGCAAGCCATGCGTTATCGATTTTCGGTGATCACTCAGACGTATACGCATGCCGTCAGACGGGATGTGCAATGCTCTGTGAATCAAGCGTACAGGAAGTTATGGATTTAACTCCGGTAGCACACCTTTCAGCAATCAAAGGTAAGTTACCGTTTATCAACTTCTTTGACGGATTCCGTACTTCTCATGAGATTCAAAAGATTGAGACATGGGATTACGAAGATTTAAAAGATATGGCAGATATGGATGCAATTGATGCATTTAGAAGAAATGCACTCAACCCAAATCATCCATGTCAGAGAGGTTCTGCCCAGAACCCTGACATCTTCTTCCAGGCAAGAGAAGCTTGCAATCCTTACTATGATGCAATGCCTGCAATCGTACAGGAGTACATGGATAAGGTAAATGCGAAGATTGGAACAAACTACAAATTGTTCAACTATTATGGTGCAGAGGATGCAGAACATGTTATCGTGGCAATGGGTTCTGTATGTGATACAATCGATGAGACAGTTGATTATTTAGCAAAAGCAGGTAAGAAAGTCGGAGTTGTAAAGGTACGTCTCTACAGACCATTCTGTGCACAGGCACTCATTGATGCGATTCCGGAATCTGTAAAACAGATTACTGTATTAGATAGAACAAAAGAGCCGGGCGCACAGGGTGAGCCATTATACTTGGATGTTGTTGCAGCATTAAAGGGAACAAAATTTGATGCAGTACCGGTATTTACAGGACGTTACGGTTTGGGTTCAAAAGACACAACACCTGCACAGATTGTTGCTGTTTATGAAAATGACGCAAAACAGAAATTCACAGTAGGTATCGTGGATGATGTAACCAATCTTTCCTTAGAAGTTGGTGCACCACTTGTTACAACACCGGAAGGAACTATCAACTGTAAGTTCTGGGGTCTTGGTGCTGACGGTACCGTTGGTGCAAATAAGAACTCGATCAAGATTATCGGTGACAACACAGACATGTACGCTCAGGCTTACTTTGACTATGATTCAAAGAAATCCGGCGGTGTTACGATGTCACACCTTCGTTTCGGTAAGAAACCGATTAAGTCAACTTACCTTATCAAACAGGCTGACTTTGTTGCTTGTCATAACCCATCTTATATGAACAAATACAACATGGTTCAAGAGTTGGTTGATGGCGGTACATTCCTTCTCAACTGCTCATGGGATATGGCAGGACTAGGCGAACACTTGCCTGGACAAGTGAAAGCATTTATTGCAAACCATAATATCAAGTTCTACACAATTGATGGTATCAAGATTGGTAAGGAAATCGGACTTGGCGGACGTATCAATACGGTTCTCCAGTCAGCATTCTTCAAGCTTGCAAATATCATTCCGGAAGAGCAGGCAATCGACCTTATGAAAGCAGCTGCAAAAGCTTCTTACGGCAAGAAGGGTGATGCAATTGTACAGATGAACTATGATGCAATCGACGCCGGAGCACAGCAGATTGTGAAAATCGAGGTTCCGGAGAGTTGGAAAACTTGCGAAGATGAAGGTTTATTTGCACCGCAGGTAAAAGGCGGAAGAAAAGAAGTTGTAGATTTCGTAGAAAATATTCAGAAGAAAGTAAATGCTCAAGAAGGTAACAACCTCCCTGTATCTGCATTTACAGAATATGTAGATGGTACAACACCATCCGGCACAGCTGCATACGAAAAACGTGGTATCGCAGTGGATATCCCGGTGTGGATTGCCGACAACTGTATCCAGTGTAATCGTTGTTCATACGTATGTCCGCACGCAGTTATTCGTCCAATCGCCTTAACAGAAGAGGAAATCGCTAAGGCACCGGAAGGAATGCAGACACTCGATATGATTGGAATGCCTGGAACAAAATTTGCAATTACAGTATCTGCTTATGACTGTACAGGTTGTGGTTCATGTGTAAATGTTTGTCCTGGTAAGAAGGGTGAAAAAGCACTTGAACTTCGAAGCATGGAAGAAAATTGCGGAAGACAGGTTTACTTCGACTATGGTCGTGAAATTCCTGTAAAACCGGAAGTAGTTGCAAAATACAAAGAGACAACGGTAAAAGGAAGTCAGTTCAAACAACCACTCTTAGAGTTCTCAGGAGCTTGTGCAGGTTGTGGCGAGACACCTTATGCGAAATTAGTAACACAATTATTTGGTGACAGAATGTACATTGCAAATGCAACAGGTTGTTCATCAATCTGGGGTAACTCTTCACCATCTACACCATACACTGTAAACGATAAGGGACAAGGTCCTGCATGGGCAAACTCATTGTTCGAGGACAATGCGGAATTCGGTTATGGTATGTTGCTTGCTCAAAAAGCACTTCGTAACGGCTTGAAAGCAAAAGTAGAGCATGTAGCTGAGCACGGAGATAATCCAGATGCAGTTGCAGCAGCAAAAGAATGGCTTGATACATTTAACTGCGGTGCAACCAACGGAACTGCTACTGATAAATTAATATCTGCATTGGAAAAATGCGGATGTAATTGTGAAGCAAGAAAAGATATCTTGAAGAATAAAGACTTCTTGGCTAAGAAATCTCAATGGATCTTCGGTGGAGACGGTTGGGCTTACGATATCGGATTCGGTGGCGTTGACCATGTACTCGCTTCCGGACAGGATGTAAACATTATGGTATTTGACACGGAAGTTTACTCTAACACCGGTGGACAATCTTCAAAATCTACACCGACAGGTGCGATTGCACAATTTGCAGCAGCAGGTAAAGAAGTGAAGAAGAAAGATTTGGCAAGCATCGCAATGAGCTACGGTTATGTATATGTAGCACAGATTGCTATGGGTGCAGACTTCAACCAGACTGTCAAAGCAATTACGGAGGCGGAGGCTTATCCGGGACCATCACTCATCATCGCTTATGCACCATGTATCAACCATGGTATTAAGAAGGGTATGAGCAAGGCTCAGACAGAAGAAGAGTTAGCAGTTAAATCAGGCTACTGGCACAACTTCCGTTATAATCCGGCAGCTGAAGGCAATAAGTTCACACTTGACAGCAAAGCGCCGACAGAAAGCTACAGAGACTTCCTTGACGGAGAAGTTCGTTACAATGCTCTTAAGAGAGCAAATCCGGAGAGAGCAGAAGAGTTGTTTGCTCAGTCAGAAAAATATGCGAGGGAAAGATATGCATATCTGAACAAACTGATTGCACTTTATGGAGAAGATGCGGAGTAATCTGAAGTAATGATAGGGCACGCAAAAATTTGCGTGTCCTATTTTATGAAATGTGATAGAATGATTTGTGAAGAAATGTACAACAATAGTGAAAAGGAGTTGTGTGATATGAATATAGAAGCAAAAAGAGTAGCAGATTCCATGGCGGAGACCGTCCATGTCGTAAGACCAAACCACTTAAACGGTGCAAACCGTCTGTTTGGTGGTATTCTTATGCAGTGGATAGACGAGGTGGCGGGAATTGTCGCGAAGCGTCATGCAATGATGAATGTGACAACCGCATCGGTTGACAACCTTCGTTTTATCAAAGGTGCGTATCAAAATGAGATGGTTGTGATTGTAGGAAAATTGACTTACGTAGGAACAACATCTATGGAAGTTCGCGTAGACACCTATGTAGAAAACAAAAGTGGTGTTCGCAAGACCATTAACAGTGCATATTTTGTTATGGTTGCATTAGATGAAAATGACAAGCCGGTTTCAGTTCCGAAACTGATTGTGGAGACTGAGGAAGAGAAGGCTGAGTTGGAAGCGGCAAAAAAACGCCGTGAGATGCGCAGTCATCGTAAAGTAGAAGGATATTAAAATCGAACTTGTGTTCGACAATTAAATATGTTACAATGGTGTCAGTGACTGATGAGTTGCTGACATTTTTTTGTGGGAGTTTCAAGTGAGTAGTAGAATATATATATGTATTGACCTAAAATCTTTTTATGCCTCTGTAGAGTGCCGGGAACGGGGGCTGGATGCCATGAAGACCAATCTCGTTGTGGCAGACCCGGAGAGGACGGATAAGACTATCTGTCTTGCGGTTTCGCCGGCGATGAAGGCACAGGGCGTACCGGGAAGATGTAGAGTTTTTGAGATACCAAAACATATTGAATATATTATGGCACCACCGCGTATGCAACGTTATATTGATTATGCGGCAGAAATCTATGGTATTTACCTCAAGTACATTGCAAAAGAGGATATCCATGTCTATTCCATTGACGAAGTATTTATGGAAGTGACGAATTATTTAACCATGTACCAGATGACGCCGAAGGAGCTTGGTGTTGCGATTATGGAAGATATTTTAAAAAGTACTGGAATTACTGCAACCTGCGGTATCGGGACGAATCTATATTTGGCAAAGGTTGCACTGGATATTACGGCGAAGCATGTGGAAGACCATATCGGAGAATTGGATGAAGAAACGTATTGTAAAACGCTGTGGAATCATAAGCCGCTGACAGATTTTTGGCGTGTGGGTACAGGCATTGCGAGGAGACTTCAGAGCATTGGCATCTCTACAATGGGAGAGGTTGCACATGCCGATGAAGATATGCTTTATAAACTGTTCGGTGTGGATGCAGAACTTCTCATAGACCATGCGTGGGGAAGAGAAACAACGCTCATGGAGGATATTAAGAATTACAAGTCACAGTCCAATTCCATCAGTAGCGGACAGGTGCTTGGCTGTGACTGCGATTACGAGAAGGGCAAACTCATCGTGAAAGAGATGGTGGATTTACTTTGTCTGGA
Organism: Faecalimonas sp.; assembly: GCA_045629665.1. Lineage (GTDB taxonomy): Bacteria > Bacillota > Clostridia > Lachnospirales > Lachnospiraceae > Faecalimonas. The sequence continues at coordinate 52,153 of JAZQRQ010000036.1, forward strand.
GTTAGTGGATAAGGGCTTGGTGACAGATTCCATTACACTTCATATCGGATACAGCAAACATTTTGAAAGGAAACCGGCACATGGTACGGCACACATGACGGTGACCACAAGTTCAACCAAACAGATATTGGCCTATGCGGTTCAGTTATATGAACGCATTATGGATAGACGTACTCCGATACGTCGATTTAATGTGACCTTTAATCACGTGGTGAATGAAGCATACAAGCAGTATGATTTGTTTACAAATATTGAAGATGTAGAGCGTGAACACCGCATGCAGAAGGCAATGCTTAATATTAAGGATAAGTATGGCAAGAATGCAATTTTGAAAGGTATGAATCTGCAAGAGGGTGCAACTACCAGAGAACGAAACCAACAGATAGGAGGTCATAGAAGTGGCGAATAGAGCGAAGATGAGTCGGCAAGACCGCGCAAAACAATTTATGCCGTTTGCGGCCCTCAAAGGATATCCGGAGGCATTGCGTAAAAAGGAGAAGGAACTAGAGGTACAAAAAGAGAAAAAGGATGATATTGAGGGGTAGGCTGGCTACCCCTCATTTATTTCTGGTATTTTGTCATCATAGACGAAACCATATCTACAGTCTTATCAATCTGTTTTTGTTCCTGTTCTGATTTTCCTTGCTTCAGAAGATTCAAAATCAGTGTCATTTCCTCAGATGAGAATCGAATTCCTTTGCGGTTGGCAGACATAATCAGAGACATGAGTATCGGTGGCAATGCTTTGCTACTTTTTCCGTCTACTTGTGCTGCGGCCGTTTTAATCAATTCGATTTTTAAAGGGTCCATATTTTGAAGCATTGGATCGTTAATCCAGTCTATCATGCAATTCACCTTCTTTCTGCGGTCTTGTATTGTCATCCTGTGCAAACATACCTGCCATCATAGACATCGGATCAAACTCTCCATCGGACATGTTCTGCATTTCCTGCATCATGTTCATCATACTCATCATGTTCATCATCTGATCAAAGGACTCTGCATCTGAAGGAGACATGTATGGTTTGATAGCATCAAAAATGTTTTCCGGCGAATGTTCCTTTTGACGCATTCCACGGAAGAAGGAGAGTGTATACCGAAGTTCAAGAAATTTTACATATACTGCGAACATGCGTTGGTTTTGCGGAGGCAAAAACGGAATGAATAGTTTTATCAACTGCAATGGCTGATTGGATATGTACTCATCAAAGGGGGTCATTTTGTGGAAAAAGTCATCGTTCATAC
>JAZQRQ010000037.1:0-2105 GCA_045629665.1 Faecalimonas sp.
TAGTTCCTTTCCGGAACAAAATGAATCCTGAGACTGTTTGGTTGATTTCATTATAACGGATATTTCGCTATTTTTCAACACAGACAACTCGGTTTGAAAAGCTGATATAAGAACATCTTCCAATTCGCGTTTGCCAACGAATTTCTCCGCAACAACTAATTTAACTTTTTTCATACATGCCTCCTTAAGTGAGAAAAACAGATATAGAGCATTGCTCTTATCTGTTTCCTCACTTGAAAGGCATAAATAGAAGCCTAATTTTAAACTTTGCAAAGTGTATTTGTTGTTAAAACGAATGCATTATACTAGCAAGCAACGCCTTTGGATAGCCCAAAGGCACTTGTCAGGATAAATCCTGAAACCTTTTCCTGCAATATGCCAAATAAAATACTGGATTATTTTTCGCAAGTCCATGCATTGTATTGGTCTAATATTTTTATTTCAAAGTTCTTCCATTCAGTTCGAGCATACCCCGTATAATAATCCATTCCTCGACATGCCACTAAATCATTGCCAGAAATATTCCCTAGATATGTGAGATATTCTTTTGGAATCGCATTTTCCCTTGAAACTTGCAAATTCAACAAAAATTCTTTTTCTTTTTCTGGATTTCTTGTATATGCAACTGGCCAAAATTTTTGAGGCAACAAGGGCATGGTTTTGATTTTTTCTAATGTAGGAAGTTCACTGCCAATCCACCAATACACTTGAACCGATGGTACAATATGACCTGGCCACAATATATCTTCTTCTACCTTTCGAAAAATAATATATTGACCATAAACTCCGTGTTTTTTACTATATTCTTCGTGAAATTGATAAGCAAACACATCACCAAGTTGCCACTTGCATTTATAAAGTCGATATGCCGTGATTTTCTTGATAGGTGGTTGTGGTGAAAGCAATTTTTTTCTTAACTCTATACGAGTTTGTTCCCACTGTAATGCCTTATCCCCCTCCATATCTTTCCAACGTTCTAATTCTTCTGGTCTTTCTATAAATTCTAGGGCTTTCTCTTTCACAAATGGAATTAATCGACCATAATCCCATTGAATATCAGCAAGCGCATACCAAAAAAGAGGTCCTTCTTCAACATCTTCAAGTATTTCCATATTATCATTTATAATTTGTTGAGTTACTTCTTCGTTTGTTCTTCCGCGTCGAAGCTGGTCAACATAATAACCACGAATATCATTTGTTGTATCATTATCATACAATAACGTTCCCCATGCTCCCAAAGTCAACACCTACCTTCCCATAAGATTAAGCATTTCGCTTTCATAAAAACTTCCAAACAAACTAATAGTACTTCCTACATATTCAGAATATTTACTTATGTTACCTACAGCAATTTCTCTTCGAGCATTGTATAAATTATTGATTCCATAGGCTGAAATAAGAACTTGCTCTACCACTCTTGCTTGGTTCTTTGTCAATCCTGTAAATACAACTTCTAGTGGTTGCAAGTCAGCTTTCCTAATATCTTTTTCATGTTCTCTCTGTCGTCTGCTAGGATCATTTGTTCTTCCTACGTACGCTACTTCATCTGATTGATTTTTCATAACATACACACTTTGATCTCTAGTATTCTTTTTCCTTGACGTATTTTCAACCACACTTGTTACTATTGCTGCCGTACCGGCTACACCCGATACACACAATGCTGTTGTAGCTACACTTGCTGCCGTAGCGGCTAAGCCACTTGCGACTCCAATGCCTGCTAATACTGGTGCTGCCACAACGCAAGCTGCTACTACAGCTACAGCTGCTGCAGCTACAGCAACACCCTTGAAAATCGTACTAAGTTTTGGCCAGTTACCTGTTGGGTCACTATAATTAACTGGATTGTTAAAACAGTATGCAAAAAGATTATAACCTAATACATTTCCGCCGATTCCTGATATTTCACCATCAGCACTAATAAACCGCCCAATCTCAGGATCATAATAACGGCTGGATACATAATAGAATCCCGTCTCGGCATCGTAATAATATCCCCTATATCTTAATGGGTTTATTTGTCCGATTGTATCTGCAAGTGTTCCTGTAATGCTGAGGATTTGTCCCCATTCGTTATAGGTGTATTCTACCACCTTGTTTCCATT
>JAZQRQ010000038.1:0-21817 GCA_045629665.1 Faecalimonas sp.
ATATAATTGAGGAGGTTCAAAATAATGTCAGAATTAACTTTTGAACAAATGTTAGAAGATTCATTCAAAACAATACGAAATGGAGAGGTTGTAGACGGTACAGTCATCGATGTAAAACCTGACGAAATCGTTTTAAATATAGGCTACAAAGCTGACGGTATTCTTGCTCGCAATGAGTACACAAACGATGCAAATGTTGATTTGACAACAGCTGTTTCTGTTGGCGACACACTCACTGTAAAAGTATTGAAAGTCAATGACGGCGAAGGTCAAGTGCAGTTAACATACAAGAGATTGGCTGCTGAGAGAGGAAACGAAAGATTAAAAGAAGCTTTCGAGAACAAAGAAGTATTAAAAGCAGAGGTTGCACAGATTCTTGGTGGCGGGTTAAGCGTTGTTGTGGAAGAAGCAAGAGTATTCATTCCGGCAAGCCTTGTATCTGATGTATATGAAAAAGATTTGAGCAAATATGAAGGACAGGAAATTGAATTTGTAATCAGCGAATTTAATCCAAGAAGAAATCGCGTAATCGGTGACAGAAGACAACTTCTTGTTGCTGCAAAAGCTGAACTTCAAAAAGCATTATTTGAAAAGATTCATGTTGGGGATACCGTTACAGGTACTGTAAAAAATGTAACAGATTTTGGTGCATTTATCGACTTAGGTGGTGTAGACGGATTGTTACATATCTCTGAGATGTCTTGGGGAAGAGTGGAAAGTCCTAAGAAAGTATTCAAAGTTGGCGAAGAGATTCAGGTTCTTATTAAAGATATTAACGAGACAAAGGTTGCACTTAGCCTTAAGTTCCCAGAAACAAATCCATGGGCAAATGCAGCAACAGATTATGCTGTTGGCACAGAGGTGACGGGTAAGGTTGCAAGAATGACAGATTTTGGTGCGTTCGTTGAATTGGCACCTGGAGTTGACGCATTGTTACATGTATCTCAGATTTCATGAGCACACGTTGAAAAACCATCGGATGTATTGGCAGTTGGTCAGGAAATTACTGCAAAAGTTGTTGAACTAAATGAAGCAGACAAGAAGATCAGCTTAAGCATGAAAATATTAGAACCGGTTGCTGAAGAAGCACCAGTTGATGAGGTTGCTGAAGAAGTGGCAGAAGAAGTTGCAGCAGAAGAAGTTGTAGCAGAAGAAGCTGCGGTAGAAGAACCGGTTGCAGAAGTTGAAGAAGAAACAGCTGAATAGTAAGAGTGAACAAGCTCATAGCAAATAGAGACTACATGTAGTCTCTATTTGTGCTTTAAGGGTAATGTGAAAAAAATATCAAAAAGGAGAGGAATAAGAATGGGATTATTTACATTCAAAGGCGGAATACATCCGAATGATGGCAAGAGTTTGGCAAAAGATAAAGCAATTGTTTCAGTATTGCCAAGCACAGATATGGTATATCCGCTTTCTCAACACATCGGGGCACCGGCAACTCCAATTGTTTCGGTTGGTGATGAAGTCCTTGTGGGACAGAAGATTGCAGAAGCGGGCGGATTTGTATCAGCGCCAATCCATGCATCTGTTTCAGGAAAGGTAAAAGCTATTGAACCACGATTTAATCCGACAGGTACAAAAGTGAATAGTATCATCATCGAGAATGATGGGGAATACAATGAGGTAGAGTATGCTCATGTAAAACCACTTGCTGTTCTTACAAAAGAAGAGATTCTGAATCTCATCGGAGAAGCAGGTGTTGTCGGTATGGGTGGCGCAGGCTTCCCGACAAAGGTGAAACTATCACCGAAAGAGCCGGATAAAATCGAGTATGTGATTGCGAACTGTGCGGAGTGTGAGCCATACATAACAGCTGATTACAGAAGAATGTTAGAGCATCCGGAAGAACTTGTAAGTGGTATGAGAATTGTCCTGAGACTTTTTGACAATGCAAAAGGTATATTTGGTATAGAGGACAACAAACCGGACTGTATTGAAAAGTTGCGTGAACTTACTAAGGATGAACCACGTATGGAAGTGAAAGCATTGAAAACAAAGTATCCGCAAGGTGCAGAACGTCAATTGATTTACGCGACAACAAAGCGAGCAATCAATTCAACTATGCTTCCGGCAGATGCAGGGTGTGTGGTTGATAATGTGGAGACGTTAATTGCAATTCACAATGCAGTTGTCAATGGAAGACCGGTAATCAGTCGAATTGTTACGGTTAGCGGAGATGATGTGCAGAGTCCGGGTAATTTTAAGGTTTTGATTGGCACGAATCAAAAAGAAGTGGTGTATGCAGCAGGCGGCTTTATCGGCGAGGCTGAAAAAGTGATCTCCGGTGGACCGATGATGGGATTTGCAATGTTTACATTAGAGACACCGATTACGAAGACATCTTCGTCTATTCTTTGTATGACAAATGATGCAGTTGCAGTGCATGAACCGAGTGCGTGTATCAATTGCGGTCGTTGCGTGGATGCATGTCCGAGCAGAATTATCCCATCCAGACTTGCTGATTATGCAGAGCGTTTTAACGAAGAAGCGTTTGTGAAATGGGAAGGTATGGAATGCGTGGAATGTGGATGCTGTAGTTATGTGTGTCCTGCAAAACGTCAGTTAAAACAGTCTATTGGTTCCATGAAGAAGATTGTGATTGCAAATAGAAAGAAGAGGGGGAACTAAGATATGAATGAAAATTATAATATATCATCTTCTCCGCATATACGCTCGAAAGTGACAACAGGCAGTATTATGCTGTATGTAATTATTGCATTGTTGCCGGCAACGATTTTCGGTGTGTATACGTTTGGAGTTCCTGCTCTGCTTGTTGTCTTGATTACAACTGCATCGGCAGTGCTTACAGAGTATGTTTATCAGAAACTGATGAAAAAGAAAGTGACCATCGGCGACTGCAGTGCGGCACTGACGGGTCTGCTTCTGGCACTGAACCTTCCGGCAGAAGCACCTTGGTGGATGTGTGTGCTTGGTAGTGTATTTGCTATCTTAATTGTAAAACAGGTCTTTGGCGGACTAGGGCAGAATTTTATGAATCCTGCACTTGGAGCAAGATGTTTTCTCCTCATTTCCTTTACAGGAAGAATGACAACCTTTGTGTATGATGGTGTGACAGGTGCAACACCTCTTGCTTTGTTAAAGGCAGGCGAGAGCGTGAATCTGATGGATATGCTGATTGGAAATGAAGCGGGAACCATCGGTGAAACATCAGCGATAGCAATTCTCATTGGTGCATTGTTCCTCATTGCGATGGGCATTATAGACCTTCGTATTCCTGGTACATATCTTGCAAGTTTTGTAGTGTTTATTGTACTGTTTGGCGGCCATGGATTGGACCTTACTTATATCACGGCACATTTATGTGGTGGTGGTTTGATGCTTGGTGCATGGTTTATGGCAACAGACTATGTGACATCACCAATCACGAAAACAGGACAGATTGTTTATGGTATCTGTCTTGGTGTACTCACCGGATTGTTTAGACTCTTCGGTGGTTCGGCAGAGGGTGTTTCTTATGCAATCATTTTCAGTAATCTGTTAGTTCCGTTGATTGAAAAGATTACACTTCCGAGACCATTTGGAAAAGGAGGAGAGAAATAATGAAAAATATTATTAAAAACACTCTTATCCTTACAGCCATTACATTGGTGGCGGGAATCCTTCTCGGACTTGTATATGAGATTACAAAAGAGCCGATTGCATTGGCAAAGGAGGCTGCAAAGAAAGAAGCGTATCAGCAGGTAATGGCGGGTGCAGATTCATTCGAAGGTTTAGAACTGATTGAAGATGCAATCAGTGAGGTTCAAGATACAGTACAATCTTCCGGTTGTACCATCAACGAATTTGTAGAGGCAAAAGAAAAAGATGAGACGGTTGGATATGTTGTTACAACAACAACGTCAGAAGGCTACGGCGGAGAAATTCAGATTTCTGTCGGAATATTAACAGATGGCACGGTAAATGGTGTTGCCATTCTCTCTATCGGTGAGACAGCCGGACTTGGTATGAAAGCTACAGAAGAAGATTTTTACAGTCAGTATGCCGGAAAGAACGTGGAGTTCTTCAGTGTGTCAAAGACCGGAGCTTCAGCTAACAATGAAATTGATGCATTAAGTGGTGCAACCATCACATCAAATGCAATGACAAAGGCTGTGAACTCTGCAGTTGTTTACTATAAACATGCGTTAGGAGGTAGTGCAAATGAATAAGTGCTTAGAAAGATTTACCAATGGTCTTATTAAAGAAAACCCTACCTTCGTATTGATGCTTGGTATGTGTCCGACATTGGCAGTAACGACATCAGCTATCAATGGTCTCGGAATGGGACTTACAACAACGGTTGTACTTGTTATGTCAAACTTGTTGATTTCTTTGCTTAGAAAAATCATTCCGGATTCTGTGAGAATGCCAGCGTTTATCGTGGTTGTAGCATCCTTCGTTACGATTGTACAGTTCTTGTTGGAAGGGTTTATCCCAAGTCTGTATGATTCCCTTGGATTATACATTCCATTGATCGTAGTAAACTGTATCATCTTAGGACGTGCGGAAAGCTACGCGTCTAAGAACCCTGTTTTGCCGTCTATCTTTGACGGAATCGGTATGGGACTTGGATTTACAGTAGGACTCACATGTATTGGTATTGTGAGAGAGGTTATCGGTGCAGGTCAGATATTCGGAAAACAGATTATGCCTGCATCCTATGAACCGGTTACCATCTTTATCTTAGCACCGGGTGCGTTCTTTGTGTTGGCAGGACTTACGGCTCTTCAGAACAAGGTGAAACTTGAGTCAGCTAAGAGAGGTAAAAAAGTAGAAGCAAAAGCCGGATGTGGTGAAGGCTGTGGCAATTGTACGAACTGTGGAGGTGGAAAGTAATGGAAAAATTATTATTGATTGCTGTTGGATCAGCACTTGTAAATAACGTTGTACTCAGCCAGTTCCTCGGAATCTGTCCGTTCCTCGGCGTGTCCAAGAAAGTTAACACAGCGGCAGGTATGGGCGGTGCAGTTATTTTCGTAATTACAATTGCCTCCATTGTAACCAGTTTGATTTATAAGTTTATTTTGAAACCACTTGGATTTGAATATCTGCAGACGATTGTATTTATCCTGGTTATCGCTGCTTTGGTACAATTTGTAGAAATGTTCTTAAAGAAAGTAATGCCACCATTGTATCAGGCACTCGGCGTTTATTTGCCGCTTATTACAACAAACTGTGCAGTTCTTGGTGTTGCTCTGACAAACGTTCAGAAATCCTACACAATTTTAGAAGGTGTAGTCAACGGTTTTGCAACTGCAGTTGGATTTACCATTGCCATTGTAATCATGGCGGGAATTCGTGAGAAGACAGAAGACAATGATGTGTCGCCGGCACTCAAGGGAACACCAATCGTTCTTATTACAGCGGGACTTATGGCAATTGCATTCTTTGGATTCTCAGGACTGATATAGGAGGGCAGGCATATGAGTTTAACAGGTATTATATTAGCTGCTGCGATTGTCGGCGGTGTTGGTTTGTTCATCGGCGTGTTCCTTGGAGTTTCCGGTAAGGCATTTGCAGTGGAAGTGGATGAGAGAGAAGAAGCTATCTTAGGTGTTCTTCCGGGAAACAACTGTGGTGGTTGCGGCTACGCAGGATGTTCGGGTTTGGCAGCTGCCATTGTCAAAGGTGAAGCAGAGATTGGTGCTTGTCCGGTAGGCGGTGCGCCGGTTGCAGCCCTGATTGGCGAGATTATGGGTCAAGAGGCAGGAGAACAGGTACGTATGACTGCATTTGTGAAATGTGCCGGAACCTGTGAAAAAGCAAATCAGGATTATAAATATTACGGCGTTGAAGACTGTACGTTCATGAGCTTTGTACAGAACGGTGGTCCGAAATCTTGTAACTACGGTTGTCTTGGTTATGGTTCTTGCGTGAAAGCATGTCCGTTTGACGCAATACATATCGTAGATGGTATTGCAGTTGTTGATAAAGAAGCATGTAAGGCTTGTGGAAAATGTGTTGAGACATGTCCTAAGAACTTGATTGAACTAGTACCATATGAGCAACAGCATTTAGTACAATGTAGTTCAAAGGATAAAGGAAAACAAGTAATGTCGGTATGTAAAGTCGGATGTATTGGCTGTAAGATGTGCGAAAAGGTATGTCCTTCTGAGGCAATTACAGTGACAGATAATTTGGCACATATTGATCCGGAGAAATGTACGAATTGCGGATTGTGTGCAGAGAAATGTCCGAAGAAGATAATTTTATAGAGTGATTAAGTGGTGCCACGGGATTATCCGTGGCACTTGTTAATATGCGTTTCTGTTTGTGATTGTTTAAAATCTATAGTTGTGGACTTTTGTTGCATTTTACGGTGCAAGTCTACATTCTTAATATATACACCGTAGGGAAGAGATGTCATTTCATGTTTTTACGGTGCGTTCTAAAGATACTAGAAATTTCACCGTAAAAATAATCATTTATTTAAAATTGCATCGTAAACTTACGGTGTAGATATTGGTTTAATGAACATATACCGTAAATTGTTAAAAACATTAAAATATTTTATGGTGTAGATATAGATAAATAAAGTATGCACCGTAAATCCTTTTATATTGACAAACGGGTCTATTGATGATAGACTAAAGAAAAAGGTCTATTGCAAATAGACTTACAGAGTGGAGGTGTCAAAATGTTTGATATAAAACTTGGGATTGTGGAAACACATTTTGCAGACATTATCTGGAAAAATGAACCCTTGAGTTCCGGTGAGTTGGTTAAGATATGTGAAGAAGAATTAGATTGGAAGAAATCAACTACTTACACTGTATTAAAGAAACTTTGTGAACGAGGATTGTTTCAAAATCAAAGTGGCGTTGTGACGTCTCTCATCTCAAAAGAAGAGTTTCATGGATTACAGAGCGAACAATTTGTCACAGAAACTTTTGATGGCTCTCTGCCGGCGTTTATCGCTGCATTTACGAGGAGAAAACGTTTGTCAGAAGGAGAGATACAAGCAATTCGCGAAATGATTGACAAAATCGGGGAGGACTAGATATGGAAGCTATATTTTTGAAAATTCTAAATATGAGTATTTCAGCCGGTTGGTTGATTGCTTTTGTTTTTGTCCTTAGATTGTTGTTTAAAAAGTTGCCAAAATCCTTCAATTATATTTTGTGGACACTAGTTGCTATTCGTTTGATTTGTCCGTTTACGATCGAAAGTGTGTTAAGTCTGGTTCCGAGTCCGGAAGTTGTTCCGAAGGAAATTATGTATTCACAGACACCGGAAGTTCAGACGGGAATTGAAGCGGTTGATACAGTAGTAAATCCTGTGATAACAGGAAGCATGGCTCCAGAAATGGGACCAAGTATAAATCCCATGCAGGTAGCAATGTTTATTGCTTCCATTGTGTGGATGATTGGTATTGTAGGAATGCTTCTTTATATGGGAATCAGCTACTGGATGCTTCGTTGGAAGGTGAGAGCGTCTATGCATTTGCAGGAGAATGTGTGGATTTGTGATGCAATTGACTCTCCGTTTATTCTGGGAGTGATTCGTCCTCGTATCTATTTACATTCTGATATTGAGGAAGGACAGATTCCTTACATTGTGGCTCATGAGAAAGAACACTTAAAGTATCGTGATTATCTGTGGAAACCACTTGGCTTTATCGTCTTGGCGGTTCACTGGTTTAATCCGCTGGTATGGCTTTCTTATATTTGCATGTGCAGGGATATGGAACTGGCATGCGATGAGCGCGTGATTCGTAGCATGGATGCAGATGAGAAGAAGATGTATTCTAATGTTTTGCTTGCTTGTAGCGCTAAGAAACGAGTGATATCAGCGTGTCCGGTTGCATTTGGAGAAGTAGGTGTAAAACAGAGAATCAAGTCTGTTGTTGATTATAAGAAACCAGCATTTTGGTTTATTTGCGTTGCGGTTGTGGCTTGCGTGCTTGCCGGAGTATGTTTTCTCACAAATCCGAAAGAAGATGCGAAAGTAACAAAAGAAGAATCACAAGGCAGATTGCCGGAAGGTTCGGAAGTGTATTTTCAGTATATGGATGATGAACTGTATGGATTTGCAAGTGTGACATTGAATACCTATAAACAAACATATAGTTTCAACGCTTCGCCATTGAGTAGTCAATCGCCTCATTTGGGGAATTATGTGTTAGAAAATAATCGCCTCATACTTAAAGGAAGTAATGCAGATGAGTTTGTGTTTTATGTGGGAAATAATTTTCTTGTTTTTGATAAAGAAAATTCTGCCTACGTACCACGATATAAATATTTTTCTGATGGAAAAGAAGTTTATTATGACTCAGTGCCGGACAAAGCAAAATTTGAGTATATCAGTTCAGATCAACAGCGTGCAACAGAATATTTGCGTGTATTATTTAGTTCAGACAAAGAAAGATATCAAAATTATTTAACAGCCTCCGGTGGCAAATATACGCCGCTATTGATTGATAAAGACTTTTTGGATAGAGATTATAATCAAGGGTACCTTCATTTGTATAGTCAATATTGTACTCAAAATGGACTTTCAAATATGCAAACCACGGGGTTATTCACAATTGTAGATTATTTTGCAAATATTGCAAATAGTAATGTTACATTTAAACGCGTCAAATTTATACCTCAGGAAGTAAAGGTAAAATTAAAGAACACAGAATTATATTATTTTGTAGTTACACTTGAAAACGAGAGGAATGGGGAGTCAGAGGAATTCACACTGAATGGACAGATAACTCTTCAAAGAAATAACGGCGAATGGAAAGTATCGTCTATTTGGCTGAATGATTATATGCCGCTCAGCATTCATGTCACAGGTAAGAATATATATGCAAGTTCAGGTGATGTTCCTATGCAACAAAAGGCAATTACAAAAGCAAGTGTTGTAAACGTCAATGGTGTGAATAAGGTTAGGGTTCATGCAACGGAAGAGATTGACGGAAAAGAATATGAATGTGGTGTTGAATTCCCGATAGAATATGCTGACAAAGAGAAGCGAGGACAAATCAAAGAACACGTGGAGTATTATGTAGACACGGAAGGTTCGAATCTTGTTGTAGGATATGTGGATTTACAATCAGAAGATACCTTATATGTTGGGGTTAGTTTGTTTGATCAAGATGAATATGAAAGAACAAAGGATGTGGATGTTGCTACAAAATATATCGCATTTTATATTGTTGATTGGGATGATCTTAAAAGTCAACCATAGCACACTTGTGATAATTGGGCCTATGTTAATTGATTTTCGTTCCAGACCCAAAGTAAACTAAATTTTACACGTTCTCAGTTCTTTAATTGCTTAATTTGGGTCTATACAAATTAATATACTATCAAGACCCACAATCTATGAAAATTGTGGGTCTCAGAATATACATATCTAATTATGTGCCCAATGAACAATATAAATATAAAAAAACAAGAAGTTTCAAATGGATTTTAGGTCTGGTGACCTTTACAAAGAAGCATAGACCCAAAAGGACAAATTATTCGCGAGTATTAATGATTTCGTACTCATTAGTTACAAAGACAGCATCAATATCTTGCATGGATTCAATCAACTTTTGTCCTTCTTCTAATCCAAGAGCAAAGCAAGCTGTACTTAGTGCATCTCCATCAATGGATTTCTCAGAAAGAATGGTGACGCTAAGTAGTCCGTTGTCACAAGGATATCCGTTCTCAGTGTTTAGGATGTGATGATATATGGTGTCATCCACTTTGAAATATCGTTCATAAGACCCGGAAGTTACAACAGAAGAATCTTTGACAGATACGGATGTAATGGTTGCATTCTGCTTATCAAAAGGCTTCTGTATTCCAATATTAAAATGTGTTCCGTCTGGTTTTTCGCCAATGGTTAATACATTTCCACCGAGATTAATAATCGCGCTGGTTACACCTTCACTAAGCAAGTATTCTTTCAGTTGGTCGGCCATGTATCCTTTGGCAATTCCGCCCAGGTCAATGGCTGTTTCAGGGTCAGTTAATGTCACAGTATTGCCTTCTATCACGATGTTCTTATAATTCACATGGGATAGTGCTTCTGTAATATCTGTTTCAGATGGCACATTTCCCGGATTGTTTTTGATGTCCCATAATTCCATAAGGGATGCAATTGTAATATCAAAAGCACCGTCTGTCAGTTCTCCAAATTCAATCCCTTTTTTTAATAGTTCAATCGTTGTATTTGATACTTCAACAGGTTGACTGTTTGCATGATTGATTTTAGAAATTTCACTGGTTTTAATTGTTCGGCTTACAAGATTCTCAAATTCTTTGCAATAGTCAAAACAAGTATTTAAGATTTTTTCATCTTTAGAATTGTATAATGTAATTGTAATCACAGTATCAAAGTGAAATCCTGTTTTGGAAAGAGGTTCTTTTGTTGCATTAGAACAACCACATAGAAGAACCATAATCATACATAGCAGGATAAATCTACTTAATTGTTTCATAGAAAACCTCCAGTTGTTTGATTAATAGTATAACATAATTTGATAGCATTGAATAGAGGTTGCAATATGTTCTGTAACATGATACAATAACCACACAATGAGTGGAGAGGCAATTATGAAAAAGAACGAACAATTAAAAAATCAGATTATTAGATTAAAGAAAATAAGAGAAAACTTAGGAATGAATAGAACGGAGTTCTCGCGCTATATTAGTATACCATTACGAACATTGGAAGAATGGGAAGCTGGAAGAAGACAGATGCCGGATTATGTTTTGCGATTGATAACATATTATACAAAAATGGAGCGGTTGTTGGCAGAAAACAAAATTGAGATAGAGGTTGATGAGGATGCAGAAGAATAAAGTTATAACAGTACAAAATTTACCAATTACAATATCAAAAGAAGAAATAGATGATTATATTTGTATTACAGATATTGCAGCTGCAAAATCAGATAATTCAAGATCGGCGGATATTGTGCGAAATTGGATTAGAAATAGAAAAACACTAGAATTTTTAGCAACTTGGGAAGAAATATATAATCCAAATTTTAAAGTGTTCGAATCTGAACACTTTAAAAAACAAGCTGGCTTATTAACATTTACACCAAGTGTTTCGGAATGGGTAGAACAGACAAATGCAATAGGAATATTTGTAAAAAAAGGTCGCTACGGTGGAACGTATGCACATAAAGACATTGCGTTTGAATTTGCTTCTGCGATAAGTCCAATTTTCAAATTGTACTTAATCAAAGAATTTCAACGTTTGAAAGAAGAAGAAAATAATCTTCAGAAGTTGGAATGGGATGCAAAGAGGTTTTTAACAAAGAATAATTATTTGATTCAAACAGATGCAATCAAGAATTATATTATTCCCAATTGTGATTACAGGCATGATTTGCAATGGTTACCATATGCGGAAGAAGCTGATTTATTAAATGTTGCTTTATTTGGTTTTACTGCGAAGGCATGGAGAGAAAGCAATCCGGAACTTGCCAGAAATAGTAATGTGAGAGATTATGCTACCATTAATGAACTTACTATTTTATCAAATCTTGAGACGCACAATGCACAGATGATACGTGAAGAAAAATCCAAAGAAGAAAGATTTCAGATATTAAAAGAAATTGCAGATTATCAGATGCAAATTTTATCTGCGGCGGATGATATAACACATATTAAAGAACATTCTCCGTTAGAAGTGATTTCAGAAATCAATGAGTAACCCTGTAAAAAATCGAACATGTGGTTGTGTATTTCAATACACTGTGCTAAAATGATTGGGAAAGAGGATTTAAACTATGAAGAAAAATGATTGGATACTTGTGGTAGTCATCCTTGTTCTTGCTGGAATCGGATTTTTCATCTACACAAACCTTGGAAGACAGTCTGCAGGCATTGTGAAAGTCACTGTTGATGGTGAACTGTTTGGCACGTATTCTCTGGAAAAAGAGCAGGAAATAGAAATTAATAACACAAACCATTTAATGATTAAAGATGGACAAGTCGATATGATAGGGGCGGATTGTCCGGATAAAATATGTGTAGAACACAAAACAATTTCTAAGAACAAAGAAACAATTATATGTTTGCCAAACAAAGTCATTGTTGAGATTGTCGGTGATGAGGATGTAGAGATAGATGCAGTGGCGAACTAGGAGGCTGTTTTGAGAACGAAGGTAGCATATTTTGGTGTATTCACGGCGTTGGCACTTATCTTTAGTTATGTGGAGAGTCTGATACCGATTCACATGGGAATTCCCGGTGTAAAGTTAGGACTTGCCAACCTGATTATTGTGATTGCACTTTATAAGATGAGTATAAAAGAGGCTTATATATTGTCGGTAGTCAGAATCGTACTTGCGGGATTTATGTTCGGGAATCTGTTTGCAATTCTTTACAGTCTGGCGGGTGGAATATTGAGCTTGACGACAATGTGTATTTTGAAGAGGACGGATAAGTTCAGTATATTTGGTATCAGCATGGCCGGAGGCGTGTTGCACAATGTAGGTCAACTTATTATGGCAATGATTGTGCTTGAAAGTGTCAGCATTGGATATTATTTTCCGGTGCTACTTATATCCGGTTTGGTGACAGGGTTCGTGATAGGTGTTATTTCTAATGAAATGCTAAAGAGATTGGAGGAACTATGGTTTCATACGTAAGAGGCGAGTTGGTCGCTATTGAGGAAGAGAAAGTTATTGTTGATGTAAATGGTGTTGGTTTCGGAATCTTTATGCCGGCACAGTCAATGAATTATTTGCCACAGATTGGCGAGGAAGTCAGATTACATACGTATATGAATGTGCGTGAGGATGCGATTCAATTGTTTGGATTCTTGACAAAAGATGACCTGAAGGTATTTAAACTGATAATCGGTGTAAGTGGAATCGGACCGAAGGGAGGACTTAGCATTTTATCTCAACTTTCACCGGATGACTTACGCTTTGCAGTGATGGCAAATGATTCAAAGGCCATTGCAAAGGCACCGGGAATCGGCAAGAAGACAGCTGAAAAGCTGATTATTGAATTGAAAGACAAACTAAGTATCGAAGATGTACTGAATAAAGTGGATGACAGTGAGACGGTTGTAGCAAACACAGGCGCATCAAACGAGATTCAGGCAGAGGCGGTACAGGCACTTGTCGCACTTGGCTATGGTAATACGGAGTCTATGAAAGCAGTGAAGAAAGTGCAGATGGATGAGAATACAACAGTGGAAGAAGTGATTAAGTTGGCACTCAAGAATATGATGTTTTAATTAGGCGGAGATAGAGATGAAAAAAAGAATCATTACAACAGAGAATTTAGAAGAAGATTTGAAGATTGAGAATCATTTGCGTCCGCAACTCTTGAAGGATTACATCGGACAGGAAAAGGCAAAGGAGACGCTGAAGGTCTATATTGAAGCGGCAAAATCCAGAAAAGAATCCTTAGATCACGTGTTGTTTTACGGACCGCCGGGACTTGGTAAGACGACGCTTGCAGGCATCATTGCGAATGAAATGAATGTGAATCTGAAGATTACTTCAGGACCTGCAATCGAAAAGCCGGGTGAGATGGCAGCCATACTCAATAATCTGCAAGAGGGAGACGTGCTTTTTGTGGATGAGATTCACCGTCTCAATCGTCAGGTGGAAGAGGTTCTTTATCCTGCAATGGAGGATTACGCAATCGATATTATGATTGGAAAAGGTGCAAATGCGCGTTCCATTCGTTTGGATTTACCAAAGTTCACACTTGTGGGTGCAACGACAAGGGCAGGTATGCTGACAGCACCCCTTCGTGACCGTTTTGGTGTTGTACAGCGATTAGAGTTCTATACGGAGAAAGAGTTGCAGACAATTATTCTTCGTTCTGCAGAAGTATTGGATGTTGAGATTGAGCCAAACGGCGCACTGGAAATGGCTAAGCGTTCCAGAGGAACACCACGTCTTGCGAATCGCCTTTTGAAGCGAGTGCGTGATTTTGCGCAGGTCAAATACGATGGTGTGATCACAGAGGAAGTGGCAAACTATGCGCTTGATTTGTTAGATGTTGATAAATTTGGTCTTGACCATAATGATCGCAATATCTTACTTACTATTATAGAAAAATTTCAAGGTGGTCCGGTTGGACTTGATACACTTGCCGCATCAGTCGGCGAGGATGCCGGAACGATCGAAGATGTGTATGAACCATATCTTTTGAAGAATGGATTTATCCAAAGAACACCGAAGGGAAGAGTTGCAACAGAAAGGACATATCATCATTTGGGAATTCCTTGCCAAAATGAATAAAAGAAGTTATAATAGTGAAAGAATGAAAGAGGGTTTAGGAGGTTTCCATGGCAACTTCAAGAAATAGTACGGAAGTACTGATAGGTGGAAAAGTAATCACATTAAGTGGTTTTGAAAGCGAAGAGTATTTACAGAGAATTTCTACATATCTGAATCATAAGATTACAGAATGTACAAGCATAGAGGGATACAACAGACAGACAGCTGAAACAAGAAGCACATTACTTGCACTGAATATTGCGGATGATTATTTCAAGGCAAAGAAGCAAGGTGCTGTTTTAGAAAATGATGTGCAACAAAAAGATAAGGAAATGTACGACCTAAAGCATGAGTTGATATCAACACAGATTCGCGTGGGTAATTTGGAGCAAGAGATTGAGCGATTGAAAGAAGAGAATCAACAATTGCATATTCAGATTGTAAAATTAGAAACAGAAAAGAAAAATCATTGGAAATAGAATCTCATAAGTGGGATTCTATTTTATAATTGGGATAATTGGAGTGTAGCATGACAAAAAAGGTTGAGATTCTATCACCGGCAGGTTCATATGAAAGTTTAAAAGCAGCCATTGCCGCAGGCGCAGATGCGGTCTATATTGGCGGCTCTCGTTTTGGTGCAAGAGCATTTGCTGACAACCTGCAGGAGGACAAGTTGTTAGAAGCAATCGATTATGTCCATCTGCACGGAAGAAAAATCTATCTGACCGTCAATACCTTATTGAAAGAAAAAGAATTACAGGAAGAACTTTATGAGTATCTGCTTCCGTACTATAAGCAAGGTCTTGATGCGGTTATTGTTCAGGATATGGGTGTGCTTCAATTTGTGAAACAGCATTTTCCGGATTTGCCGATTCATGCCAGTACGCAGATGACGATTACAAATGTTCTTGGTGCAAAAATGTTAGAAGGACTTGGCGTGGAGCGTGTGGTGACAGCAAGAGAACTGCAACTGGATGAAGTTACAGAGATTAGCAGTCAAACGAATCTGGAGATTGAGAGTTTTGTTCACGGTGCTCTATGCTATTGTTATTCCGGGCAGTGTCTCTACAGCAGCCTTTTGGGAGGACGAAGCGGCAATCGTGGTCAGTGTGCACAGCCGTGTCGTTTGCCATACAAAGTAGGTGGCGATAAGGACACGCAGTATATCATGAGTCTCAAAGATATGTGTACATTAGAATACATTCCGGAACTTGTGGAAGCGGGCATCTATTCCTTCAAAATTGAAGGTCGCATGAAGAAACCGGAGTATGTGGCGTTAGTAACGGCTATGTATCGCAAATATGTGGATTTGTATTTTGAGAAAGGTAAAAAAGGGTTTCGAGTAGAACCAAAAGACCGCGAAATGTTAATGGATCTCTATAATCGCGGTGGTTCTCATGGCGGATATTATCATACAAAAAATGGAAGAGACATGTTGTCTCTGACAAGACCGAATCACGCGGGTGTTCCTGCGTTACAGGTTATAAAAAGCACAGGAAAAAATGTGTCTGTAAAGGCACTTGTGGATATACACAAAGGGGATGTTATTGAACTTCCGGACGGTGCAGAGAATTATACGTTTGCAAGTGATGTAAGGGCAGGGCAGACCGCGACGATTATCACACACAAAAAGCAGCTGTTTGAAAAACAACAAGTGCTTTGTCGAACAAGAAATGAACAATTAATTTCAGACATTCATGAAAACATCATTAAACGTGAAGTAAAAGAAAAGATAAATGGGAAATTAATTCTTTCTTCGACAGATTTCGCCAAACTTACGGTGTCTTATGGTGATATAATCGTGGATGCGACAGGAGATATTGCCCAGGAAGCAATCAATCAACCGATGGACGTTGCCCGAATTGAAAAGCAGATGCGTAAGACCGGTAACACACCGTTTGAGTTTGAAACATTGGATATTGAACTACATGGCAATCTTTTTATGCCGATGCAGAGTCTCAATGAATTTCGAAGAAATGCATTGGAGGAATTGGAAAGACGGATTGTAAGTGCATATCGAAGGGATGGGGGAATCGAACCCTCACCACAGAAGATATCTCAATATAACACGGAGATTTCAAGGGAATCAAAAGAAGAAGAGACAACGGCGTATATGCATGCGTATGTAGAACATCTTGAGCAATTTTATGAGGCAAAGGAACACAACTGTATCCGACGAATCTATCTAGACTGTAATGCAATAGACAATGTTTGGAATAATGATTCTATTATTTCATTGATAGAGGAAGCGCACGAAAAGGAAAAAGAAATCTATTTTTGCATGCCGCATATTTTTCGAAAAGATACGATTCAAAAATACGAGGAGCATTATGAATCTATTTTTGGACAAGACTGGGAAGGTGTGTTGATTCGAAATTATGAGAGTTACGAATTCCTAAGAACTCATTCATATAAAGGGAACATTGTAACAGATTATAATCTCTATCAATTTAACAGCTATGCGAAGAGTTTTTGGTTAAAGAATGAGGTGGAGTCCACAACAGCTCCGTTAGAACTCAATTACAGGGAACTTCAGGATGTCGGCGTGGAAAGCAGTGAACTCATTGTTTACGGATATCTTCCGATGATGGTTTCGGCACAGTGTATTCGAAAAACGACCGAAGGTTGTAAAAAACAAAAAGGAACGCTTACATTCAAAGACCGTTATCAGAAGACATTTATCGTTAAGAATCATTGCAATTACTGTTACAATATGATATACAATACGGCACCGCTTGTTTTGATAGACCAGAAGGCTGAGATTGAGAGCCTGCAACCAAAGGCTCTGCGACTCAATTTTACAATAGAAGATAGAAAAACAATGAAAGATATCTTGCGTTTGTATGAAGATGTATTTGTAAAGGGTAACCGTTCTAAGGAGCCGGATATTGAATTTACAAGAGGACATTTCAAACGAGGTATTAAGTAGGTGAAAAATTGGCAAACATTATAGTAGGGGTTGCAAAATACATGATGATTTTGCTGATTGCCTTATACACGTATCATTGTTTCGCCATCTTCGCTTATGAAGATGACAGCATGAAAAGACGTGTAATTCACAATCAGAGAGTGCTGATGTTTATGATTCACTTCATGGCATTTGCAGGTATGTATTTTAAAACCAATGAAAACAAAATCTTAATATTTTATCTGGCACAGGTCATTTTGCTTGCGACAACCATTGGGCTCTATGGAAAGTTCTATCCAAAGATGTCTAGACTAATTGTGAACAATATGTGTATGTTGCTCTGCATAGGTTTTATCATGATTACAAGACTGTCTTACAACAAAGCAGTGAAGCAGTGCATTATTGTTGCAGGAGCCATGCTGATTAGTTTTCTGGTTCCGATTGTTGTTCGAAGGATGAAGCGTTTATCGGAACTGAAAGTATTGTATGCAATGATCGGTATTGTTGCACTTGCGGCGGTTGTCGTGATTGGTCAGGTATCCGGCGGTGCAAAACTTGGATTTGAAGTTGCCGGCTTTGGTATTCAACCATCGGAGTTCGTAAAGATTCTATTTGTCCTTTTCGTAGCATCCAGCCTGAAAAAGAGTACAGCATTTAAGGATGTTGTGATGACAACAATCGTCGCGGCATTTCATGTGCTGATTCTGGTGATATCTAAGGACTTAGGTGCTGCGCTGATTATCTTTGTTGTATATCTTGTGATGTTGTATGTTGCTACCAAACAGCCGATATACACAATCGCAGGACTTGCGGCAGGAAGTGTTGCTGCAGTAGTGGCATATTACTTATTTAACCATGTCAGAGTGCGTGTTCTGGTATGGCAAGACCCGTTTGCCATATATGACAGGGGCGGATATCAGGTTGCACAGTCTCTCTTTGCAATTGGGACAGGCAGTTGGTTCGGGACTGGACTTTATCAGGGAAGAGCCGATGCAATTCCGGTGGCAGATGAGGATTTTATCTTTTCTGCAATTGCGGAAGAGATGGGACTTATATTTGCGCTATGTTTAGTCTTAATATGTGTAAGTTGTTATATTATGTTTTTAAATATAGCAATGCAACTTCATAACCGTTTTTATAAGTATGTGGCACTTGGACTTGGAACCAGTTATATTTTTCAAGCGTTTTTAAACATTGGGGGCGTGACAAAGTTCATTCCTTCTACCGGTGTGACGCTGCCACTTGTCAGCTACGGCGGAAGTTCCATTGTGAGTACATTGATTATGTTTGCAATCATTCAGGGATTGTACATTTTGAAAGAAGAAGAGGAAGAAGATATTGAAAGGAAGAGACGACAGAAGGAAGCGAGAGAGCAGAAGGGACTCGCGGAACCACGAGTTAGACATCATAACACTCAATCTGGAAGAAGAGAAGCGTCCCGGAAAAACTCCATCCAACAAACAAGGTCGCAAGGCACAGGAAGAACCAAAGCAAAAGAAAACAGGCAACAAAGAACTCGTTAGAGTCACATATCTTTTTGTCGGAATATTTCTTGCAATGATGGGATATATGGTGTACTTTAATGTCGTTCGAAGCAAAGACATCATTAACAGCCCTTATAATGTACGTTTGGACTCGATGGCTGACCGTGTTGTGCGCGGGAAGATTTTGGATAGAAACGGAACCGTCTTAGCTGAGACGAAAGTCAACGAAGAGGGTGTTGAGAAACGGGTGTATCCTTATGGTGAACTCTATGCGCATGTAGTTGGCTATGACGTAAAAGGAAAGTCCGGTTTAGAATCGACAGAGAATTTCAACCTGCTTACATCAAATGCTTTCTTCGCAGAGAAGTTTATAAAGGAGTTTCAAGAAAAAAAGAATATTGGAGACAATGTAGTTACAACCTTAGACACACAGTTGCAACAGGCAGCATACGATGCACTCGGCACTTATAAAGGAGCGGTCGTTGTTATGGAAGTCAGTACCGGGAAAATCTTATCTATGGTTTCCAAACCGGACTTTGATCCGAATACCATTGCAACTAACTGGCAGAGCATCACGACGGGCGAGGAGAGTGTTCTGCTAAATCGTGCTACCCAAGGTGCTTATGCTCCGGGGTCAGTGTTCAAGTTAGTGACGACACTTGCATATATGCGAGAAAATAACGCTTATGCTAATTACAGTTATACGTGTGAAAGTGATATCGAACACGAAGGAACCATCATTCATTGCGCGAAGAACCGTAAGCACGGGGAAGTAGATCTGCTTACTTCACTTGCAAATTCCTGCAATACGTCCTTCAGCAATATTGGATTAACGCTAAATTTATCAAAGTTCCAAAATACTGCGAAGGATTTATTATTCAATTCAAAACTGCCAGGTCCATTGCCGTATTCTAAGAGTAAGTTCCAATTGGGAACAGAAGCATCATCTGCTGAGATTATGATGACTGCCATCGGACAGGGAAAGACACAGATGAGTCCGTATCATATGACACTAATCACATCCGCGATTGCAAACGGCGGTATTCTGATGGAACCATATTTGGTGAGCCATATAGAAAACTATACCGGCAGTGTGATTGAGAAAAACATGCCTCACAAGTATGCGCAACTGATGACTTCGGAAGAGGCTGCGCAGTTAAAGGAATACATGAAGGCTGTTGTGACTTCCGGGACAGCTACTGCACTAAATGGTCAGAGTTATAGTATTGCAGGGAAAACCGGGACGGCAGAGTACAGTAGTGACAAAGAAAAGGCGCATTCCTGGTTTGCAGGATTTACCAACGTAGATAATCCGGATTTGGCATTCTGCGTGGTCGTGGAAAGTGCAGACAACTCAGGAATGAGTGCTGTTACTGTCACAAAAAAGATTCTGAATGCTTATTACAATTAAATTTGGAGAAAATCTATGAAGTATTATCATGCGCTCTATATGAGCGAAGAACTGATTTTGAAAAAAGCAGAGATAATAGAAAAACTTGAGAAAGACAAATGGCAAATGGAAAAGTATCTGATTGTTCTTGCAAAGAATGAGAAGAATCATTTGGAATATTTTCATTCAGTCCTCCTGCTTCAAAAATCCATTTCCAAGGATGATTTGTTTGTTGTCGGAATTGCAAATGGCGAGATGGGTGCGATGGAACTCATTGAAAAAATTACACAGGAAGTGTATGATGAAACAAAAGGCACGGATATCAGAAATTATATCCTGCAAAAACAAAAAGAGTTTGAAGAAGGCAATGTATAGGTGTAACGATGCTACATATACTATTTTTGATTTTGAAAATAATAGGTATGATACTTTTAGCAATATTGGGAATACTGATATTGCTCGTTTGCTCTGTGTTTTTTATGCCGGCGAACTATCTGATTCAGGCAAAGACAGAGGCTGGCATCAAGGGAATGATATTTGAAGCAAAAGCACATTGGTTTTTACATTTGTTTACCGCTTATTTTATATACAAAGACAAGCAGTCTGATTGGCAGGTGCGGATTGGATGGAAGACGTTTAATCATAAAGACCATGAGTCATCCACTCAGTCTGAAAAGAAAGATGACTCCAAAAAGATAAAATGTACAAATTTAAAAATATGTGATAAAATAAAATCATTCTGGGAAACAAAGGAAAAGGTCACTTCATTTCTCACGGATGATGTACATGTAGAAGCATTTAAAATCGTGAAAACAGAGATTGGAGTACTTGCAAGACATTTACGTCCACGCAGAATCAGAGGTTTTGTCAGATTCGGATTTGATGATCCATATCGAACCGGACAGGTGCTTGCCGGACTTAGTATATTATATCCGTTTTATGGAGAGCATGTAGAGATTTATCCGGATTTCGAACAGAAGATATTAATGGGTGACTTATACATCAAAGGACATATACGCATGGTTCATCTTGCAACGCTTCTATGGCGTGTGTTCTTTAATCGTTATGTTAGAAAAACTTATAGTGATTATAAAAAGATAAAATCAAATTAAAGGAGTAAGTTAAAATGGCAGAGAACAAATTCAATTCAACAGTAGCAGCATTGTTTACAGGAATGGACAGTGTGGTTTCCTCAAAGACAGTAGTGGGAGATGCAATTCACATTGGAGAGACAATTATTTTACCACTTGTAGATGTATCGTTTGCAGTTGGTGCAGGTGCATACAATGAAGAGAAGAAAGAAAAAGGAGCCGGAGGCTTAGGTGGGAAAATATCCCCAAGTGCTGTTCTTGTGATTCAAAACGGAAAGACCAGACTTGTAAACATCAAGAACCAGGACACCATTACAAAACTTCTTGATTTGATTCCGGATGTGATGGACCGCATTTCTGATAAAAAAGAGGGAAAAGTAACAGAAAAAGATGTAGATGATCTATTAAACGAGGCCGATAAGAAATAAGGGCAGGCTATCTGCATATTGTATAATAAGAGATTATACGGGAGTCAGACATGAAACGGGTCTTAGGGTTTGCAATCTTTTTTGTTGCAATAGGTATCATTGCCAGCATGATGCTAAAGAACACATTTATTGAAGTGCTGATAGTAATGATATGTCTGCTTCTAGGGTATAACTTATTTTGTTGTTAATAAGAAATAAAAAAACGAGATGTCTCCACACATCTCGTTTTTAATATGTTCTGTAATCCATTAAGCACGTTCTACTTTGCCTGATTTTAAGCAAGAAGTACATACATACATTTTTTTAGAACCACCTTCTGTTTTAACTCTTACAG
>JAZQRQ010000039.1:0-5336 GCA_045629665.1 Faecalimonas sp.
TGTGGTTGTTCCGGTTGCTGCACCTTCCAGATACTCATACTCTGTAACAAATGGTGTCGTTGTACTGATTGTTCTTGTATCCAGGCGGTTTAAGGCATCATATCCGTAGGAAAGGATACGTGTTCCGTTCTGTTTGACACCGTTGATTATATCCGGTGCTTTTGTGAGTTCTCCATAGATATAATCGGTACTCTTTGTTGCTCCAGCTATGTTGACATCATAACCGCTCACTCTATTTTTGGAGTCGTCATATCGGATACGAAGTTTCGCCAGTTCTGTTTTGGTTGTAGTATCGAGGATGCGCTCCATTGCCAAACGGTCCAAGATGTCATAATCGTATTTTATTTTTTTGTTGCCAAGACATCTATTGTTTCAAGAAGTCTGGATGAACCATCGTATGTATATTGGTATCTTAGAACGTTATTAATCTTTGTCTCGGTCTGGCGGTTTAGTTTGTCATATTCATGTTTGACAGTGATGCCATTTCCATAGATGAGTTGGTCAAGCAGACCTTTGTTGTTATAAATATAATTGCTTAAAGTTCTGTTTTCACCAATCTTGATGTTATTGTTTCTGCTAAAGGTATCGTAGGCGAAATTATAGATGGTTCCGCTTGGTGATGTAATGTTGGACAAGCGTTTTGCAGTATCGTAGTTATAGGTTACTGTTGATATTTGATTGTCCTTGGATGAGCATACACTCTTCTCTAATCTCTCGATTGTTTACCTGACATCGTAAGTAGTTCGCTTCCGTTATAAGTGTAATATGCAAACAGAGATTCCCCATTCAACTCCGTCCCCTAAAAGAACGCTCAATAACTGTGCGAGAGATTCTGGAATCGTCTAAGCAACTGCGTTCGGAGATGATATTAGGATGGCATGTCCAAAACTCCTTTTAGTCAAACAGTTGTCCATGCCATCCACATCTTCCGAACTACAGTTACAAGACTAATCACAGAATCTCACGATGTTATTTCGCATTTCTTTTAAGGTTCGGAGTTTTTTTCTAATCTCTTTGAAATAATTATCCAATAATGATTAAAAAAGTATTAATTATATATCATTTTATTTGTAGTATAATTACACCTATTATTGAGGATACAATGCAATAATTTAAAAACCAAAAAAATATTTTAAAATATTTTCTTTTTCTTGTAGAATACACTTCGTCTTTACTTAAGGAATACAGTATGTATTGCAATGGTAAAAAAAATAGTATCATTACCAAAAGACTACCAAATGTTGATTCAATTTTTATTCCATTTGAATTTAGCGAATTTAAAACAATTACTTCCACAAAAAACAAAAACAATGATATTTTATATTTTAATTTCATTTTCCCTATCTCCTAATCACTATATAATAGACTTTCGTTAAAAATTGATATTAGTTCTTCGCTCCAAACAGCCATATCGATTCCTACAGATACATCAAAACCAATTAATAAATATGCGCTTAACGAAAATCCTATCGTTGTGTCTTTAGACGCAAATGGTTTGTTTGCACTACAACAACTTTTTTCGCCAAAAGTACTATTCATAAAATTACAATTGCAATCATTATCATAATAAGAATGTGCACGTCCATTAATGTAACTGTAATCAACAACATCTAGTATATTAAAAGAAACACCTGCAGATGTAGAATTACGAACATCAACTCTGTTGTTTTCTAGAACAACTGAATCTGAATTAGAAATAACGGCTCCTGCTTCAATAGGGATATTATTTACAGTGGCTTCAACTTTGCCACCGATTCCGATTCCACCTCCTACACTTGCTTTGATTGCCTTAAAAGGTGAAACGGCAATTTTAACTATGGTTTTTACTGCATTAACAACTCTTGAAGAAATTTTCTCAACCCATTTTGGCCAATTACCAGTTGGGTCAGTCATATTTACAGGATTATTCATACAATATGCAAACATATTATATCCAAGTATATCTCCGCCGACATTTGCTATTTGTCCATCAGCATTTAAAAACCGCCCAATCTCAGGATCATAATAACGGCTAGATACATAATAGAATCCCGTCTCAGCATCATACTCTACAGCATTGACAACCTTATTATACAATAATACCATAACAAATACAAATAAAAACAGCATGGAATGGCAATCGGTTTGGCATCTGCTTTCTTAAACAAGTCACATTTTTCTGTGGCTTGTTTTCTTTTTATTCTCACTACATTTATCGACTCCAAAGATTCATCTATATCCCAAAAGAATCAATTGCCAAAATAAAATCCTTGCTACCAATTATAGGAGGTAAATATGACACAACAAATGAACAAAAAATTTTACAAAGCAGCCCTTTACTGCCGTTTATCCAAGGACGATGATGACCGAAACGGTGACAGTTCAAGCATACAAACGCAAAAGTCCTTGCTTGAACGCTATTGCAGAGAAAACGGTTATTTGATCCACGATTTCTATGTGGATGACGGTTATTCAGGCTTGAATTTTGACCGTCCCGATTTTCAACGGTTACTTACTGATATTGACAACGGTACTGTCAATATGGTTATAACCAAGGATTTATCACGATTAGGTCGAGATTACATTCAAACGGGTTATTACACCGAAATCTACTTTGCAAAAAAGCGTGTCCGTTATATCGCTGTAAACGATGCCATTGACAGCAATCGGGATGACAACGATATTGCACCCTTTCGCCATATTCTCAACGATATGTACGCAAAAGATTTATCCCGAAAGGTGAAGTCTGCCAAAAGACAAAGAGCCTTAAACGGACTGTTTATCAGTTCACAAGCACCGTTCGGGTATATGCCTTGTCCCGATAACCGCAATCTACTGATTGTTGACGAGCCTGCGGCGGAAATTGTGCGCCGTATCTTTGCATTGTCCCTGTCGGGCTATGGTGCAAAGAAAATCGCCGAAATTTTGACCGTAGAGGGTGTTATTACTCCCGGTGTTTACAAGTATCAGCAGGGTGACACACGCTTTGCACGATACTTAAAAGACGGTAAAAGCCGTTGGTGTTATGAAACGGTGCAGACCATCTTGAAAGATCGGGTTTATGTCGGTGATATGGTAAACCACAAGGCAGAGGTTGCAAACTATAAAACAAAGCAACGAGTTATGCTACCCCAAAGTGAGCGTATTGTAGTCGAAAACACAC
The DNA here is from genome assembly GCA_045629665.1 of Faecalimonas sp. Classification (GTDB taxonomy): domain Bacteria; phylum Bacillota; class Clostridia; order Lachnospirales; family Lachnospiraceae; genus Faecalimonas. The sequence goes on from JAZQRQ010000039.1 coordinate 3,143, forward strand.
ACCAAGCCATTATTGACCGTGAGGACTGGCTGACCGTGCAGCAGCTTGTCCACGCAAGACATAAAGCACCTCACCATAATTTTGAAAACATATTCAGAGGAATGGTTTTCTGTGCCGATTGCGGCAGCCGTCTTTGTATGGGGACAAAACAGCGAAACGGAAAGTATTATCACCACTACCGTTGCAACAATCACTATCTTAATCCCGACAAATGTCCGAAGCCGCACCAAATTTCCTATGTGGTGTTATACCAAAACATTTTGGGACGAATACAACAGCTTACCAAGGCGGTAGAAAATGACGAGGATTTTTATGCCCTTGTGCAAGTTAAAACTGCCGACAATCTGCCATCCGATTCCGTTCAAAAAGAAAAATATTCTATTGAAAAACGGATGGCAGAATTGTCCGGAAAAGTGCGAAAGCTGTTTGACGGTCACGCTGACGGTATCATTGATGACCGAAACTATGAAATGCTGATGAAAAATATTCAAGCAGAGCAGGAAACATTAGAGCAAAAGTTATCTGCCTTGCAATCTAAAATTTCACAGCAACATAATACCGAAATATCTCTTGAACAGTTCAGAGAGACCGTCAAAGAATGTCTAAATGTTAAGGAATTAACTCCGTTTATCTTAAACAAGCTGATAAGCAGAATCGAAATCGGTTGTTTAGAAACAGTTGATGGTGAAAAGCAACAAGTGGTTCGTGTGGAATGGAAATGTTTGAACTAACCTCTTAATAATTATTGAATTAAGTCTAACATTGTAGAGATTTGCGCCTGGTCTTCACCAGATAAATATGTTAGTTGTAAAGATGATCCGTCTTTTGAGAATGTTGCTTCAATAACCGGAGTATCAACATTTGAAAAATCCAATTGATACTCTTTGTAAAACAAATTTTTGTCAAAAATGTTTTGCACAATTATTTTTCTATTTTCAAAAGGTTTCTCTTTGGGAACATCAATATATGCAATCAACTTATCTTGATTAGATAACACATATGTGAATTCCTGTGAAAAAATGTTCTCATCTACACCGTAATACTTGTGTATTGTAATTCCCGTTCCCATACCAATTTCAATATCAATTATATCATCATTAATCATATTAATTTCAAGGGGACTGTCTGTTTTTTCTGACAGCACAATTTCACCCTCAGAATTATAAATGTTATAACAAACTTGATTATTATTCCCTTTGTAAATGCGATAATATGTTCCTGAATCAATAATTTCTGTCTGTTTAGATTCGTTATTCGCAGTATTGCATGTTGAGCAAGCAGATATAAAACAGAAAAGAACACAAACTAATAAATATAAATATTTTTTCATCTTCACCACCTACTTGTAGAACCAGAACTTTTCTGTTCCAGAGACATAAACTTGCGTATAGGAATTGTGATATGCCCAATCACTCGGATTAGCAAAACTATGGAAATACAAAGCTCCACCTGTAATATCAGATTCTGCTCCACTGTAAATCGGAATTACAACAGCTAAACATTCATCCATTGCCGCTTGTTCAATAGAATTATTACAAATACCATTATTATAATAATTCATAGCGGCTTGATACATAGGACTATTATACCCATCAAATTGATATTTAGCACTTATTACCGATTCAATATCCGTCCACGAAGATCTTGTTCCAATCCTATTATTCATAACGTGTGCAACTGCTTGTTTTGAACGCTTGTTTTGACCACCGGCCTCTGCATAAACAGTTGCCGCGTATGATTTTTCCTGTGAAGTTGGTATATGTGGTGGCGTTACTGAATCTGTCGAATTTGATGGGACAGATGGTTTGGAAGGTGCAGGTGACGTAGTTGCTGGTTTTGACGAACATCCAGTTAATGTTAAAACAATACCAACAATCAATACACCTAATCCAACAACTGCACCAAACAAGTTTCCAGTTGGATCTGCATTGTTAACAGGATTATTGCCACAATATTGGAATAAGTTTTGAGTAATAATCCCACGATTATCGATTAAAGAATCAGCATTAATAAACCTGCATGTTTCAGGATCGTAGTATCTTGTACCTGTTAGATAGAATCCCGTCTCGGCATCGTAATAATATCCCCTATATCTTAATGGGTTTATTTGTCCGATTGTATCTGCAAGTGTTCCTGTAATGCTGAGGATTTGTCCCCATTCGTTATAGGTGTATTCTACCACCTTGTTTCCATT
>JAZQRQ010000040.1:0-45693 GCA_045629665.1 Faecalimonas sp.
CGCGATACGCACATGATAGAATGTAATATTTATATCTTGCCAACAAAAGAAAAAATGAATATAGTATAAGCAGATGTTAATCTTAAAACAAATCTTAGGTGCAGTCTGCCTATTAAATTCCTACAGTAAATTTACGCTATCCTTAAGAAATACAACCTTGAAATAGTGTAGAAAAATGATATAATAAACATAAATAAGTAAAAGTTATTAGTTTATACAATTTTAGGGGTGAATCTTGTTGTGGATTTTCATATGGGTGATGTTATATGGGGGAACATATACCATATCAAAGTTGATATCGCAGACTTTCTGTATAGGACAATGGGGCATTACATTTGCGATGTTGTTGTATGTATGTCTTTTTCTGACTTGGATATATATAACTGGGCGAAGTCGTGAAATAGGTCTGTGTACAATGAAATCAACTAAACGGATGGAAGATTTGCATATGATTATTCTTCTTGTGCTGCCAGTCTTTAATATCATTTGCGAGAGAGGAATTAAAATTGCTTTTTCAACTATTGTTTATATGATAAGCATATCCATAACAGAAGAAATATTTTTTAGAGGATTTCTACTTCGTTATCTCTTGAAACGAAGCATGTTGTACGGAATTGTCATATCAAGTGTAATATTTGCAGTATTCCATGTTGTGAATCTGTTTCAATACAAATACAATGTATACATACTGTTACAGGTGTTTTGTGCCTTTGTGGTAAGCATATGCTATTCAGCCATTACTATACAGTATAATAGTTTGTTTCCATGTTTTATAGCACATGCACTTACTAATATTATGGGGAGTAGAGATTTTACCACATCAAATGTATTTTGTGGAAATATGATGGGGTTATGGATTTGTATTGTCATTTATGCGTGTTATGGTATATTCTTATGTAGAAAAAATGAATTGATTATAATTAAGGAGAGAAAGTTATGATATTATACATTGATCCAGGCACCGGTAGTATGCTTTTTACTGTTTTGATTGGAGTAATTGGTGCAGGTATTTATTCGATACGAATGCTCTTTATTAAAATTCGTTTCAAAATTAGCGGTGGAAAAGCACAGATCAATAATAAACGGATACCATTTGTGATTTTTTCAGATAATAAACGGTATTGGTCAATTTTTGAACCAATATGTCGAGAGATGGACAAACGGGGAAAAGATGTTGTTTATATAACTGCATCACCTGATGATCCTGCTTTGAATTGTGATTATGCACATGTTAAGGCGGAGTGCATATCCAATGAAGGAAAACTTTATACCCGTTTGAATTTTCTGAATGCTTCAATTGTATTATCCACTACGCCAGGGTTGGATGTGTATCAGTGGAAACGTTCGAGAGAGGTGCAATATTATGTGCATATTCCGCATGCCGCTAGTGAAATTATTTTATATAGAATGTTTGGGATTGACTATTATGATGCAATAATGCTTTCAGGTGAGTATCAGGTGACGGATATTCGAAACCTTGAGGAACTACGTGATTTACCAGGAAAAGAATTGATAAAAATAGGAATACCTTACATGGATGAGATGGTGACTCGATTAGAGCAAGTGGGGCCGGTTGCTGAACATGAACGCACAGTACTTTTGGCACCTTCGTGGGGTGAAAGTGCAATTTTTAAGGTATATGGTGGAAAAATTATTGATGTACTTTTAAAGACCGGATACCATGTTATTGTGCGTCCGCATCCACAGTCTTTTAGTTCTGAAAAAGATATGATTGAGAAGTTAATGAAAGAATATCCTGAATCGGACCAATTGGAATGGAACAGAGATACGGATAATTTTGAGGTTTTGCGTCGCTCAGATATATTAATCTCAGATTTTTCGGGTGTAATATTTGATTTTGCACTGGTTTATGACAAACCTGTGATTTATACGGAACCACAATTTGACCTTGGACCTTATGATGCATGGTGGCTAAAAACTCCACTTTGGACAACCTCAGCACTTCCTAGATTGGGTTGCCAATTGAATGATGAGAATATGAAGCATCTTAAAGAGTTAATTGATATATGTTTAACAGATCCGCAATATGCCGAAGGACGACATTTTGTAAAAGCAGAAACTTGGGAACATAGCGGAGTCGGTGCAAAACGTGCAGTTGATTATCTGATAAAAAAATACGAGGAATTGACAGATACCAAAGAAGGAGAATAAAATGTCTTTTTTAACAATATTAGAAACATTATTGCTTGGACCACTTAAATTGCTCTTTGAAATTATTTTTCAATTAGCCAACAGATTTGTTGATCATCCAGGTTTATCAATCATTTTTTTGAGTTTAATTATGAATATTTTGGTTCTTCCACTATATAAGCGTGCTGATGCAATGCAAGAAGAGTCGCGTGATATAGATGCGAAACTACATGATGGTGTGACACATATAAAAAAGGTGTTTTCTGGTGATGAGAAAATGATGATTTTACAAACCTACTATCGTCAAAATCATTATAAACCAACGAATGCATTAAATGGTTCGGTTTCTCTTCTTTTGGAGATTCCGTTCTTTATGGCTGCCTATCAGTTCCTGTCACATTTAGAAGTATTAAATGGCGTATCATTGGGGCCGATTTCTGATTTGGGAGCACCTGATGGAATGTTGGTAATTGGTGGGACTGCAATCAATCTTCTGCCTGTAATCATGACATCTGTGAATGTGATTTCCAGCGCTTTGTATTTAAAAGGATTTCCATTAAAAACAAAAATTCAACTTTATGGTATGGCTTTATTTTTCTTGGTATTCCTATATAATTCACCATCAGGACTTGTTTTCTATTGGACTTTAAACAATGTCTTTTCACTTGTGAAAACAATTTTTTACAAATTGAGAAATCCGCGTAAAGTGCTTGGCGTATTAACCTCAATAGTAGGCTTGGTATTATTTGTTTTTGGTACATTTATTTATAACACAGATTTTTTAAAAAGAAGGGTTTTTTTAGTTGGAATTGGTCTTCTGCTCCAACTGCCATTGATAATTCCAATTGTGAGTTCTAAAGTGCCGCTTTCGATTGAGGAAAAAGATGTGAACCCAAATAAGAGAATGTTTGGGTTAGGGGCATTATTCTTAACGCTTCTGGTAGGAGTGTTAATTCCATCTACGTTTATTGCGGCATCTCCACAAGAGTATATTGATATTACCTATTTTCATAATCCGTTATGGTATATCGTAAGTTCTGTATGTATGGCGGCAGGAACATTTTTGGTATGGATGAGAGTATTCTATTGGCTGGCAAACGAAAAGGGGAAGGCGATTTTTGATAAGTTGGTTTGGGTTTTGTGTGGACTGATGCTAGTAAATTATATGTTCTTTGGAACTGATTTGGGTGTTATCTCTTCGGCGCTTCAGTATGAAAACGGTTTGTTTTTCACAAGGAAAGAGCAACTTCTAAATCTTGTCATTTTAGTCGGTATTGCATTGGTTATGTATTTTGTTGCAATAAAATGGCGTCGTGCGGTTATAACAATACTTCTTACAGCTACGATTGCTTTTGGTGCCATGTCATCAATCAATATTGTAAGAATTAAGGAATCAGTTGATGAAATTGCTGTGAATCAAAGCTATGAGAGGCCAAATTTTCAATTGAGTAAGACCGGAAAGAATGTTGTTGTTTTGATGTTGGATCGTGCTATGGGTTCGTATGTTCCATATATTTTCAATGAAAAACCAGAACTTGAAGAACAGTTTGCAGGATTCACATATTATTCTAACGCTATATCCCATGGTGGATATACCAATTTTGGGACGCCTGGCTTGTTAGGCGGATATGAATATACGCCGGTAGAAATGAATAAAAGAAGCGGCGAAACACTGGTATCAAAGCATAATGAAGCATTGAAAGTTATGCCGGTTCTTTTTGCAGAAAATGGATATGATGTTACAATATGCGATCCGCCTTATGCAAACTATCAATGGATTCCAGATTTGTCTATTTATGAAGAATATCCTGAGATAAACACATTTATAACAAAGGGAAACTTCAGTGATCCGGCATATAAGGAGCAGGCAGTTCAGAAAAATCACAGAAATTTTTTCTGTTTCAGCATTATGAAAAGCATGCCGCTTTGTATGCAAACAACTATTTACAATAAGGGTAATTACAACCAGACACATGTTGAAGAAAGCGTAAATTACTCTGTTCAGACCACTCAGGGAACCACCAAGGCTGAAGGATTAAGTAAAAACTTTATGGATTCTTACAATGTATTGGTAAATCTGTCCAATATGACACATGTTTCCGAGGATAAGAACAATACATTCTTGTTTATGAGCAATGACATGACGCATGAGCCGATGCTTTTGAAAGAGCCGGGATATGTACCGACTGAGCATGTGGATAATACACAATATGATTTGAAGAATGCAGAACGTTTTAACCTAAATGGTAAGACAATAAATATGTCAGAAGAATTACAGATTATGCATTATCAAACAAATGTGGCAGCTTTTATTCAACTAGGAAAATGGTTTGATTATCTTCGAGAAAATGATGTATATGACAATACAAAAATTATTATTGTGTCAGATCACGGGAGAGCCTTATTCCATTTTGATGAATTGTCGTTTGGAGCAGATGCAGAAGAAAATAAGAGTGCAGAACTATACTACCCATTATTAATGGTAAAGGATTTTGATAGTAAAGAATTTACTGTGTCTAATGAATTTATGACTAATGCTGATGTTCCTACGTTAGCGACAAATGATTTGATTAAAAATCCAATTAATCCATTTACTGGAAAGTTAATTAACAGTCATGAGAAGACAACTCATAGTCAGTATCTGATTGCATCATATGATTGGAGTGTGTCAGAAAATAATGGTAACACGTTTTTGCCGTCAAAGTGGGCAAGCGTAAAAGACGATTTGTGGGATGAAGATAACTGGTCATTCTATAATGAACCTATTGTGTTAACCGAATATGAATTTCCACAGTAAGGCACAAAATAAAAACGACTAATCAAGGAGAAAAATAATGGGTTATAAAGTTGACAATGCAGTAATTATGGCGGCTGGTACAGCTAGTAGATTTGCTCCACTTTCATATGAGTATCCGAAAGCTTTGATAGAGGTTAAGGGAGAAATCTTAATTGAAAGACAGATTCGACAACTTCAAGAGGTAGGGATTCCGGAAATTGTTATTGTTGTAGGGTATATGAAAGAGAAATTCATGTATCTAAAGGAAAAATTCGGTGTAATAATTGTTGAGAATAATGATTATTTAACTCGAAACAACAATGGTAGTATTTATGTGGTAAAAGAGTACTTGCGTAATACATATATTTGTTCATCAGATAACTATTTTAGTGAAAATCCGTTCGAGTCAGAAGTTGAAGATTCATACTACGCAGCGGTGTATGCAAAGGGTGAAACAAAAGAGTGGTGTATGACAGAGGATGCCGACGGATATATTGATAGTGTTCAAATTGGAGGATGTAATGCATGGTATATGTTAGGGCATACATTTTGGAACGAGACATTTAGTAGATGTTTCGTGGAAATTATGGATGCTATTTATCATCTTCCTGAAACAAAGGATATGCTATGGGAACGTATTTATATGGAGCATTTAGACCAATTAAAAATGAAAATCCGCAAGTATCATGATGATGTCATTTTTGAATTTGATACACTTGATGAGCTGAGGGAGTTTGATACCACCTATATATCAGATACCCGATCTCCAATTTTAAAGAAGATTGCAGAGGAATTGAACTGTAAGGAAAGCGATATTGTTGAAGTTATTGCTTATAAAACCAGTGATAATTCAGCTGCAGGTATGAGATTTAAAGTAAATGGGGATTCATACGAATATGCTTATGAGAGTGAAAAAATAAGGAGGATTTAAAGGGATGAGAGAGATTATAAACAAAGATTTGCCTCAGATTGCCCAATTAGTGCAGGATGTCCTAAATGCTGACAACTATAAAAGTATTGAAAGAATGGGTGGACTGACGAATCACACTTATCATGTCACTTTGTATAACGGACAAGAGTACGTAGTACGTATTCCGGGCGAAGGGACAGAAGAAATGATTGTGCGAAGTGATGAAATGGTTAGTACGAAACTGGCATGTAGTCTTGGTGTAGATGCACAACTTCTACACTTTGGAGAAGATGGATCGAAAGTGACGGAATTTATTTCAAATGCAATCACAATGAATGCGGCATCTTTGAATGAATCAAAGCATATCAAACAGGTGGCTGAAATATTCAAAAAGATGCATGGATGTGGAGTGGATACAGGCGTTCCGTTTGAAGTGTTTGATATGGCAGCAGGGTATGAAGATATAATTTATGAAAAAAATGTACCTATGTTTGATGATTATGTCGAAAACAAGAAAAAAGTAATGGATATTAAAGCGCAGATTGATGCTGAAATTCAAGCTCCAAAAGTACCTTGTCATAATGACCCTTTGTGTGAAAATTGGGTAGAGGGTGATGGACGAATGTACCTTATTGACTGGGAATATGCCGGAATGAATGACGGCATGTGGGATGTAGCCGATGTATCTATTGAAGCAGGTTTTGATGAGGAACATGATAGACTTTTGTTGAGTGAATATCTAGGTAACGAACCTGGTATTAAGGAAATGAAACATTTCCTTGCAAGTAAGATATATGTTGATTATCTGTGGACATTGTGGGCAAAAGCGAGAGTTCCATATGATGGGCAACCAATGGAAGACTGGGCAGTAGAAAGATATGCTAGGATGAAAATGAATATTAAAGCATTTGAAGAACTTAAGGAGGTATAATTATTATGATTTCAGGTATTATTGCAGGTATTACATGGGCACTAGAAACAGTGATTTTAGGTATTGCTCTTGGTATGACACCATTTTTATCAACTACGCAGGCTGTTTTTTTAGCACCTTTTGTAAGTACGTTTTTACATGATGCATGCTCTGCTATTTGGGCGTTAATTTATAATGGAGTGCGAGGAAATCTTGGAAATGTGTGGAAAGCATTTAAAACCAAAAGTGGTAAATGGGTTGTGCTTGCAGCAATTATTGGTGGACCAATAGGAATGACGGGATATGTTATGGCAGTAAACTATATGGGAGCATCCATAGGTGCAGTGGCTAGTGCCATTTTCCCGGCTATTGGAAGTGTGTTGGCATACATTTTCTTAAAAGAAAAAATGAAGTGGCATCAGTGGGCATTTCTCATCGCGACTTTACTTGGAGTTTATGGTTTGAGTTATTCTCCAAACTTAGATATCCAGAATTTCTGGTTAGGTTTAATTGGTGCTCTTATGTGTTCGTTTGGTTGGGGAATTGAAGCGGTTGTTTTAGCCAAATGCTTGAAAGACCCAGAAGTCACAGATGAATATGCGTTGCAGATTCGCCAAACTACATCAGCTCTCTTTTATGGAATCATTATTCTTCCGGTTTTAAAAGGCTGGGGATTTACGGCAAGTTTATTTACGTCAAATACTGGCTGGTTGATACCTACTATTGTGATAGCAGCTTTGTGTGCGACTGTTTCGTACCTTTTCTATTACAAGGCAATTGCTCAGATTGGTGCATCTAAAGCTATGGCACTTAATGTTACATATTCTGCGTGGGCAATTTTGTTTACGGTGTTGATTTTACGCGACACCAGTGTCCTTTCACCTATGACGATTCTTTGCGCAGTTGTTGTATTGGTGTGTGGTATTTTCGCAGCAGCAGATTTCAAAGAGATTTTAGGGAAACGCAAATAAGATTTGATATTGATGATTATGGTATAATTGAATCAGCTAACTAGGGAGGGATAATCGTGAAAAAAATAATCGCAATGCTTTGTGTTAGTATCATGTTGCTTTCTGGCGCACTATATCCAGATGGGAGTAGTACTGTATATGCAGAATCAAGTACAGATACCACATCAGAACCACAATTTGTTTCTGATCAAACAGTAGTTGTATCTGCAATACGTGAAGCAATGGTGAAAAGGGAGAATGCGCTTACTATATATTATCTCGAAGACCAGCAGGGAGATGTTCAGGCAGGTTTTCCGACAAAGTGGATGGAACTAGCATTGGCTGAAACTGACAATCCAAATGAAGGGGATTATTTAAGAGAGCATCTTGTTGATTGGAGTGCACGCGGAACTGTAAGGAGATATGATGACGGCAGAGAAGAAATAACTTATAAGTTTACATTTACATATTACACAACGGCAGAGCAAGAGAGAGCATTGGAAGAGGCTGTTGACTTAACTTTGGACGAAATTGGTGTTTCGGAAAGCTTGTCTGATTATGATAATGTGAAAAAAATCTATGATTATATTTGTGAAAATGTTATGTATGATAATAACAATTTGAAGGATGATAGTTATACATTAAAATATACGGCATATGCTGCATTGGTCAACAAAACTGCTGTATGTCAAGGCTATGCAACGTTATTCTACTATATGGTGAAAGAAGCTGGAGTAGATGCCAGAATTATTTCAGGGATGGGAAAGGGAGTGACTCATGCATGGAATATTGTGATGTTAGATGAAGAGTACTACTACCTTGATGCAACTTGGGATGCAGGAAAAACAGATTACGATTATTTTTTAAAAGGGGCTTACGCTTTTAAAGACCATACATGTAGGAATGAGTATAAAACGAGTGGTTTTTTCAGTCAGCATCCACTGTCTGAATCGGATTATGGTTCGGACTATGTACCGCCGGCAGTTGAAATCGTGGCAAGCGGTATTTGTGGAGATAGTGCAACATGGGAATTGGATACAGATGGAAGACTTACGATTAGTGGAACTGGAAAGGTGTCCGCCACTAGTGGTTGGCCATGGGAAAACTTTAAATTAAACATTAAAAAAGTGATTGTTGGAGAGGGTATAACATGTATAGGTGGATATGCATTTGAGGATTGCGTTTATTTAAAAAGTGTGGAAATGTTTCCAAGTGTTACGGAAATAGGAACTGGCACTTTTAAAGGTTGCACCAGTTTGTCACACATCGTTCTTCCAGAAGGTGTTTCGTTTATTGGAGCGTATGCATTTTATGAGTGTATTAGTCTAAAGGAATTAGAAATTCCGGAAAATGTTTCGTTTATTGATTACCACACATTCTATGGGTGCTCTAGTTTGCAGAATATAGTTTTATCTGAAAAAACACATCTAATCAGGGAGAGTGCCTTTGAGGGTTGTAGTAGCTTGAAACAGATAACTATTCCTGAAAAAGTTACAGAAATTAAATCCAGTACATTTTCAAAATGTAGTAGTTTGGAAAGTGTAGAGATTCCAGAAAGTGTGACTGAAATAGGAGATTATGCTTTTTGGCAATGCAGCAGTTTGGAAAGTATAAAAATTCCAGAAAGTGTGACCAAGGTAGGTGTTGGAGCATTTTGGAATTGTGATAGTCTGAGGAGTGTAGAACTTCCTGAGAAGATGACAACTATTAGTGAGGGAATGTTCGCACACTGCAAAAAATTAGAAAATGTTGAAATGTCTCAAAATATAGTAAGCATCGGAAAATCTGCATTTTATGATTGTAGTAGTTTGGTGAATATTGTTATTCCGGAAAATGTAATAAACATAGGAGAGTATGCGTTTGAACTATGTAAAAATTTGACTACTATAGTTATTCCGAAAAACGTAACAATGATAGGAACTAGGGCATTTGAATTGTGTTCGCCAGAACTTGTTATTTATTTAAAATCTGCTTACGTAAAGGAATATGCAGAAGCAAATGGTATTAGTTATGCTATCATACCAGATTCAATTGAAATCAAAGAAATGCCATATAAAACAGAATATTGTTTGAATGAAACATTCGATGGTAAAGGATTAATTATTACTGCGAAATGTGATGATGGGCTTAGTTTCGATGTTGATTCGGAACTTGTATTTAGTGGGTTTGATTCTACTAAAGCAGGAAACAATACAGTTAATGTTACATATGGTGGGCAAGAAGTCTCTTTTGATGTTATGGTTTATGACGCTCATGCCATGGGTGAATGGACGGATGTCACTTTACCAACTTATACAGTAAAAGGAGTAAAAGAACGCACATGTAGTAGATGCGGTCATGTAGAGCAAGCTGAAGTTGAAAAACATGTTGCTACAGACATAGCATTGAGTCATACGGAGTTAGAACTTTTCAAAGGGAACTCAGTTGTATTAACAGTGAATTGTGAACCATTTGCACCAGCTGAAGGAGATGTAATATGGTTAAGCAGTAATGAACATGTAATTAGGATTGAACAGAATGGTAAGATAACTGCTATTTCTAATGGAAAGGCAACAATCACTGTAACAGTTGGAGAACTTAGTGCATTTTGTCAAGTTGAGGTTGTAAATGGTAAGTGGATTACAGATAGTACAGGTACTTACTATCAATACGCAAATGGAACAATTCCGAGTAATTGCTGGCAACAAATTGACGGAGCATGGTATTATTTCAACGCGAAGAGTGTATTGGAAACGAACAAATGGATTAAAGATAGCGTCGGCTGGTGTTATGTTGGAGCAGACGGACGCTGTGTAACAAATTGCTGGAAAAAAGATAGTATTGGTTGGTGTTATCTTGATTCGAATGGAAGAATGGCAACAAATTGTTGGATTATGGATAGTGTTGGCTGGTGTTACGTTGGAGCAGATGGTTATTGCGTGACAAACTGCTGGAAGCAGGACAGTATTGGCTGGTGCTACCTTGATGCGAATGGAAGAATGGCAACGAATTGCTGGATTATGGATAGTGTTGGCTGGTGTTATGTTGGAGCAGATGGTTATTGTGTGACCAATCGTTGGATGAGAGATAGTATTGGTTGGTGCTATCTTGGCGCTGATGGAAGAATGGTGACGAATCAATGGGTTCGCGATAGCCAAGGCTGGTGCTATATAGGTGCTAATGGTTATATGATATAAGTTAGTTATACAGATTATATGGAAAAGTACAGGATAAGGATTTTCTTTGTCCTGTACTTTTTTACATATTATCCAAAAAATGGGAAAAACAAGATGATTTTTGACGATATTTATGCTATAATAAAAAACAATAAAAATGGCAAAAAGGAAAGGACTGATATGTATGAGAACACAAATTAAAATCCGTAGAGTGATAGCAAGTTTACTAGTAGTATTACTGTTTGGTTCACTCATACCATTGCCTGCAAATGCGGCATCAATAGGCGATTTAACTTATTCCATAACAAACGGTAACGTAACAATAACTGATTGCAATACTTCTGCAAGCGGAGAAATGATTATTCCGGAAACAATTGACGGATATCCAGTAAAAACAATAGGAGATAATGCATTTAAGGGGTGTAGTGCCTTGACAAGCGTTACGATTCCGGCGAGCATAACAAAGATAGGAAGTCAGGCATTTTATAATTGTACAAATTTAAAGGATGTATATATAACTGATTTAAAAGCGTGGTGCCAGATTAAGTGTGACTCTTCTGTTTCCAGTCCAATGCTTTATGCTAAAAATTTATACCTGAATGGACAAAAAGTAACAGGGGAATTAATTATTCCTTCAGGAGTAACTAGGATTGGAAGTGGTGCTTTTTATGATTGTCAGGGCATAACAAGTGTTACAATTCCATCAGGTGTTCGAACAATTGGTAGTTATGCTTTTGCTTTTTGTGATATTACTAATGTTAATTTGCCGTCAGGATTAACGGAGATTGATGATGGTGCGTTTTATAGTTGTGAATTGACAAATCTTAATATTCCAGCCAGCGTAAGTAGTATAGGTGAAAATTTGTTTGGTTTATTCTTGGATTCCCCTATTGTTCTTACGGTGAATTCTGTATATGCAAGAAAATATGCAGAGTCAAATGGTTTTCCTTATATATTAGTTTTAGAATCTTTAGATATAAGTCGAGTTCCAAACAAAATAGAATATTGTCCGGGTGAGCAGTTTGATGTAAGTGATATGATCGTTAATGCAAATTATGTAAATGGCGATAGTGAGAAAGTTTTAGAAGGGGATTATACTGTAAATGGATTCGATTCGCAAAAGATAGGTAATAATACAATTATTGTAAGTTATAAGGGATATGAAGCCACCTTCGATGTTAATGTTCGCGCTACACATCATTATGATGACATAGAGAATGTTTGTAGTTTTTGTAACTACAAACGAGTAATATCTTCCGTATCAATTGAATCATTGCCTATCAAAACAGAATATTTACTAAATGAAGAGTTTGACGCTGAAGGACTTGTTTTAAGTGTGAATTACAATGATGGTTCTAGTAAAGAAATTGATTATGGCTTTGAGGTAAAGGGCTTTGATTCTACAGAAGAAGGCAACCGTACAATTGTTGTCACATATGATGGAATAGAAACTACTTTTGATGTCACTGTCAATGTTATGCCATTGTCATCGATTGATTTTACAACACAAAGTATTCAGATTGCACGGGGAGATACCTATCAAAGTGAGATTATATATACACCTTCCAATGCAACATATAAGGAGGTGACGTGGAAATCTTTAGATAATTCTATTGCAACGGTCGATTCGGATGGTATTATTACCGGTGTTTCGTACGGAACCACTAAAATTCAAGCGTTGTCTAAAAATGGTTTGATTGCCGAGTGTGAAGTTACAGTTACAAACTGCAAGGAGATTTCGACATCTGCTGAATGGTTAGCAATTAACAATGCGGTTTCGGGTATGAAATATAAACTCACAGCAAATATTAATGTGGGTACAGGAAGGTTAAATATATCAAGCGGAAAAGAGATTGAAATTGATTTGAACGGTCATGTAGTTGAAGGAAGTAGTTCAATGATAACAAACTACGGCAATTTAACAATTATGGATAGTTCGACTGGAGGAGCAATACGCTTAGATACAGAATCTTTCGACATAGAGAGTGATTTGATTAAAAACTATGGCACCTTGAAACTCACGGGGGGCAAGCTGGAAATCGTAGCAAATCCTTATTTCGAACCGCTTGCGATTGTACGTGTAAATGGTGTGAATAATTATGGCACTTTTGAAATGGAAGATGGCGAAATTCTTGTAGTGACTTATGTTGTAAGTGATAATGCGGGAAATTTTGCTAAGGGAATCTATAATCAGTCTAGTGGAAATCTCAAAATAACAGGCGGAAAACTGCAAGTAGAAGCAACTACAGAAGATTATTCTTTTGATTCCGAGCAAGTGTATTCATATATATATGCAATTCATAATGAAGCCATAAATGATGTAACTATTTCTAACGCCACAATTATATGTATAAACGCCTGTACCTCATATGCTGATGAAACTATCAGTGTAGTACAAGGGATATACAATGAAGCATCAGCAGATATTACTATAAAAGATTCAATACTCAATGTGTATATGAGTGTATTCTCAACAACTCTTTCAGGTGGAGTGAGTGGTATTTGCAATATGTCAGATGGTACAATCAAGGTTGATGCGTCAAAAATATATATAGATGCAGATATTTCAAAAGATATTATGGTTTCAGGAATACTAAATGCAAGTATAGGAAGTGTTATTATTGGAAGCAATTCCGATTCTACAATCAGTAACACACGGATTTGCGTAGAATGTACCAATGATTATGATGTAGCGATTAGCAATGGAGAGAATGGCCTTGTAGAAATCCAAAGAGGACAAATAGAAGGGCAAATTGGTATTTTTAATTCTGGTACAGGACGTATTAAAATTGGTGTTAATGATGGTTTGGTCAATGCGAATATGATTTCCATAAAATCATCTGAATATATTTTAGTAAGCAGTTCTCAAATTGAAATTTATGACGGAACATTTATAGGAAATTTAGATGCAGCAGTGCCGGTTCACATTCCGGCAGGCTGGACACTTTCAAAATCAACCAATAATGGTGTAGATGAGTATATTTTGACAGGGAAACCGTTAGAATCTATAAAACTTGACAAGGCGGAGATTCAAATTATCGAAGGAAAAGGATCGTCGCTAACAGTTCAATATACACCTTCAGATACGACAGACAATAAAACTGCAATTTGGTATAGTTCTGATGAAACAATTGTAACAGTTGATACAAACGGAAATATAAAAGCATTAAAGCCAGGAACGGCAATTATCACAGCAACAGTTGGTAGCCTTTCAGCGTCGTGTAAAATAACTGTGTTATCTAACAACTGGAAAAAAGATAATGTTGGATGGTGGTATCGAAATCCAGACGGTTCTTATCCATACAGCTGTTGGAAACAAATAGAAGGCAAGTGGTACTATTTCAATGCCTCAGGCTATCGTGTAACTGGCTGGCAAACAATTGGAGGAACTTGGTACTACATGAATGCCGACGGAGTGATGTTGACTGGTTGGCAGCATATTGGAAATTCATGGTATTATTTAAATGGAAGCGGCGCAATGGTAACGGGGTGGCAATTGATTGGAGGCGCTTGGTATTACTTCCATGGAAGCGGTGCTATGGCATTCAACCAATGGGTTGGCAGTTATTACCTCAAATCAGATGGCGTCATGGCTACTAACCAATGGGTTGGCAATTATTATGTACAGAGCAATGGTGCATATGTATCGAGAACTGGGTGGCTTCAAGTAGGAAGTGATTGGTATTATCTCGGCGCTGGTGGTGCAAAATTGACCAGTCAGTGGAAAAAAGACAGTGTTGGTTGGTGTTATTTGGATGCAAGCGGAAGGATGGCTACAAATCGCTGGGTTATGGATAGTCAGGGCTGGTGTTATGTAGGAGCGAATGGCTATTGTGTAACGAATACATGGATGCGCGATAGCGTTGGCTGGTGTTATTTGGATGGAAACGGAAGAATGGCAACAAATCGTTGGATTAAGGATAGTCAGGGTTGGTGTTATGTAGGAACGAATGGCTACTGCTTAACGAGTACATGGGTGCAAGATAGTGTTGGCTGGTGCTATTTGGATGAAAACGGAAGAATGGCGACAAACCAATGGATTGATGGAGAATATTGGGTTGGAAGTGATGGGAGATGGATTCCAAGTTACCAAAACTCAAACTCTTATCTGCAAAAATTAAAAACCCATATTAGAAATTATGGAGTTACAAATTCTAATGGTAATAAAGTCATTAATTCATCATTGACAAGTGGATCAACTACATACTCGTTTGGAATCGTATATGATAGTTCAAATGATGAATTGAGTTTTTTAATGACTTCTGATTCAAATGGGACTAATACATCTATCGCTATGCCGGTGAAGACAGTTAGTAATACTATATTGAAGCCGAAATTAACAATAATTATTGGTTCGTATGGCTGTCAAGCGGTTGCAAATGTGAACCCAGCTACTTATACAGGTGGATTCGATGTTTATTTCTCAATGATTTCCACAATAGGGTTTGCAGAATCTGAAATCCAAGAGACTGGAAATGCTCTCTTGCAATTAGGTTTTCTTGTATGGAGCGATTTGGTGCAACAAGCAGGCATAACTATGAAACAAATTGGTTTTTCGGCATATACACACTAAATGTAAGGTGCTAAGCAAATGTTGGGGTGGAAGCCGCCCCAACATTTATTTTTGTCGATTATCGTGTTTTCGCGTTGTAAAAAGAATAATAATTTGTTATAATATATTCTTGTAATAAACTATAAAAGTAAAAAGGTGTTTACTATGGATAAAAA
This sequence comes from Faecalimonas sp., assembly GCA_045629665.1. Lineage (GTDB taxonomy): Bacteria > Bacillota > Clostridia > Lachnospirales > Lachnospiraceae > Faecalimonas. The sequence goes on from JAZQRQ010000040.1 coordinate 15,581, forward strand.
GAAATTTCAGCAATACAAAAAGATGATGCGATTTATAGCAACGATGCTTGTTGTTGTGTTGGCGACATCTGTTTTTATATATTTTTGGAAAAATTATTACAATGTAGGAATTGTGTTCCCGTTTTACTATAAAGGATATTGGTTAATGGGAGCATTTTATATATTCTTTTTCATTTTATTTATCTATATTTATGGCGGTATGGGTTATGGATATCTAAAAAATACAAATATTATTTTTTCACAGATATTATCCTTGCTCTGCGCAAATGTATTGATTTATCTGGAAACCGTTTTGTTGTCCGCAAAGTTTGTCGATGTTCTTCCAATGATTGAGATGACTTGTATACAGGGGGTGGCAATTGCAGTCTATTCATTCTGTATGGACAAGTTGTTTAAAAAACTCTTTCCACCGCACAAGATTACGGTTTTATATCAGGAGTATGATCCTTCGGATATGCTTCGCAAAGTAAAAACGAGACAAGACAGATACCGCATTAAGGAAGTTGTCAGCGTAGACAGAGCATGGGATGAAATCATTCAGATTATTGATAACAGTCAGGCGATTATGATATATGATGTGCATTCAGAACTCCGGAACAAGATTGTGAAATATTGTTATGAGAAAGATGTTCGTCTATATGTTACACCTAAGATCTCAGATGTATTGCTTCGCAGTTCTGAAAATATCCATTTGTTTGACACTCCGTTATTGTTACTTAGAAATAGTGGAATGAGTTTTGAAGACCGATTCTTGAAACGTTTGCTGGATATTATTGTATCTTTAATTGTTATTGTAGTAACATCTCCGATTATGCTGATTATTGCGATTGCAATCAAGGCATATGACAAAGGTCCGGTATTCTTTAAGCAGAAAAGATGTACGCTGGAAGGAAAAGTATTTGAAATTCACAAGTTCAGAAGTATGATAGTTGACGCTGAGAAAGAAGGACTTTCCGTTCCGGCATCAGAAAAGGATCCGCGTATTACACCGATTGGAAATATTATTCGTGCAACCAGATTAGATGAGTTGCCACAGATATTTGATATTTTATCGGGTAACATGAGCCTTGTCGGTCCGCGTCCGGAGAGAATTGAGCATGTAGAAAAGTACACAAATGACATTCCGGAATTCGCATACCGATTGAAAGTGAAGGGTGGACTTACCGGATATGCCCAGATTTTTGGAAAATATAATACAACAGCGTATGATAAGTTGAAGTTGGATTTGATGTATATACAGAATTATTCTATCTTGTTGGATATTAAACTTATTTTGATGACTATCAAGATTATTTTCATGAAAGAAAGCACAGAGGGGTTTGACGAGAAACAAATTCATGAAATTCAGACAAGAGAAAAGTAAAAAGGAAGGATAGACACAGATTTATGCAAAAATATTTTCAAAAGATATACTGTAATGGCTTTGAGCAATTTGTAAATCTTCTTGAAGAAAAAATGGACAAGGAGGAAAAAACTTTTGTAATTACGGCAAATCCCGAGACGTTAATGATAGGTGTAGACACACCGGCGTTTGATGAGATTTTAAAGTCAGACAAGACAATCATTGTCCCGGATGGTATAGGCGTTGTAAAGGCGGCACAAATGTTAAATATTCCCGTAAAAGAAAGAGTTACAGGGGTGGAACTCGTCCAGAAGTTATTTGAAATGTTGGATAAGAAAAATAAAAGATTGTATCTGTTGGGGGCAAAACAGGAAGTTTTGGAGAAACTGATACAACGCATTGGACGAGAATATCCGAATGTTCAGTTGTCGGGCTATACAGATGGATATGTGAAGGATAAAGATGCAGTTTTTGAGCAGATAGCAGAATGTAAGCCTGATGTAGTTTTAGTTGCATTGGGTATTCCGGCGCAGGAACAGTTAATATATAAGCATTATGATAAGTTTGACAAGGGAATTTTTGTGGGGGTAGGTGGTTCCTTTGATGTTCTCAGCGGAACAAAGAAAAGAGCACCGGAGATTTTTATTAAGTTGAACTTAGAGTGGTTGTATAGAATTGCAAAAGAACCAAAGAGAATTAAAAGATTCTATGTGAGTAATGTAAAGTTTATATCTGAAATTCAAAAAATGAAGGGAAAAACAAATGAAGATTAAAGTAATGACAGTTTTTGGAACGCGTCCGGAAACAATTAAGATGGCACCATTGGTGAAAGAATTAGAAAGTAGAGAAGAAATAGAAACAATTGTGTGTGTTACAGCACAACACAGACAGATGTTAGACCAAGTGCTTCAAGCATTTAACATTGTTCCGGATTATGATTTGGATATTATGAAACAGGGACAGACCTTGTCTGATATTACAACGAGAGTGTTGCGGGGATTAGAAGAAGTTATCAAAGAGGTACAACCGGATATTGTATTGGTCCATGGTGATACAACTACGACCTTTGCAGGTGCGTTGGCGGCTTTTTATAATCAAGTGGCAATTGGACATGTCGAAGCAGGACTTCGAACATACAATAAGTATTCGCCGTTTCCGGAAGAAGCGAATCGTCAGTTTGTTGGTGTGATTTCCGACATGAATTTTGCTCCGACAGAACAGAGCAAAGAAAATCTTTTAAAAGAAGGTAAGAAACAGGAAACAATCATTATAACAGGTAATACGGCTATTGATGCTCTTCAGACGACCGTAAGAGACGATTATGAACATGAAATTATTGATTGGGTTGGTGACTCCAGAATGATTATGTTGACCGCGCATAGACGAGAAAATCTTGGAGAACCAATGCGTAATATGTTTCGTGCAATCAAGAGAATTATTGAGAAATATGATGATATTAAAGTGGTTTATCCAGTTCACCTAAATCCGCTTGTTGTACAGACAGCGGAAGAAATCTTTGGTGATTGTGATCGTGTGAAATTAATTAAACCACTCGAAGTATTAGACTTCCATAATCTGTTGAATAAATCATATTTGATTTTGACGGATAGCGGTGGAATTCAAGAGGAAGCACCATCACTTGGAAAACCTGTCATTGTACTTCGAGATACAACAGAACGTCCGGAGGGAATTGCTGCAGGAACATTGAAACTGGCAGGTACAAATGAAGAAGTAATTTATGGCTTGATTGATGAATTGTTATCAGATGAAGAAGAGTATGCACGTATGAGCAAAGCCTCTAATCCGTATGGTGATGGAACGGCAAGTAAGCGTATCGTGGATGCGATTATTGAGAAATTTAAAAAGTAATATTGAGAAAGAAGAATAGCAGAGTTGAGTAAAAAGGTAAAAAAAATAGCATTTCTTGCATTGCATTTGGGATATGGAGGTGCCGAGAAAGCCATTGTTGCAGAAACTAACATTTTGGTAGAACGGTATGAGGTTGAGATTATATGTGCATATAAATTAAATGATAAGCCTGCTTTTGAACTCGATGATCGTGTAAACGTGACTTATTTATCGGAAACGCTGAAACCGAACAAAGACGAATTGAGAGATGCAATACGTTCAAAAAATCTGGTAACAGTTTTTCGTGAGGGTATCAGAAGTTTGCAGGTTTTATATTACAGGAAAGCCAGTATGCGCCATGCTATATGTCATTCGGATGCAGATGTGCTTGTTTCAACTAGATACCTATATCACTCTTTGTTGGCATCAAATAAGAAAAAAGGTGTTATCACGATTGCGCAAGAGCATAACCATCACAAAAATGATGAGAAATATATTGAAAAAGTGGTAAAATCAATAAAAAATATAGACTATTTTATGCCAGTTTCAAAAGAGTTGACAGACTTTTATCAAGATAGAGTACACGGAGTAAAGTGTGTATATATTCCACACAGTTTGGAATACATTCCGGAAGACACCTCAACATTAGAAAAAACCAATATTATATCAGTTGGTAGATTATCCAAAGAAAAAGGATATCCCGACTTAGTAAAAGTTTTTTCTCGTGTTGCTCATGATTTTCCTGATTGGACACTACATATTGTAGGTGATGGAGAAGAACGTTCATTGATTGAACAGATAATAGAAGAAACTCAATTACAAGACAGAGTTGTTCTTCATGGATTTAGAAACAAAGAATATATTAATGAACTGTTGAGTCAAAGTTCAATATATGTAATGACCTCTTTTGAGGAGGCATTTGGAATTGTTTTAATTGAAGCACAATCTTTTGGGATTCCTTGTGTTGCATATGATTGTGCAAAAGGTGCGCATGAAATTATTACTGATAGTGAGAATGGTTTTTTAATTCCAAACAGGGATGAAGTACTCATGTATGAAAAAATTCGAGAATTGATTCAAAACATTGACATTCGGAGAAAACTAGGACAGGCAGGGCGCAAAAATTCGTTAAAATATGCCGTGGATAATATTAAGCAGTTGTGGTATGGATTTATAGAACAGGCGTAATGACAAGGGAGAAATATGGAAAAGAAGCAGACTAATCAAGGTGTGATGGTAAGAGATACCATGATTTATATGGTGGCAAAATGCATAGAGGCCGTTATGGGTGTGCTAACAATGTCAGCAATGACATATATTTTTGCTTCCGAACAAATGGGAACATATTCTACTATTAATATAGCGATTACCACTATAGGAATGGTGGCAATTCAATGGTTGGCACAGGCTACATTAAGATTTGTTAATAAATATGATGTGTTGGGTAAAAAAGATGTGTTCTTTTCAACGGTTTTTCATGCATGGTTAAAATCAAATACTGTTATTGTAAGCGCAAGTGTTCTTTTGATTTTTTTGATTCAATTTGTCTTAAAAAATGCAAATACAATTGGTGATTTTTCAGTAAGGGCTGGTGTAGGTATTGTTATAGTGGGGACATTATGGCTTATAACCTATAATGCGTCTCAAATTGTAATTGCTATGGTGGCTGCGTTAAGGCAGTCAGCATTGAATCTACTTCTTTCTGTTATAACAGTAGTTGGGAAATTAGTGTTTATAGTTTTATTCTGTAAAATTTGGGAAAGTAGAGTGGAATGGATTTTTTTGAGTTATTTTATAACAGATGGCATTGTGGCTCTAATTGGTATATTGAAACTCAAATTATATAAGTACATTTCTTTTAATAAAGCATCAAAAGAAATTTTGGCAGAATTAAAGGCATATGGCACACCTCTGATGGGGAATATGCTAACGACTTCTGTACTAAATAAATCTGATATTTATATTGTTACTTTTTTCTTGGGAACTTCGGCAGCAGGGATATATCAGACGAATTACTCGCTTGTAGCAACTGCATTTACTATGTTATCAGCAGCAGTAATGCGGGGAAGTTATCCAACTGTTTTGCGCGTTTGGAGTGAAGGGAAAAAAGAACTTTCTACACAATTGATATCAAATGCGGCTAGATTATATTTGCTTTTAGCAATCCCAGCAGTTGTGGGCGTTGGAGTGTTGTCAGACGTAATTTCAGCATCATTATATGCACCTGAGTATTTTGAAGGAAATGATATTATGTTTTGGGTAGCATTGGGAATGATGTTTTTGGGATTGACAGAATACAATATTAAACCATGGGAATTGAATGCAAAATCAAAGTGCATTTTTCGTAGAAGTTTGATTGGGGGAATCGTGAATGTGGGACTGAATCTGTTATTAGTTCCAATTGTTGGCTATAAAGTGGCAGCATTCACCACATTTGCAGGGTTCTTTGTGTATTTTATATTAGCGAGATACGGCACTAGAAAGTATGACCAGTGGTCCTTGCCAATGACAACGTATGTGCGTATTATCGGAAGTGCCATTGTAATGGCAATTGCTCTTTACTTCATTAAAAATATGTTGCCATCGAATGTAATCACTTTAGCTGTCATGGTGGTGGCAGGGATTTTGATATACGGTATTATGTTGATTTTGGTTGGAGAATTGAAAGAAGAAACTAAAAAAATTGTAAGATGGATTGAAGCGAAAAGGAGAAGATAATCATGAAAAAGGTTCTTATTGTATCCCATCCATTTGCACCTATGGGAGGACCGGGAGTTCAACGAAGTGTAAAATTTGTGAAATATTTAAGGAATTATGGATATGAACCGATTGTATTGACAAGAAATATGGAAAACGTCACAGTTCGTGATGAGACACTATTGAAGGATATTCCTGAAGGTGTAAAAGTTATCAGAGTAAAGTCGCGTGAGCCAGAGGACTGGAAAGGAATTTTTAGAATACCTGGGAAAGTCGTAGAACGTTTGTTAATTCCGGATGGGGCAGTGATTTGGACTCAACTAGCGAAAAGAAAGGCAGTAGAACTGATTAAGAGTGAAAATATAGAATACATTTACACCACAAGTTCGCCATATTCTGCACATTTGCTGGGACGTTATGTTAAGAAAAAACTTCCAAATGTAAAGTGGGTGGTGGACTTTCGTGATGAGTGGACAAATAATCCGTATACGCTTGATAATCCACATAATGCATTGCGTGCAAAAATTGAAAAATACATGGAACATGCAGTGTTGCTAGAAGCAGATGCGTTAATAACAAATACTCCTGTGATGAAAGAAAACTTTTTGAAAACTCACAGTCTAAAAGATGAAAATTTTCATGTGATTTCAAATGGCTATGATGAGGATGATTTTGTAGGTTATGAGAGAAAATCAGTACGCAATGAACAATTTACATTGGTGTATACGGGTGCTCTATATGGTAGAAGAAAACCAGATACATTTTTTGAGTCTTTAAGACAACTGATTCAAGAAGGCAAGATAGATGAAAAAAAAGTCAAGGTAAAATTGATTGGAAATTATCATAAGGACAAGTTGCAAAAAGTAATTGATAGTTTTAACTTAACCAATCAAATAGAAATCGTAGGATATGTGCCACATGATGTGTGTATTCAGCAACAAATGAGTTGCGATGCACTAGTCTTAATTGAAGGGACAGGTCCAGGCGCAAATGCTTTTTACACAGGAAAACTCTTTGAATATATGAATACAGGAAAACCTGTTTTGGCTCTCCTTCCGGAGCATGGAGTAGCAGCAGATTTGGTTCGTGAAAGTAATATTGGAATAGTGGCAGACACAGATGATATTGAGCAGATTAAGAAAAATTTATGGCAATATTATCAGTCATGGGAGAATGAAGCATTGACATTTGAACCAAACCAGGATGTAATTGCGAGATATGAAAGGAAAAAATTAACAGAAAAGCTAGCAGAAATATTTGATAGTTTGTAAGATGAAGGAGAAGAAAAATGATTGATAACAAGGGAAGAATTTTTGGAAAAATAAATGTGATTGATTTTGTAGTTGCATTAATTATTGTGTGTCTTCTTGCTGGAGTGGGATATAAATTATTTGGTCAAAGCAACAGCAACGTAGTGGAAAAAAAAGTAGAAACGGGTACAGTATATGCTACTTTTCAAATGACTTGTATTATGAAAGAGTCGGAGAATTTCGTTGAAGTAGGAGACAAATTGATTATTGATGATGAAGTTACAGAGATAGAGGTTGTCGATGTTATATTTGAAGATACAAAATATGTAGATATTACGGATGATGGCGAATTGGTAATTGCTGACAATCCTTTGTATGTGGATGGACGTATTCAAGTAAAAGCAGAAGGAGCAAAGACAAGTGAAGGTGTAAAAATTGGCAAGAATATTATTCGTGTAAATTCTAATTTTGATATTGCAACAGAGCGTTTTTCTGCCGGAAGTAAAATTGTGGATGTGCAGTTTGAACCACAAGAATAAATAGTGAGGAGGCAATTATGCTAGAAGTACTAAAATCGAGCGTAATTTATTGTTTGCTAGAGAAATGTATTGTGTTTTTCTGGGGCCTTTATCTCGATAGTGTTCTTGCTAAAATTGTAAGAAATGTTTGCCGTGTATTCCAAGACAGTTATTTTGGAAAACTTTCAAGACGTTATGAAGACTATGAACCATTATTTTTGTATTCGAAGTGCTACAAAATATTAAGGAAGTTTGCTGAAAAATGCAAAAGCATGGTTGATTATATTGTATGTCCATTTTGGAACGGGAAACTTTCTTTTGTGAGTGAGGCAAAAGTTTTCAAAATTAATTATGAGATTGTTGTAATGTTGGCTATGTTGTATGCAGTATTTGACTGGATATTTAGGCAGTATATTACATCCTTAGCCAGTATTTGGGATGAAATGTTTTTGATTATTCTGTGCCTCATGTGGCTGTATAAGTGGGTAACGAAAAGAGATGCAGAAGCAATTAAAACGTCACCGTTTGATATTGCTATCATTATTTTCATTGGTGTTATGATTGTGTTAATGTTGATTTCGCCAAAGCCGCAAGTTGCATTTGAAGGATTTCGTGCAACTGTGCAAAGTTTGTTCTGGTATTTTGTAGCGTTTCAATTAATGAAAAATGAAAATACCGTTAGAAAACTGGTGACAGTTTTTGTTTGGCTCACAGGAATTCTGGCAATTCACGGAGTATACCAATATATCATTGGTGTGGAGATGCCTAGTACATGGATTGAGAGTAATGAAGTAGGAATCAGAACTAGGGTATATTCTATTTTTACTAGTCCTAATATCTTTGGAAGTTTAATGGTTTTGGCAATACCGATATGTATTGCATTGCTATTAACAACAGAAAAGAAGTTAAAAAAAGTTGTTTTTAATATTCTCGCATTGTGTATGTTTGCTTCGCTTTTATTTACCTATTCTAGAGGCGCTTGGATTGGTGTGGCATGTGCGATGGGAGTTTATGTACTCTTGAAAGATAAGAGACTAATTGTTCCAGCAGTTTTCACAGTATTTTTAGTGTTAATATTTGTACCAAGTATCAGTAACCGTATTTTATATATGCTTAGTCCAGAATATATGGCAAGTAGTATGAAAGGTGGAAGATTGATTCGGTGGCTTACTGGAATTCAAATTTTTCAAGAGCACCCTTGGATAGGACTTGGACTTGGAAGCTTTGGTGGTGCTGTGGCAATGAATAATGGTTTGTCTGCAATTGTACATGGAAAAGTAATTGAGACGTTTTACATGGATAACTATTATATGAAAATTGTGGCAGAAGCTGGACTTGTTGGAATTGTAGTATTTGTTTTTTTGATGTGGCAAGTATTTAGTATTTCGCTCAAAACAGTTCGCATTGTAGAGGATAAGCGTTTCAAAGAACTTGGTATGGGGATTATGGCAGGTTTGACAGGTGTGATGGTACACTGTTTCGTGGAAAATATATTTGAAGTTCCTATGATGGGTGTATTGTTTTGGGTATTTGTAGCAGCAATGGCACAGTTGTGGTATAGTAACTATAAAAAACAAAGTATATAGAAAAGAGGAAAAAATATGTCAAAGATTAATGTTGTAGGTTTAGGGTATATTGGTTTGCCAACTGCGTTGGCTATGGCTTCACATGGTTTAGAAGTTGTAGGAACAGATTATAATAAGGAGTTAGTTGCTACTTTGAACGCAGGAGAAACAACGTTTGAAGAAGAAGGTTTGGACGAACTTTTTGCGAAGGCTGTTGAAAAAGGAATTCAATTTACAACAGAGTATATTTCAACAGATATGTATATTGTATCAGTTCCAACGCCATATGAAAAAGCGAACAAGAAAATTGATCCATCTTATGTCGTAAGTGCGGTTAAAAGTGTTATGGAAGTGTGTCCAAAAGGAGCGATTGTCGTTATTGAATCGACAGTATCACCTGGAACCATTGACCGATATGTAAAACCTGTTATCCAGGAAAAAGGATTCCTACTCGGCGAAGATATTAATATTGTACATGCGCCAGAAAGAATCTTGCCAGGTAATATGATTTATGAATTGAAACATAATTCAAGAACTATCGGAGCTGATGACAAGGAAATCGGTGAAAAAGTTAAAAAAGTATATGAATCGTTCTGTGAAGCTGAAATTGTTGTAACTGATATCAGAACAGCAGAAATGACGAAAGTTGTAGAAAATACATTCCGTGATATTAACATTGCATTTGCAAATGAACTTACAAAGATATGCCGTTCAGATAGCATGGATGTATATGAAATTATTCGAATTGCAAATAAACACCCAAGAGTAAACATTCTACAACCAGGTCCAGGAGTAGGAGGACATTGTATTTCGGTTGATCCATGGTTTTTGGTGGGAGATTATCCAGGGTTAGCCAATATTATTTTAGCGGCTCGTAAAATCAATGATTCTATGCCTGAATTTGTATTAAAAAGAATTTCTCAAATCATGGACGAGAATGGAATTAAAGATGTTTCAAAAGTTGGTTTGTATGGACTCACATACAAAGAGGATGTAGATGATGTACGAGAGAGTCCGACACTTCAGATGTTGGAATGTATGAAAAAACATTTGGCATATGGTGTAAAGGTGTACGATCCATATGTTACAAAAGACATAGTGGATAATCAATATCATGATTTTGATAAGTTTTTGGCTGATGTAGATATTGTCGTGTTGTTAGTTTCCCATCAGGAAATAAAAAACAATATGGAAAAGATTAAAGATAAAGTTGTCTTAGATACAAGAAATATTTGTGACTTTGAGAATGTTTACCGTATGTAATCCTCGAAAGGATGGAAAGTTATGAAAAAAATCTTAATTGTTGGTATGACAGAAGGCTATGGAGGAATTGAAACGTTCATAATGAATATTTTTAGAACGTTAGATGACAAGAAGTATCGTTTTGATTTTGAAAAAAGTCAAGATAATATTGCCTATGAAGACGAAATAATTGCAAAGGGAGCAAATGTATTCTACGTTGTGTCAAGGGGAAGAAGTTTCTTTGAACACTACCGAACTATAAAAAAAATACTCCGCGAAAACCAATATGATGGTATATGGGTACACTTGTGTTCTTTGAGTTCCATAGGTGAATTAGTGTTGGCTAAGAGAGCGGGGATTCCAATGAGGATTATTCATGCCCATAATAGTAGTAACATGGGTGGGAAAATTATGGGGTGCATGCATAAATTTAATCGTTTTCGGCTAGATAAATATGTGACTCATAAATTCACCTGTTCAAATGAGGCAAAAAAATATTTCTATAAAAATGAAGATGACGTAATTATGATTCAAAATGGCATAGATTTTGAAAAATATTATTACAATCAACAACTTGCGAAAGAAGTAAGAGCAGAGTTGGAGTTGAAAGAGGATACATTAGTTATAGGACATGTTGGTCGTTTTGATGCAATTAAAAACCACACGTTTCTGATTGATATTTTCAAATTAGTACATGAACAACAACCAAACTCAAAACTAGTATTGTGTGGCACAGGGGAACTTGTGGAATCTACAAAGCGAAAAGTTGAAGATTTGAATTTAGATGATGCAGTTCTCTTTTTGGGAATCAGAAAAGATGTTCATAGAGTGCTTCAGGCTATGGATTTCTTTCTCTTTCCATCTAAGTTTGAAGGTCTGCCATTTGCTGCGATAGAAGCTCAGGCATCGGGAGCAAAATGTTTATTATCCAAGAACATAGATAGAGAAGTGGTAATAACAGAAAATGTTGAGATGTTTGATATTTCGGATGCAAAAGTTTGGGCGGATTATATTATAAAGAACAAAGAGTATAAAAAAAGGATTATGACTCAACTAAATGAATCTGATTTTAGTTTGAACAAATCGTGTAAGACTATAGAACAGTTGATGGAGAAAAGATAATAGGTGATTATAGCAATGAAAAAGGAATACAATTGTAAATATTCCTTTTTCTTATTGGTGAATTCTACTTCAAAATATATGAGAAAGACAAGATATGTTATTAGTGTTTAGCATATCGCTATGGGCTGTATGAGAGAAAAAATTTTGAGAATATTGTTGACTGCATTTGCGGTTATGTTTGTAATTTATCCAATATCTGATGGGATAGTAAATTTAAGAGTAGTATTTTTGTTTTTGTTATTACTCTTTTTGGTGTTGAGTATTCGCAATAAACTTAATAAAATCAAGATAAATATTAATGAAAACTATTATCATTGGATAGTTATAGTTTTAGCTATGATAACAAGAGTTGGCATTGTTTTATGGCTAGAATCCGATATTAGTCAAGTGTCGGACTTTGAAGGTGCGATAACTGCATCGCGAACATTACAATTCGCTGGGGATTATTATAGGGTATTTACGCATTGGGTTTTATATCCTACATTGATGAACGTAGTTTACAAGGTGTTTGGAGAAACCCAATTAGTAGCGTTACTTTTTAATTCGGTTATATTAACTCTCTGCTCAGTATTTGTTTATAACAATGCTAGTATGTTATCTAAGAAGAAAAGTTGCGGACTATTGGCAGCAATTTTGTATATCTTTTGGCCTGCAAATATATTTTACACGCTTATTTTTACACAAGAACATATTTGTTCATTGCTTTTGCAGATTGTAATATATGTGTTTCTGAAGAGTGAAGACAGTGATGGTTTGAAGTTTAATTGTAATAAAATAATTTCTTTTTTAATTGTTGGAGTTTTGTTAGGTATAAGTACGTTTTTTAAAAATTTTGCTCCAGTTTTTTTGATTGCATTTGCAATATATTATGTTTTGAAGGGTATCAGAGAAAAAGAATTAAAAGTATATATAAGATATAAACTCTTGACACTTGCTTTAATATGTTTTTCTTTCTCGATTACTAAAAATGTTATATTTAATTTTCTGGATGATATAGTGGGAGTAGAAGTTGCTAGAAATATTACTGCATGTTATTTGAATGTGGGTTTAAGAGACGACGGAACTTATAATGCTGATAACTATAATATGTATTTTGACACTTTGAGACAAAATAATTATGATTATGAAAAAACGAATTCGCAAATTCTTGAAAAGTTGTTTCAAGAGGAGAAGAAGAATTTGTCATTAGACTTTTTCAAAAATAAGGCAAAAATTGTGTTTGGGCGTGATTCGTCAAGGGTAGGGGTTGTAAGTCTTTCCTTTGCGGCTAAGGATCACATATACAAGGCTAAAATACTTGATGAACAAATTGTAGAGATTAATGATAACTATTTTACGGTTTTAGTCTTTCTGACGGCAATGGGGCTAATTCCTATGGTAAGAAAAAAAGATTTAAAAGTATTTTTAATGTACTTGTTTTTCTTTGGATGTCTATTATTGCTGTTATTAGTAGAGGCGCAAAACAGATATATGTATTCAATTCAAACCATAATGTGCATTTTAGCTGCTTGGGGCTTCAGTACTGTAAAAGAGATTTATAACATCGGAAAAAAGAAGAAATTGATTTAAAGAGGAAACGTCATATATGAAAGTATATTTGCAATTGATAAGAATTAAGCATTGGATAAAAAACATGCTAATATTTATTCCCGTAGTTTGTGCGAAGATGGTAAATTGTGAGAATGTATTTAAAACAGTATTGGCATTCTTTGCTTTTTCATTGATGTCTTCATTCGTTTATATAATAAATGATATACGAGATATAGAAAAGGATAAACTACATGATAGAAAAAAGAGCAGACCTCTCCCAAGTGGAAAAATAAAAAAGGGAACCGCACAGATAATCGCTACTATTTTGTTGATTGGTGCATTTGCTATAAACATGATTGCAAGTGATGGTGTTTTGAATATTACCATTTTAGTTGCTTATATGTTGGTTAATCTTGTATACAGTTTTGGGATGAAGAATATTGCAATAATAGATATATTGTTACTCGCTTCAGGATTTATACTTCGCGTGTATTATGGTGCGTCCATAATAGATGTCGAGGTATCAGATTGGTTGTTTTTAACGGTATTGAATGCATCGCTGTTCTTGGGACTTGGAAAAAGAAAGAAAGAATTAATAACGAGTAAGAACGCAAGGGTAGTATTAGAATCGTATAATGAAGCTTTTTTAGATAAATTTCAATATTTGACTTTGGGTCTGATGTTAGTTTTTTATTCCATGTGGACGACAGAACAACATGCGCAATATTTGTTTTTAACAATACCGCTGGTTATGGTGATATTTATGAGATATTGTTTGATTGTCGAAAAAAGCGAAGAAGGAGATCCAACAACTATATTGTATCAGGATAAAACACTTATTATTTTATGTGTAATATATGCGATTTCCATGATGTTCTTTTTGAGAGGTGTCTAATGAATATATATGATTTTGACGATACAATTTATGACGGGGATTCAAGTATAGATTTTTTCAAGTTTTGTTTGGAAAGAAATAAAAAAAACTATGCGAGGCTTCTGATGATTGGTTGCTGCTATCTGTTATATATGTTCAAGTTTATAACCAAAGAGCAACTAAAAAGTAAGTTTTTTGGTATTGTAAGTAATTTTGAAGATATTGATAAAGAAGTGGATATATTTTGGGAAAAAAACGAAATTAAGATAAAAGAATTTTATCTAGAGAAGAGAAAAAGCACAGATATTATCATTAGTGCTTCGCCGGATTTTTTACTAGTACCTATTGCAAGCAAACTCGGTTTTAATTTAATTGCTACTAAAGTTGATAAAAAGACGGGAGTTTTGTTGGGGCACAATTGTTATGGGAAAGAAAAAGTAAAACGGTTGAGTGAAATGGGAATCTCTAGTTGTGATAAATTTTATTCAGATTCATTGAGTGATTATCCAGTAAGTCAACTGGCTGACAAAGCTTTTATCGTTAAAAGAGATGAAATATTGGATTGGGAAAAATATACGGAAACAAACATAGAAAGGCTCAAAAGAATGTTTTTAAACCCTGATTTCTTCACTTTTATAGCAATTGGAGTTGTTAATGTTTTGAATGGCATTTGGATAGCATATGTATATTCCTTATTCATAAAAAATGCTGTTTTAGCATATATTTTCGGGTTTTTGACGAGCCTTACGATTTCTTATACCTTAAATTCTTTATTGAATTTCAAGAAAAAGTTGGCCTTTAGTCATTTATTCAAATTTATTGTAAATAATATTCCAAATTTCATAATACAGGTTACTTCTGTTACAGTGCTCTTTGAATTGTTAAATATATCTAAGTTAGTAGTTTACTCAATATCTGCGATTATAGCAGTGCCAGTAACTTATGTTTTAGTTAAAATAAATGTTTTTAAGAATGGGAAATAAAAATAATTCGTTCGGTGTGGATTGAGGTGGAAATATGTTGTTTAATTCGTATTCTTTTGTATTTCTTTTTTTACCAGTTGCTTTGAGTGGATATTATTTCTTGAATGCAAAGGGCAAATATCAAATGGGTGAAAATTTTTTACTTGTGATGTCTGTGATTTTTTACGGATTGTTTGATATTAAATGTGTTCCAATAATTGTTGCGAGTGTTGGTATAAATTACACAGTGAGTCTGCTTATAAGAAAAACACAAAGCAAATGGGGGTTGTTTGGAGGGATTGCATTTAATGTATTGCTCTTGAGCTACTTTAAATACACTAATTTTGTATTAAGTAATTTAAATAATTTGTTTTCGGCAGAGTTTTCTCTTTTAAACCTTGTTGTGCCAGTCGGAATTAGTTTTATTACATTTCAGCAAATTTCATATTTAGTTGATGTATATAGGAATTCTGAGGTTAAATATTGTTTAAGAGAATATATGTTATATGCGTTGTTTTTCCCGTATGTGATTTCAGGACCAATTGTTCGTCACAATCAATTAATTCCTCAATTAAGGGACTCTGGCAGAAAGAAATTTAACAGTGAACAGTTTGCAAAAGGAATATATGCATTTGCATTGGGGTTAGGAAAAAAAGTTTTGATTGCTGATACATTTGCTAATGTCGCCAATGTAGGCTTCTCAAATATTTCTAATTTGAATGCTTTGACGGCAGCAATTGCAATTTTTTCATACACTATGCAGATATATTTTGATTTTAGTGGTTATTCAGATATGGTGATGGGAATTGGCAATATGTTTAATTTTGATATGCCAATGAACTTTAATAGCCCATATAAAGCGACAAATATTTTGGACTTTTGGAAAAGATGGCATATGTCATTGACAAGCTTTTTGACAGAATATATTTACTATCCATTAGGTGGAAACCGGAAAGGCACCATTCGTACATACGTGAATATTTTTTGCGTCTTCTTGCTCAGTGGTATTTGGCATGGCGCAAGTTGGGGATTTATAGTTTGGGGAGTTATGCATGGAATAGCAAATGTTATTACTAGATTATTTAAAAAGCAAGTTTTGAAGATGAACAAAGTATTAAGCTGGTTGTTATTGTTTGCATTTATAAATTTCACTTGGATTTTCTTTAGAGCCAGCACATTAAGCGATGCATTTATGCTTGTAAAGGCTTTGTTCAATTTTGACATTGGGACATTGAATGCACATATGTTTCCAGAAATGGCTTCTGCTTTTATACTTCCGGAAATTAGTGTTATAATAGAAATCCTATTTAATAATATAAGTTTAAGTAACATGATTTTTATGATGTTAACATTTTTGGTTGTTTTTGTGTGTACGATTGTGATGCCAAATGTGAACGAAAAGTTAGCATTATTTAAACCCAATTTGCTGAAGGCGTTATTTTGCGCTATTATCTTTGTGTGGTGTATTGTATCGTTTTCAGGAGTGACATCATTTATTTATGTTAATTTTTAGGGAGGATGAAGAATATGTACAATAAATTTATTAAGTGTACGTTAGGTTTGACATTCGCATTTTTGATTATGTTTGCGATGTTTGTAATTGTAATAGATCCTTTCTTTCATTATCACAAACCATTGGAGTTTTTAAAGCCCGTAGTTAATAATGAACGTTATCAAAATCCGGGAATTGCACGTCGTTTTGAGTATGATTCTATACTGATTGGTTCAAGCATGGCTCAGAATTTTTATGTATCGGAGTTGAATGAGGCTTTTGATTGCGATACCGTGAAATTAACTTATCCAGCTATTCGTACAGGAAACTATAAGTATATGTTTGAGGCAGCATTTGACACACACGATATTAATAATGTTTTTATGGGGTTGGATATTGATCCGTTAATCGATACCTATGGCAATTACTATTTCCCATTGCCTGAGTATTTATATGATCAAAACATCTTTAATGACGTTGAGTATGTGTTTAACAAAGAGGTCTTGTTCGGAGAAGCCTATCAATCGGTTAAGCATAATTACAAAGGAACAGTTCCTGATATAAACGAGGCATATACATGGACAGGACACTTTTCTAAGGAATCAGCAGTGGGTTCAATATTTTGGGATTATAACGTTGTAAATGATCCGTATGAAGCACCTCAATATTTAGATAATGCGAAAATGAATTTAGGAAATAACATATTACCATATATAAAAACGAATCCTGACACTACATTTTATATTTTTTATCCACCATATAATTTATTGTGGTGGAATTGGCATTTGTGCAGAGGAGATTTGAATGCTGTGTTTGATGTTTTGGAGTATACCACAGAACAATTACTGCAGTATGAAAACGTAAAACTTTTCTTTCTGCATGATGTGGAGAAGGTAGTTACTAATTTAGAATTATATAAGGACTATAATCATTATAATGCGGATGTGAATTCTGAAATTATACAGTGGTTCAAAGATGAAAAATATCGGGTGTATCCAGAAACATATATGGAAAGAATTACAAATTTTAAAGACTATGTAGAAAGTTTTAATTATGTAGAATGGATAGAAACTGATTAAAAAAGATAGCATAATATAGTGATGTGAAAAATTATTTTGACATATTCTAAAAATAGGATATTATGGGTCATTTTTGCTAAGTGGGCAAAGCGGTGTAGCAATTGCACCGGCACCTCAATTATGGAGGAGGCTTTACAATGAAATTATTCTCAAATCTTGAATAATAACAAAAAAAGGTGTATCATAATACAGATAGCAACAAATTTGTTTAATGAGGGAAGTTAAATGACAAGCGAAAGAAAAAAGAAAATTCGACAAAGAAGGAAAGCGAGAAGCAAGAATCGAATTCTCAAATGGTTTAGGGGATTAAGTAAGAAGAAAAAAGCATTGTTAATTGCAGGTGCGGTAGTCTTATTGCTGTTTATTGCTGCAGTTATCTATGTGGCAACTATTTTCAGCAAATTGAATACGGAAGAAATCAAGGAAGACGAGATTGTAGTCAATGAATTGCCTGATACTGTAGGTGTTGGCTATACCAATTTTGTTATATTTGGTGGAGATTCTCGTAAAGGCGAGGTTGCGAAGAATCTGAATACGGACTCCATTATTATTGTGAGTCTCAACAATGAAACCAAGGAAGTTAAGTTGGTTTCCGTATATCGAGATACGTTACTTGATATAACAAACGGTAAGATTCAAAAATGTAATAGTGCTTACAGCAGAGGCGGCGCAAAACAGGCAATTAATATGCTGAACATGAATCTGGACCTTGATATCAAGAAGTATGTTACGGTTGACTTTGGCGCGGTTGCAGATTTGATTGATATGGTTGGCGGAATCGAAGTTGATGTAAGCAAGGCTGAGTATAAGGCTGTCAATAAATATATTGATGAGACGGGAAAGGTTGCAGGAAAGAAAGTAAAGTATCTTACGCATGCTGGTGTGCAACGTTTGGATGGTGTACAAGCTACCACTTATGCACGTATTCGTAAAGGTGTGGGTGATGATTATGCGAGAACACAAAGACAGCGTCTGATTATTCAAAAGGTTGCTGAAAAGGCTGTGAAGTCAGACCTTGCAACGATTAATAAGATTATAGACAAGATTTTCCCTCAAATTGCAACAAACCTTACTATGACAGAATTGTTGTCTTATGCGAAGGATTTCTTGAAATATAAAATTGGTGAGACAAGTGGTTTCCCAATTGTGAGAGGCAGCGGAACGATTCCAGGAAAGGGAAGCTGTGTATTCCCGTTGACGTTAAAGAGCAATGTTTCTGAATTGCATAAGTTTTTATATGGAACAGAAGATTATCAGCCGTCGGCACAAGTTGTGAAGATTAGTAGTTCGATTGCAAGTATTGTAGGTAATCGTAAGGCAGATCCGGAATCCACATATACTCCGAGTGAAGGTGATGGGGATACAACAACGCCAGGCAACACAACGACAACACCAGGTAATAATAACGATGGAACCGGAACAGGAGACGGAACCGGAACAGGGGATGGAACTGGAACAGGAGATGGAACCGGAACAGGAGATGGAACCGGAACAGGAGATGGAACTGGAACAGGAGACGGAACTGGAACAGGAGACGGAACCGGAACAGGGGACGGAACCGGAACGGGAGATGGAACCGGAACAGGGGATGGAACCGGAACAGGAGACGGAACTGGAACAGGAGACGGAACTGGAACAGGGAATGGAACCGGAACAGGAGACGGAACTGGAACGGGAGACGAAACCGGAATAGAGGACGGAACCGGAACGGGAAATAGTTCTGTACAGCAATAGTAAATGTATTTAGGTCGGAGTGAGTTTCTTGCTCCGACTATTTGTTATTGCAATTCAATCTGCGCTGTGATAGAATTAGAAAAAGCAGATTTTCAATATACGAAAGTTGTATATCTTAAGGGATAACCTTATCTAAAACATTTCAACTATTGCGAATGATGTCGCAATTACCATTCAGAAAATTCATGCTTTTATTTCAAATTATTTTAAGAGCAGGAGTTTTTTGATGTACTCCTGCCAGACAGGAGGAAAAATGAAGAAAGACGGAAGTTGGAAGGATTTTTTTGAAGATCCTGCCCGTTTTGCCGATGCCATCAATGGCTTTGGTTGTAACGGCGAACAAGTAGTACAAGAGGAAGATATCCAAGAGGTTGATACACAGATTCAAAGGCTGAAACTTTCTAAGTTTGTTAATTCGATGGCAGCCAGAAGAGTCGTTAAGTCCAGTAAGTCCAGAGATATGCTGAGAAAAGTTGCTTTGGGGGTTAATTATTTAATTATTGGGATGGAGCCTCAAGAAGAAATTGATTATTCACTGCCATTACGAAATATGCTGTATGATGTGGCAGAATACGAGAAACAGGCAGCAAAGATTCGGAAAAAAGTAAGAAAAGAACATCAGGGGTTATCACCGGGAGAATACTTGTATGGTTTTAAAGCTGATAGTAAACTCTTGCCTGTAGTGACCTTTGTATTATATCCTGGAGAAGATGAATGGTCAGGACCAACCTGCCTTTACGATATCCTCGAATTTACCGATATTCCTGCAAATCTACGAAACTTAATTCCGAATTATAAGATTAATATCATCAGCATTCGCGATATTAAAGATACAAGTATCTTTAAAACGGATCTGAGGTATGTACTAGAGTTTTTGCGTAACGCAAAAGATGAAGAAAAGTTAAAAGAATTAGTTGAGAATGAGCCATATTATCAAAGCATGGATGAAGATGCATACGATGTTGTAGTAAATTACGCAAATGTAAAGAAACTGGTGGAAATAAAAGACGAATATAAAGATGTGGAGGGAAGAATGAATATGTGTACAGCAATAAGAAAAATGATGGAGGACAGCAAGTCTGAAGGTAGAATGGAAGGAATTAGAGTCATGATTAAGACTGCAAGAAAATATCATGCTAGTGATGAGGAGATATTAGAACAATTGGTGACAGAGCTTTCGATTAATGAAGATGAGGCTAGAGAGTACTTGAAACAGGCACAGTAGCAATGTTCCGCAATGTATGTTAATACAGTGACGGAGAAAAGTCGAACAAGGGGAGAAAACAATGAAACAGGGGAGAAGTTTAAAGGCCGCAAAAGCGGAGCGTGCGGCAAAGAAAAGGAGAGCCAAAAGAAGGCGAAGAGCCTTTGTGCTGATTGCAGAGATATTTACATTATTCATCCTGCTTGGTATTGGCTATGTAATGAATAAGTATGACAAATTTCAACTCAATCTTTTTGGGGAGGGAGATATCTTATTCAACGAAGGTGCCAAGCAAGAGCACTATACTTCAATTGCTTTGTTTGGAAGTGATTCCAGAGAAGGACAATTGGAAGCGGGTACGCATGCAGATACGATTATGATTGCAAGTATTGATGAGGACACGAAGGAAGTAAGAATCATATCGATATATCGTGATTTGATGACTATGCAGACCAATGGCAAGATAAAAAAAGCCAATCATGCATATTTTAACGGCGGTCCAAAGGACGCTATCAATATGCTGAACAAGAACTTTGATTTGGACATTGAGGACTATGTTACAGTAGATTTTGGTGCAATGGCCGATGTCGTGGACTTACTTGGCGGTATTGAGATTGATGTGACATCAGCAGAGGCTAAGGAAATGAACAATTATATTTCTGAAACGGCTGAGGCAGTAGGGAAAAAATCGAGTCGCATCAAGAGCGGGCTGCAAACGCTGAATGGAGTGGAAGCGGTTACGTATTCCCGTATTCGTAAAAATGTGGGCGGAGACTATGGAAGAACAGAACGACAACGAATCGTGATTCAAAAGCTAGTCGAGAAGGTAAAGCAGACGGATATTTCTACGATTAATAAAATTATTGACGAAGTATTTTCGCAGGTATCCACAAGCTTTACATTAAAAGAAATCATTCGTCTGGCAGCGGGAGTCATGCAATATGACCTGGGAGAGACTAGCGGTTTTCCATTTGAACGCACCGACGGAAGTGTTGAGGGGATCGGAAGCGTAGTCATTCCACTGGGTGTAACGGAAAACGTGGAGGAACTACATGCATTTTTGTATCCGAAGGATGAGGATTACACAGTGTCTGACACGGTGAAGGACATTGCCAAGGAGATAGAAAGACTTTCCGGACATACGCGGGCGGACTATAAGGAACAGGGTCAGGAATCAGACGGAACCAGTACTGAGAATTAACGCGAAAACGTCTAGACAATGATAATCAAATCATGTAGAATGAACATATAGTGTCAAAAGAAAAAGAAAGAGGAAACAGATATGAAGATTATGAAAAAATTCACAACTATGCTGTTAGCAATATGTTTATTGGTCGCTTGCTATTCTATGCCGGCTTTTGCGGCAGACGGCAAGATTATGTTCACTGACCCACAGACGAAAGCCGGTGAAACAGTTGAAGTAACAGGTGTGGTGCAAAAGTCAGCAGGTAATTTTGGCAAGATTGAGATTGTGATGAAGTATGATACCAATATGCTGAAGTTTACGAGTGGTGACGGAATCACGGAACCAGAGGCAGGTAAACTCACTTATATAGGCGATGCAACACACGATGTCGGAGCGCGCAAGGAATTCAAGTTTAGTTTTACAGCACTCAAAGCAGGAACTACAAAGATTGAGATAACAAGTGCAACCATTAAAAATGTATCGGGAACGGTTTTGAATTACACGAAGGGGTCAGCAACAGTTACAATTGCAGAGGGAGAGGGAACTACAACAACAACTCCTGCAACTACAGTAACTCCTACTGATGCAACTGTGGATGTCAATGGAGTATCCTACAAAATTGCGAATGAAATCCCGGAAGATGCAATTCCGGTAGGCTATGAAGCTGCTAAATTAGAATACGATTTGGTTGAGTATGACGTAGTGTACAGTGAAAAATTCGGTTTATATCTTGCATATTTGGTAAATGAAGCGAATGCAGGCGATTTCTTTATGTATGTAGAAGAAGATGCTACCTTTGCACCATATGAAGAGATTAAAGTTTCGGATAGCGTAACAATTGCATTGTTATCGGATGTGACAGATGTTGTATTGCCGGAAGAATATAAGGCAACGACAGTAGTTCTCAACGGACATGATTTCCCGGCATGGCAAGCAAAAGATTCAGATGGATTTTGTATTCTGTATGCTATCAATAACTCCGGACAAAAATCATTGTACCAGTTAGATAACACAGAGGGAACCTATCAGAGATTTGTTGCACCGGAAGTGCATGAGGAATTCGCGAATGATTCCCTGATTGGCAAAATCAGTGGTTTGTTAGAAAATCATTTGGATTATGTGATTCTCGGAACAGGTCTGGGATTCCTTTTCTTCCTGCTTATCATAATTGTACTTAGTGTCAAGTTATATAATCGCAATGCTGAACTGGATGAGATTTACGATGAGTACGATCTTATCAATGATAAAACAGAGGACGATGTGATTCTTGACTTGGACGAAGAGGAAGATGACGAGGAAGAGGATATTACAGAAGAAGAGTTGAATGAAGCAACACAATTTGTGCAGGAAGGCATGAAAGAACTTGTGCAGGAAAGTGTTGAAGAAGAGCCGACTCCGGTACAGGAAAAAGAATTCACAAGAGAAATTGTATTGGATATTCCGGAACAAACAGAAAAGAAGCCGACGGAATCGGTAGAGGAATCACTTGGAAAGGTTTTGCAGGAAGTCAATGCAAAACAA
This sequence comes from Faecalimonas sp., assembly GCA_045629665.1. Taxonomy (GTDB): domain Bacteria; phylum Bacillota; class Clostridia; order Lachnospirales; family Lachnospiraceae; genus Faecalimonas. The sequence continues at coordinate 38,747 of JAZQRQ010000040.1, forward strand.
GAGAAGAAGGAAGATATCTACGAAGATGATGATATTTTTGAAAATTTCTCGGTAGATTTTATTGATTTAGATGATTAATGAGAGGAATCAGTGGGGATGAGTAATCATCCCCATTTACTCATATATTCAAAATTTTTTTATAATGCAAACACAGTTTCTTCACAAATGTCTGATAGACTACACCATAGATAAAGCAATCGGAAGGAGATTATAGTATATGAACGATGAAAATAGATATGAACCATATCAGTATGGTGCGCCACAAGAGCCACAATTTGAAGAACCGGATTTAGAACATGTGAACAATGAAGAATTTGATGAACCTCAGTTTGCGGAGTCTGAATTTGAGCAGAAAACTTCAGAACAAGACGCATACGCTCCAAGATATGATTATAGTTACACGAGTCAATCTGTGCCACCACAAAAACAGGAGAAACCAAAGAAAGGTGGTTCTGTAGGTAAATTATTTGCAACAGTTGCGTTGGCAATTGTTTTTGGATTGCTTGCAAGTGTTGTGTTCCAAGTAAGTAATCGCGTAATTGATAATATTTTTGGACATAGGACAACCAATAATCATTCGGGGCAGATTGTGAATTCTACAGAGATCGCAACGGGAAGTGGGTCAACTGTAAAGTCGGATGTTGCAGATGTTACGGCTAGTGTAATGCCGTCTGTTGTTTCAATTGTGAATCTCAGTGTTCAGGAAGTGCAGAACTTTTTCTTTGGCGGAACCACACAGTATGAGAGCCAGAGCAGTGGTTCGGGAATTATTATAGGACAAAACGATGCGGAACTATTGTTGGTGACGAATAATCATGTCGTACAGGGAAGTAAAACGCTTACCGTAACATTTAATGATGGAACAAGTCATGAAGCGCAGATAAAAGGCACTGATTCGGATTTAGACCTTGCGATTCTTTCTGTTCCGCTTAACGGTGTTGAGAAAAGTACAATGGAAGTTATCAAAGTTGCCACTCTTGGTGATTCGGATGCACTTCGTGTTGGTGAACCAACGATTGCAATAGGAAATGCACTTGGTTATGGACAGTCTGTTACAGCAGGAATTGTCAGCGCACTCAATTGTACTCTTGAAAATTATGAAGGGAAATTAATTCAAACAGATGCTGCTATCAATCCGGGTAACAGCGGTGGAGCACTGCTCAATGCAAATGGAGAAGTAATCGGAATCAATACCATGAAGGTTAGCGATCAACAAGTAGAGGGTATGGGATATTCGATTCCAATATCAGATGTTGTAGACATTTTGAATGAACTGATGAATAAGGAGACACGTACAAAGATTCCGGAAGGACAGAGAGGAACAATTGGAATCAAAGGGCTTACGGTAGCACCGGACATGGCACAGTACTACAATATGCCGGAAGGTGTGTATGTGTCTGAGGTTATAGAAGGTGGCGGTGCTGACAAGTCAGGTCTTCCGGTGAATTCAATTATCACAAAAATCGATGGAAACAGTGTTGACAGCATGGAAGAATTGCAGGAAGAACTGCAGTACTACAGAGCAGGAGACACGGTGGAACTTACAATTCAGGTTCAAAGTCGAAACGGATATGAAAAAGAAAAAATTGAAGTGACTTTAGGAAAAGCACAGTAATAACAAATTTGGGGAGGAAGGGTAAAAACTCTTCCTCTTTTTTAGAAAATATGGTATGCTAAACGCATTAATAAGTTTAGGAGGTTTACATACGATGAACAATTTTGAAGAATTAAAGAAAGTGGATATAGAAGTAGCTCGGGCAATTGAAAGCGAACGTGAAAGACAGAATTCGCATATCGAGTTAATTGCATCGGAGAACTGGGTAAGTGACGCGGTCTTGGAGGCGATGGGAAGCATCTTGACAAATAAGTATGCAGAAGGATATCCGGGAAAACGTTACTATGGTGGATGTGAATGTGTGGACGTTGTAGAAGACCTTGCAAGAGACCGTGCAAAGGAATTGTTTGGGTGTGATTATGCTAATGTGCAGCCGCATTCGGGAGCACAGGCAAATATGGCGGTATTCTTTGCAATGCTGAATCCGGGAGATAAAGTGCTCGGTATGAATCTTGACCACGGCGGACATTTATCTCACGGTTCACCGGTTAATATGTCCGGAAAATATTTTGATGTTGTTTTCTACGGTGTAGAGGATGACGGATTTATCGATTACGATAAGGTGAGAGAGATTGCAATCAGGGAACAACCGAAACTCATTGTTGCAGGTGCAAGTGCTTATGCAAGAACCATCGATTTTAAGAAATTCAGAGAGATTGCGGATGAAGTGGGCGCGTATCTGATGGTAGATATTGCACACATCGCTGGACTTGTTGCGGCAGGTGTACATCCGTCACCAATCCCTTATGCACATGTTGTCACAACGACAACTCATAAGACACTTCGAGGACCACGTGGAGGTATGATTCTCTGTAATCAGGAGGCAGCAGATAAATTTAACTTTAATAAAGCTATTTTCCCTGGAATTCAAGGCGGACCGCTTATGCATGTAATCGCTGGTAAAGCAGTTGCTTTCAAAGAAGCACTTCAGCCGGAGTTCAAGGCTTATCAAGAACAGATTGTGAAAAATGCCAAAGCACTTTGTGATGGTCTTATGAAACGCGGTGTAAAGATTGTATCCGGTGGAACGGACAATCACTTGATGCTTGTAGACCTCAGCGGAACAGATATTAGTGGAAAAGATTTGGAAAAACGTATGGACCGTGCGCATATCACATGTAATAAAAATACGATTCCAAATGACCCGCGTTCTCCATTTGTAACCAGCGGTGTTCGTCTCGGTACTCCGGCTGTCACAACCAGAGGTATGGTGGAAGAGGACATGGATGTCATTGCAGAGGCAATCGCACTTGTGATTGAGAGTGAAGATAATGTAGAAAAAGTAAGAGAGATGGTAGCAGGATTAACTGCAAAGTATCCATTAAAATAGGGCGATAACATGATTACTCAGAAATATACAATTACAGGCATGACCTGTGCAGCCTGCAGTAGTGCAGTAGAGCGTGTCACGCGAAAGATAGACGGTGTGGTGGAGAGCAACGTCAACCTGACAACAGGGCTTATGAACATCACTTATGACGAGGCAAAGGTTACGCCAGAGCTTATTATCAAAAAAGTAGACAGAGCAGGTTTTGGAGCAGAACTCTATGTGGAGGAAAAGAAGGAAGAGCAAAAAGAAGATGACGTACAAAAGACGAAACGTCGTCTGATTTGCAATATCATTCTGGCAATACCGTTACTCTATATTTGTTTGGGACATATGCTTCCAATCAACCTGCCGTTGCCGGCATTTATGGATATGCATAAGGCACCACTCAATTTCGCATTGGTGCAATTTGTGTTGACAACCATTATTTTAATTAACGGAAGAAAGTTTTACTTGGTCGGCTTTAAGAGTCTGTTTAAGGGACATCCAAACATGGATTCATTGGTTGCCATTGGAACCGGAAGTGCTTTTATCTACAGTCTTGCAATGACCATTTCCATTCCGTTCCATCCGGCAAGTGCACACAATCTATATTACGAATCTGCAGCAGTTGTGGTAACGTTGGTTATGCTTGGAAAATACATGGAAGGCCGTAGCAAGAACAAGACATCCGAGGCAATCCGCAAGCTGATGGAACTTGCGCCGGACACGGCGATCGTGATTCGGGAGAGCGAGCAGATAGAAGTGCCGGTAGAACAGGTTGCGATTGGAGAAACAATCCTTATCAAACCGGGAAGCCACATTCCGCTTGATGGTGTCATTTTAGACGGAAGTACAAGTGTTGATGAATCCATGCTGACAGGAGAGAGTATTCCGGTGGAGAAAACGGTCGGCGATGAAGTGATAGGTGGAAGTGTGAACTACCAAGGTGCAATTACTGTGAAGGTAACACATGTAGGGGCAGACACGACACTGGCTAAGATTGTGAAAATGATGGAGGATGCTCAAGGGAAGAAGGCACCGATATCGAAAGTAGCAGATACTGTAGCAGGATATTTTGTGCCGACTGTAATGGGAATTGCGATTGTAGCCGCCATTATTTGGGCGATACTGGGGCAAGACATTACATTTGTTCTTACTATATTTGTTTCTGTATTGGTAATCGCCTGTCCATGTGCACTCGGCCTAGCAACACCGACTGCCATTATGGTTGGAACAGGCCTTGGTGCAAACCACGGAATACTTATTAAGAGTGGTGAAGCTCTCGAGATTAGTCATAAAGTAAATGCAGTTGTACTCGACAAGACAGGTACCATTACGCAGGGTAAACCGGCGGTTACGAAGCTCATCAGCCATGTTATTTCAGAAAAGGAGCTACTTGCTATCGCTGCAACTTGCGAACAAGTATCAGAGCATCCTTTGGGAGCTGCAATTGTGAATGAAGCGAAAACACGTGGAATAGAGCTGCAGGAAGTAACAGAATTCCAAAGCATTACAGGACAAGGAATTCATGCAAATATAGAAGGTAAGACATACTATATCGGTAATAAAAAACTCTGTGTAGAACAACAGATAGATTATGCAAATTATGCGGAAGAGGCGACGCAGCTGGCAAATAAAGGGCAGACGCCAATGTTTGTCGGTTGTGAAGGAAAAGTAATCGGTATTGTTGCAGTAGCGGATACATTGAAAGAGACCAGTGCAGATGCAATTCAAAAAATCAAAGGACTGGGCATTGAAGTATATATGCTGACCGGAGATAATAAACTGACAGCAGGCTATATCGGAAAGAAAGTAGACGCAGATCATGTGATTGCAGAAGTGCTTCCAAACGACAAAGCATCTGTAGTCGAAAAACTGCAAAAAGAAGGCAAGTGTGTCATGATGGTTGGTGACGGCATCAACGACGCACCGGCACTTGTGCAAGCAGACGTAGGCATGGCAATTGGAAGCGGAAGCGACATTGCGATAGATTCCGGGGATGTTGTTCTTATGAAATCCGATTTACACGATGTATATAAGGCAATCAAACTGAGCAAGGCGACCATTCGCAATATTAAACAGAATTTGTTCTGGGCGTTTTTCTACAACGCATGCGGTCTTCCGTTGGCTGCAGGTGCGTTGTATGCACTTAATGGAATGTTACTCAGTCCGGTAATCGGTGGGTTTGCGATGTCACTCAGTTCTGTTTGTGTGGTAAGTAATGCACTGCGTCTTCGCAGTACAAAGTTAGATTGAAAATATTAGGAGGGAAAGAACATGGCAGTAATTAAAGTAGCAGACATGCATTGTGAAAAATGTGTGGAAAGAATCACAAAACTTTTGACAGAGGAAGGATTGGATTTCTCCGTAAATCTTGCAGACAAAACAGTGACAATTAACGGGTGTCAGCATTGTGTGAAGACGGCACTTGAGGCACTTGACGACCTTGGATTTGAAGGTGAAGTGGAATAAAACAAGAGCATAATATTGAGCGGACCTAGATGTTATTCTGGGTCCTTTTTTAATCGCAGGTCAATGGTTGGAGGTTTTTATGGAAATAATTGGAAAATTATCAGAAAATGTTGAAATTGCAAGTAAAATAATGTATATTAGTGTTATGTATGGGGAGAAATAATTACATAAAAGGGGAGAATCCAATGAAAAAGTTTCGCAGAGCATTTGTAACAGTGTTGGTTTTGATTTCTGTTCTTGCAACTTCCGTGCTTGCGGCTCCATCAGTCAATGAGCTGGAACGCAAGAAAAAGAATGCGGAAAACGCAGTGAAAACCTTACAGGATGACTTGGTGGATACAATGGCAGACATCAACGAGATGGAGATGAAGCTTGTTTCCAAGGGGGAGGAAGTAATCCAAGCGACAGCACAGTTAGAAGAGGCGGAGATTAACGAACAGAAGCAATATGACAACATGGTCAAAAGAATTGTTGCCATGTATGAGAGCGGCAATAGTAGTGCATTGCAGGTTATATTTGAATCGGGAAGTATTGCGCAGATGCTTCAGAACATGAATAACGTTCAGAGCATTCACGAGTATGACAGAGCGCAATTAGACAAATATATACAGGTTAAAGAAGAGATTGCTACTTTAAAAGCGTCTTTAGAGACAGAGCAGAAAGAAATGCAAAGTCTGCAGGCGCAGTTAGAGAGACAGCAAAAGAATTTAAAAAATAAAATTTCCAGCAAAAAAGCAGAAATTGACAATTTTGATAAGCAGATAAAAGAAGCCGCAAGAAAAGCGGCAGAGGAAGCGGCGCGAAGGGCCGCACAGCAGAATAACAAAGACAAGGTTGTTCTGAACAGTGGAACCGGCGGGGTGAAGTATACCGGAACCGGCGACCAGGCTGTCGGCAATGCGATTGTGGCAGAGACGAGAAAATATCTCGGTGTTCCTTATGCGTGGGGTGGAAACACCATGAAAGGGATTGACTGCTCCGGACTTACAAAGGCGGCACACGCGGCGGTTGGCATTTACATTGACCGTTGGTCAGGCCACCAGGCAATCGGCGGGAAAGCAATCGGAAGTGTTGCGCAGGCGAGGCCGGGAGACATCATTTGCTACTCCGGTCATGTGGCAATCTACATAGGCAATGAGCGTGTGATTCATGCGCCACATACAGGAAGTTATGTAAAAGAAGCAACCGTTTATCTGAAAGATATTATTGCGATTCGAAGATATTGGTAATTGTATGGCTATAGATTTTTGAAAAACGAAAGTCTATAGCCTTTTTATTGGAGAAAAATTGTGAAAATATTCGACAAAAGTGCTTGCCAATACCAGGGTGATTATGATATACTACGAATGTTGCAAAAAAACACATATATGGTTATCTCTGTAGGTGCCTAGCCTTTTTACGTTCAAAGGTCGGTGGCAGAGAGGGAAGTATATGGAAGAAAAAAACCAAAAAATGGAGGAAAAAGAAATGAACGTTATTTCAATGAAACAGTTGTTAGAAGCAGGTGTTCACTTTGGACATCAGACAAGAAGATGGAACCCTAAGATGGCT